>DATFQZ010000182.1:0-2564 GCA_035263765.1 Candidatus Angelobacter sp. | reverse complement strand
CCTCCGTCCAACCATAACGCCGACCACGACAGCCAACCAGGATGGCGGCGGGTTCCAATATGGCGGTGCTGTTGCGCATCACCTTTTCGGCCAATCTAGGCGCGATGGAAAGTATGAAGTGGCTCTGCGCAGGAATTCGATAGACCTTCTGCGGGCAACAGATTTCAGGGATGGCGCGTTTTTGTGTAAACTCGCGGTTTGCGAGACACCGATCTAACGAAACTATTGGGATGGCCGGGATACCGAGTTTACCGGCACGAAATCGATGAGGACGCCAAGACCCTGAAGCTGTGGGTTCGACGCAAGCGTGGCCAGGAAAAGCTGGTGTGCTCCGGATGCGGGCGCGAGATGGAAAAGGCGCACGATGTGAACGAACGTGAGGTGCGCGATCTGCCCTGCATGGAGTTCCGCACGACGGTGGTAGTGGAAGTGTATCGGGTGTGCTGCCCGGATTGCGGCATCAAGGTGGAGAAAGTGCCCCAGTTGCCCAGCAAAGCGCCTTTTAGCAAACGCTTCGAGGATGCGGTAGGACAGGCTTGCGAGAGCGCGGCGGCGCGGCAAGTAGCGCTGCGATTCGGGCTGGCGGCCAGCACCGTACGAGCCATCGACCTGCGGTACCTGGAACGATGGGCGGCGGACCGGAAAAGGCCGGTGCTGGCGCAAATGGGCGTGGATGAAATCCATCTGGGAAAGAAACAGAAGTTCATCACGGTGGTGAGCAATCTGGACAACGCCGAGCCGGTGTGGTTTGGCCGAGAGCGTAAGAAGGAAACGCTGGACGGATTCTTTGAGGGTGAGCTAACCAGCCGGCAGCGGATGCGGATCACGGCCGCGTGCGTGGATATGTGGGAGCCGTATCGACTGAGCATCGAGCAATGGGCTTCCAACTGCCGCATCGTTTATGACAAGTTCCACGTGATGCAGCACGCCAACAAGGCCATCGATGAAGTGCGCCGGACCGAGTTTTTTCGCAAGGGCGGAGTGATGCGCGGCTTGGTGAAGGGCAAACGCTGGCTGCTGCTCAGTCGATGGATGAACTTATCCTCGCCCAAGCGGCAAGAGTTGACCGAGCTTTTCGCGATGAATCGGAAGATCTTCAAGGCGTATCTCCTCAAAGAAAGCCTGGACCGGTTATGGACGTATCGCTCGGAAGGCGCAATGGTGAACTACCTGCACCGCTGGATTGGTCAACTTCGCTGGCAGCGTCTGAAGCCGTTTCAGAAGCTTGCTGAGATGCTGGTCAGCCACCTCGATGGAATACTGAACTACTGCCGGACGAAGGTTCCGCTCGGCATAGTGGAAGCGATCAACGGAAACATCAAGTGCCTCCTGCGCCGAGGCCGCGGCTACAAGAATCTCCGCTACCTGCTCTTAAAGGCTCAACGAATCGCCGCTACTAAGACCGAATTCGTTGCCTTCAGGAAGGCCGCATGAAATCGCCCTCCTGTCGAATTCTCGCTCAGAGCCGAATTTAGATTGCCAGGGTTTTTTCCATACGCGTTTCCCAGTCTTCTTATCTTCATAAGTGAAAGCTCTGGCAAGGATACAGAAGACAAGCAAGTATAACAGAGCAGCACAACAAATAATAACAGGAGACATTACAATCTCGCCTCGTCAATACTCTGAATTATCGACATCGTGGAGCGGCTGCTCGAAGGGACTACTTCTCCCTCATGTGCTCATCGATGAACGCCTTGGCTTTCAGGTAGGCGGCATGGTCATTGCCGCTCGTGCCATCTCCCGCGCCAGCTTCAAAAGTGGTTGTCCCGTCTTTATCGTTGGAACGCATCGTCGATGCCAACGGCAACGGCTCGTCACTTTGAGCGTCATGAAGGAGGCTGATGATAGACGTATCGTGACCGTCCTCCCTGAGAATGGTGGTGCCCTCGACATAGCAGCGGTTGGCTTGCGGGTTATAGTGCGCAGCATAGAAATGAACCCTGGCGATCTCCGGCCGTCGTATTACCTGCGCCTCGCTCTCCTTGTCAAACTGCTTCCCCAGCTCTTTGCATTCCATGCGCAGATGAAATATCTCCGTAGCCGTAGGCCCGCAGGGTCGCGTGGGCGTTTGCGCGAAGCCCACACAGGCCGCCGATAAAACGAGCGCCAGCGCGCTCATAATGAGAGTTGTCTTCATTAGGTTTGCGTTCTCAGTCGGGCAGCACTTCATACTTCAGCACCGCGCGATCGCTGTGTTTGCGCTTCTCGGCGGGCCATTCTTCGGCGTAGGCCAGCTTGAAGCTCCAGAAAACCAGTCCCAACGGTACCAAGATCAGCAGCATCCACCAGCCGGAATAGCCTGCTTCCCGAGTCCGCTTGCCAATCGCGAAGAGATTGAAGAGCGGAAGGAGAATCACCAGCGAATCCCAGCGCGGGTACCCGGCTCGGACGAAGACCCGACCCCAGACGACCAGCACATAGGCCACCCAAACGAGCAGCCCCAAGATCATCCAGGCGAGCGAATCTGGCTGGGTCGAAGAAACATGGGTGATAGGCTCTCCCTGGCCTTGGGCGTAAGTGATGGCAGATAGAGCCAATCCGGCAAGTATTGAAGGAGTGCGTTT
>DATFQZ010000181.1:0-2902 GCA_035263765.1 Candidatus Angelobacter sp. | reverse complement strand
AGTTCTGAACGAAGTACAGCCCGGATCGTACATCTTCATGGATAACCAATATCGGGACGCCCTTGGCGATGACGCAGACGGCGCCTTCGAACAGAGCCTTTTCGTTCAGGCGCAAGTGATCAGCATCAATGCACAAGAGTGGGTCACTGTGGACGCCGGCTTGAAGGCCTTCGCAACAGATGGTCCTATGCCGCGACCGACAGGTGAGCGCTTTGGCGGCTCACGTTACTTCTATTTTGGCGACGAACATGGTGGATTGATGCGCCCGTCCGGCGGTTCTCCAATCAGGCTGGGCGAACGCGTTGAATTCATTCCGCCGCATTGCGATCCCACGGTCGATCGCTATGACGTTATGTACTTCGTGCGCGGCGATATGATTGTTGAGATAGCCCCAATCGAGGCGGCCCGGCGGTCGCAATGATCGAATTCGTAAAATAGATCGCATGCCAAAACGCGCACCTGCTCGACGGCGTCCACGAAAAGCCAAACCTGGCACAAAGGGACTTCAGCCAGGAGAGTGTCAACTACTACAACCGGAAGGAGCGGCTGCTGAGGTGGTGGCGCTCATTGAGAAGTTCGGCGGTTGTGTTGTCGGCTCTTACAAAGAGCCTCTTGGCGGGCATCCGGTGTTGTTGTCAATTCTCCCGATTGATAAGGTTGAGCCTACTCCGTTTCAGCGTGATCTGTCTGATACACATCACAAGCGATTGGCGGATGTTATCAACAAGACCGCCCGTTTTCTTGATCCCATCATCGCCGTGACTGCTCCTGAAGGCAACGGATTCTGGACGCCCAACGGACGGCACCGCCTGGCCGCCATGAGACGTCTGGGCGCGAAAGCAATTTCTGCACTCGTTTTGATCGACCGCGAAATCGCCTGGCAGATCCTGGCCTTGAACACAGAAAAAGCGCACAACTTGAAGGAGCGGTCTCTGGAGGTGATCCGCATCTATCGGGGTTTGCTGGACGAAGATGCTTCGCGTCCGGAATCATCTTTCACCTTTTATCTGGATGAATCGTCTCTAGTCACTCTGGGCATTTGTTATGAGCGGGTACCCCGGTTTGGCGGAGGAGTGTACCATCCGATACTGCGTCGACTTGAAAGCTTCACAGACGCGCCGTTGCGCACAGCTATACGAGACCACGAAAAACGGGCTTCACTCGTACTCGAGCTGGAAGAAAAAGTTGCTGCCGCCGTAAAAAAGTTAAAGGAACGTGGACTTGTCAGCCCGTACCTGCGCGCCTTTGTTGTAGCTCGCGTGAACCCGTTGCGCTGGATCAAGGGTGAGCCTCCGCCACTGGAGGAAGTGCTCAGAACCATGCGCGACCGCGCAGCCAGATTCAACGTGGAGAAGATCAAACCTCAAGATCTGTCTGGAGCAGCGGGACCGCCGGATGAGGAAATAACTTAGAGCGTGTATGGGAACGCTATTTTCGCGGGTTCTAAAGAACTCGCTCCCCGGACCAATGTCTGACCAATGTCCGGGGCTTCCACCTGTCGCATGCGCCCGCCTATTTTTGAAACACGCTCTAATCACTCGATACCGTTACTGAGGATCGGCTCACCTCAGCGAGGAGCGCCTGCCAGCTCTCGCGTTCGCTTCGAGGATCCACCAGGGGCTTAAGATCACTAACGCGCTGTTTGAGTTCACCATAGAAAGCGGAATTTGTTTCGGCCTGCTGCATGGAACGGCAAAGCGCGCGGGTGTCAGCAACGGGAAAATAACCGGGATAGTCTGGTCCGAGGATACCGATTGAACCTGGAATCAAAGTGGAGAGGACTGGAACGCCGGCAGCGATGGCTTCGCTGACGACGTTGGCTCCACCCTCCAGAACGGAAGTCAGGGCCAGCAGATGGGAACCGGCCAGCAGCCGCAGGGCGCGTTCATGGGAAAAATCTCCAAGCCAGACATAGCGTGGATTACGGCGCTGCTCGGCCTCCGCTTCGCGAGCCAGATCCGCATCAAGAACACCCCCGGCGTGCACTACCTGCACCCTTGAATCGGTGGGCAGATCGCGAGCAGCATACGCCGCGCGCAAAGGATCTTTCACTGCGCGCAAGTGGGCCAGGACGCATATGCAAAACACATTCCCATCCGGCCTGTCGGGCGGTCCCGCAGTCCTGGCTGACTGATAGATGACTCGGCATCTGCTGCGGAAACGCGCGGGAAGAGCATCGACGGCCAGCGGCTGGAGCACAATCAGGCGCGACGCTATTTCGAGCGACTGCTTCGCTTCTGGACTGCTCTCGATATCCTGATAGACGTCTGTGCCGGTAAGGGCCACTATGACGGGAATGTCTGGATAGGCACGATGGAAGCGTTCGAGGGTAGGGAAGCTTTTTCGGGCGTGCAACGTGATCAGCAAGTCCCGTTGCATGGTTTGGCTTGAGCCCGACCAGTCGTGCGCCACCTCGACCTGATGTCCTAATTCGCCCAACAGCCGAGCCCAGCGCTCGGCGGTCGTACGGTTGCCTGTGTGGGTGTGAACTTGCGCCGGGTTGATAAGCAGAATATTCACTTCTGATGGAGCCGGCAGGTGCGGAAGCCTGCCCACACATCGCGGCGATCTGGAGTATAGAAGTTTCGCCAGGTGTTGCGAAGCAGCCGCGGCTGGGTTGTCCAGGCGCCACCGCGCAGCACCTTGTGCGTACCAAACCAGGGCTGGGAGTATTCGCGATAGGGATCCACCTCGAAGCCTGGATAGGGTTCGAAATTGTCAGCTACCCATTCCCACACGTTGCCGATCATCTGACGGCAACCGAACGCGCTGTCGCCGGCTGCAAAAGCAGCCACGTCCGCCGGGCATCCGGCGCCGCCACCAAGGTTGGCTTGTTGCGAGCCTGGCGGAGAATCTCCCCAGGGAAAGTAACGTTTGGTCTCGGCCCCAACACCGCCCAAAG
>DATFQZ010000180.1:0-3057 GCA_035263765.1 Candidatus Angelobacter sp. | reverse complement strand
CAAGAGCCGCTTTGGCGGCTTTGTTGCCGCGGAGCGTTGCTTGGTCGTACCAATTGACGGCCTGCTGAATGTCTTCGCGGACGCCGGTGCCGTGCTCATAGGCCTCGCCGAGGCTGTACATGGCGTCGCTGTTGCCAGCTCTTGCACCGCGCTTGTACCAGTTGAAGGCTTCGACGTAGTCCTTTTCCACTCCTGAGCCGGTGGCATAGATGCGGCCGAGGCGGTACATGGCGTTGGAATCGCCAGCGTCGGCGGCCTTAGTGAACCAGGTGACAGCCTGGTGGATGTCCTTGGTCGCGCCTTCGCCCTTTTCGTAAGCCTCGGCAAGGCGGGTCATGGCGTAGACATCGCCGGATTGGGCATTCGCAGAGGTTTAGGCCAGTTCGGGGGCGAGGGTGGCGGCTGGTTGCTCGGCTTGTGCTTTGCTGGCTTTTGTCTGTTGCGAGGCGGCGTGGGGCGCGCCCGCTGAGGCATTGGAACGCGTGCAGGCAGACGTGGCCGCCAAGGTAAGCAGCATGGCGGCCGCCAGGAGTCGATTCCGTGCACCTATAGAAGATTGGGTTGAGCCAGACATACAGCGTAGCACGAGGGCTTCTTTCCTTTAGTTTACGGGGAGACGGAGGGAAGTTTCCAGTAGGCGAAATGCTACCGCCGCCTCGAACAGCGTTGAGCCTCGCGATTTTGGGGGTTACGGCGGCGGGCAAAGCCGACTATAATTTTTAAGAAGATTTGCAGCATGTCCAGCCGTGTACACAATCCGCAGATAATCGCCTATGCCGTGTCGCATCCGGCATGCGAGGCTGGTGTGCGTGTGGCATGGTCGCCAATCCCATCTGGGGCTGATTCCAAGCGGGCACCTTGCATGGCACGACCGAATCTCTTCTCGGGCGACTAGCTCCCGTCTTCCTCTGCGCTCCGGCCCGGAAATGGCGGCCTCGAAGCTTTCCAGTCTGACAACGTAAGACAGCCACTCCGCGCAAGCCAGGAATTCGGCACGTGCACCGTGCCCCAGCCCATTTCGCAGGAGACGACCATGACCACCACCCAAACTCTGACCCAAGTTGCAGGACCCAAAATCCGCACCAAGCTGCCTGGCCCGAAGGCGCAGGAGATCCTGGATGGTGATCACCACCATATCTCGCCGTCGTATACGCGGTCGTATCCGCTGGTGGCGAAGAGCGGACGCGGCTCGATCATCGAAGACGTGGACGGCAACGAGTTCCTGGACTTCTCAGCAGGAATTGCAGTGACCTCGACCGGACATTGCCATCCTGAGGTGGTCGCGGCCATTCAGAAGCAAGCGGGCGAGCTGATCCACATGTCGGGCACCGACTTCTATTACGAGAGCATGGTGACGCTGGCGGAGCGGCTATCGAAGATTGCGCCCATGAAGGGCCCGCACAAGTTTTACTACGCCAACTCAGGCACCGAGGCGATTGAGGCGGCGCTGAAACTGGCTCGATATCACACGAAGCGGCAGAACGTGATTGCGTTCCTGGGTGGGTTTCACGGGCGGACGATGGGAGCGTTGTCGCTGACCGCTTCGAAACCGCAGCAGAAGCGGCGCTTTGCGCCGCTGGTTCCGGGAGTGACGCACGTGCGCTATCCGGATGTGTATCACGGCTGCGTGGGTGGAGCACAGGAAGCGGAGGCATTCGCTCTCGGCTGCGCGCGCTATATCGAAGAGAAGCTGTTCAAGACGGTGTTGCCGCCGGAGGAAGTGGCCGCGATCTTCGTCGAGCCCATTCAGGGCGAAGGCGGATATGTGGTGGCGCCGACGGTGTTCATGCAGGAGCTGCGCAAGATCTGCGACCGTCATGGGATTCTGCTGGTCGCCGACGAAGTGCAGTCGGGCGTAGGCCGTACCGGCAAGTGGTGGGCGATTGAGCACACCGGCGTAGAGCCTGACATCGTCTGCATTGCCAAAGGCGTTGCCAGCGGAATGCCGCTGGGCGTGACCATGACAAAGGCGGAGATCATGGACTGGGTTCCAGGATCGCATGCCTCTACCTTTGGCGGAAATCCAGTATCGATTGCCGCGGCGTTAGCCACTCTCGATGTGCTGGAGCGCGAAGGCATAAAGAACGCCGAGGTTATTGGCAAACACATCATGGAGCGCATTGCCGAATGGCCGCGCACGCTCGATCTGGTGGGCGATGTTCGCGGGCGTGGGCTGATGATTGGCATGGAGATTGTGACCGACAAGACGGCTCGCACGCCGGGGGCAGAACAGCGCGATCGAATTGTCGAGATGGCCTTCGAACGCGGGGTATTGTTCCTGGGTTGCGGGCCGAATACTATACGAATTGCGCCTCCACTCATCGTCAGCACAGAACAGGCCGATATTGCTCTTGATGTGCTGGAGGAGTGCACTCACCTTGTTGGAATTGATTATCGGCACGCGACAGGGACAAGACATCAAGGCGCGGGTTACTGACCGACGCAGCATAGCCCTTCAGCCCCATCCCTTCCCGAAGCGGGAAGGGATGGGGCAGTCTTTTTTTGGGCGTCAATGGGGTCTCACGCAGTCTCCTATTGTTGTGTGAGAGCCGTGATTTCCGATTCGCGGGCTTTGGCGTAAGATAACCGATGCGCTCGCAGGAGACCAATCGACAGTGCCTGAACTTCGTAAAGATCCCATCGTAGGCCGATGGGTAATCATCTCGACTGACCGCTCGAAGCGCCCAACCGATTTTGTCAGGGAGTCGGTGAAGCTGAAGGGCGGATTTTGCCCTTTTTGTCCCGGCAACGAGAGTAAGACACCCTCCGAAGTGCTTGCTTACCGTCCGAACGGTGCCGGGCGCGATGCTCAGGGTTGGACGGTTCGTGTAGTGCCCAACAAGTTTCCCGCGCTGCAGATTGAAGGCAGCCTGAACCGCTCCGCCGATGGCATGTTCGACAAGATGAACGGCATCGGCGCGCACGAAGTCATTATTGAGACGCCGGACCATAACGAGACCCTGGCATCGCTGCCCGAAAAGAGGATTGAGGATGTGCTGTGGGCTTTCCGCGACCGCATCCTCGATCTGAAGAAAGACAAGCGCTTCAAGTACATCA
>DATFQZ010000179.1:0-22284 GCA_035263765.1 Candidatus Angelobacter sp. | reverse complement strand
GATCTTGGGCTTCGCTGAAGCGCTCTCTGACGACGGCAGCCTTACCGGCCGCGGGCATCCCTGGATCCGCGGAACCGTTTGCGGCCTCATGACGGCGCTGGGCGGCATCGGCCACACCTTGCCCTTCCTGATCCCGAACTTCAAGATGGCTTTCACTGTGGCAGTGGCGGTGGTGCTGGCCGAGCTGTTCACCATCGCCTGGATCAGGCATCGCTACATGGACTCACCGTGGCTTTCCGCCACTTTGCAAGTCATCATCGGCGGGATTCTGGTGTTCGCCGCGGGAGTGATCATCGGAAGTTCGTAAATGCAATCGATAGACAAGCACAGTTATCCTCTGGGACACTCTGAGCAGGAACGCGAGCGCCTGAAGCGTCAGGCTGCGCTTTATCAGGACGTAACTCTCCGCGTGTTTCGTCAGGCGGGGATCACCTCCGGCATGCGCGTGCTCGATGTGGGCTGCGGTGTCGGCGACGTCAGCTTTGCCGCCCGGCAGCTGGTGGGTGAAAATGGGCAGGTGTTCGGAATCGACCGCAGTGCTGATGCTGTCGCCGAAGCCACAGAACGGGCCCGCGACGCCGGTTGGAAGAACGTACATTTTGAAATCGGCGACTGTGGCTCGTTCGACTCCCCAACTACCTTCGACGCCGTAGTGGGCCGTCTGGTGTTGCTGTATCAGCCTGATCCCGCGCAGACGGTGAAGTCCCTGATGCGTATGCTCAAGAAGAATGGGATCGTGTCATTCCTGGAATACGACATGAAGTTGGCCCCCGCCTGCTACCCATCGAACCCTCTGTTTGAGTGGATCCTCTCGATTGTTTTGACGGCATTCGAACGCTCAGGTGTCCGCCTGCGCATGGGTGCGGAACTTCATTCCACCTTTGTTCGGGCTGGACTAACTCCGCCTGTGTTGCACGTCGAGATTCCCGCGGGAGCCGGCCCGGACTGGGTCGGTTACGACGTGTTCACCGGAGTGACGCGCAGCCTGCTTCCGGCTATTGAAAAGTTTGGCATCGCGACTGCCGAGGAAATCGATATCGATACATTGGCCGACCGCCTGCGCGACGAATGTGTTCGCGCCGGAGCGGTGACGCTTACGCCAGCGATTGTCGGCGCGTGGAGCCGGGTACCGTAAGCGCGGTGATTGGAGTTTTTAGAATGCGTCAGGTACATCACGATCGAGCCTAAGCTCCGCAAGTACGCTTTTCGGTTCTGCATGCGTTCCAACCCCACGAGACACCATCCCGAACTCCGCAGACGATCCCGCGAGGCGGGAGAGATGCGGGTGAGGGACCTGCTCCGCCGTTGCCTCGCGTGAGCCAAGAAAATCGGCCGCCTGGTCACGTGTTCGGCGTAAATACACGGGCTTGCAAGGCTTTTCGCGCGGGTCATCCTGCCCACAACACTGCCCGGTCAATCTCCTTAATCGATCTTCTTCCGGTCAGCGCCATCGCCATCTGCAACTCGGTCCGCAGGATTTCTACGGCGCGAGCGACGCCGGCGGCGCCGGCCACGGCCAGCCCGTGTAAGTAAGGCCGGCCGATCAGGACAGCCTTGGCGCCGAGAGCCAGGGCCTTGACCACGTCCGTTCCGCGGCGGATGCCGCCATCCACCAGCAGGGGGATCTTACCTTGGACTCTCTCGACGATTCGCGGCAGAGCCTCTGCTGTCGAGGGCAAGGTGTCCAGATTACGCGCGCCGTGGTTGGAAACAATCACGCCGGAAACTCCGGCTTCGGCAGCGCGCAAAGCATCGTCGGGATTCATCACACCCTTGAGCAGCACCGGGACTTTGGCCAGCGAGCGCAGCCAATCAATGTCTTTCCAGGTGAGGCTGGCGTTGAGCAGCTCGCTGTAGATCGCGCCGCGCAGCGGCCGATGGCTGACTCCGCCCAGGTTAAGGTTGGGCAGCGTGAAGTCGGCGGGCAGCTTGAACTGGGAGCGGCTCTCGCGGTGGCGGGCGCCGAGCACCGGAGTATCCACGGTAACGCACAAGGCTTTGCATCCGGCCGCCTGGGCGCGCTCCACCATCTCGCGCGTCAGCCCGCGGTCGGTTTGCGTGTAAAGCTGGAACCACACAGGCCGTTGCGCGACCTTGGTGATGGCTTCCACCGGTTCCGTCGCATAGGAACTCAGCACCACGCTGGCGCCGGCCTGATTCGCACCGGCAATCGTCGCCAGTTCGGCTTCTGGATGAAACAGGCGGTGAAACGCCGCAGGCGCAAGCAGAAGCGGCAAATCGAGCTGCTGGCCGAGGATTTCCGTCCTCATATCAAGATTGGAGACGTCGACCAGCGCGCGAGGATTGAGACGAATGCGTTTCCAGTCTTCGCAGTTGGCGCGCAGCGTGATTTCGTCGGCCGCGCCGCCAGTGACGTATGCAAGCGCCATGGGCGACATGCGGGCTTCGGCCAAAGTCTCGAGCTCGGGCAGGGACAGGATATTTTCAGGTTCCAATGTTCCGCCAGTATGAATTACGCTGCTCTGGGGATCTCGCGATGTTTGTTCTTTAGTTTCCAGACTTTGGAAGTATACGGGAAGTTCCAGGCGAGGGTCTTTTGTCGTGAGCAGTGAATAGCGGTGGGCCCTTGCGCGCAGCGAGGCACGGATCCAGGAACGTGTATGCGGCGGAGCACGCCGATCAGAGAAGCGGGGTGATTCCACTGAGCAGCGGAAAATCGCTAGGCAACGAAAGTGGCGTATCTTGGCGCTTTCATTCCCACTCAATGGCGATAAAATTTTGGCCGTTAGTCGGGAGTAGGTCTCACTCTCCTCTTACTCAACCTGAAGCCGCACCTTCCTGGTGCGGCTTTCAATTTTTGTCAAACCTGTCAGGCGGCGGTGGAGCCGATGTAGCCGTCTTCCAGCAGGTCCTGAGGTTCCTCGGGTGAGCCGTTCGTTTCGTGACTTTTAAGGATGCGTATTGGCGTCCAGGCGCGGATGCGCGAAGCTCGTCTGCCAGCACCGCCCACGCGCAACTTCTTTGCCGAGGCTCGCTTCTCACTGAAAGGGAACACATCCATTGGGAGGCAACATGCCAGCGAAGACGAGACGCCATAGTGGCCGCCGGAAATACGGCAAGGCCGCGAGCAAAAGGGTGGAGAGCGCCATGCGCAGGAGGAAAAAGGGGACGCTTCGGTCCGGCAAGGGAGGCAAGGGAGGCCGGGTCACGAGCCGGAAGCAGGCGATCGCCATTGGCCTGTCTGAAGCGCGGGAGAAAGGCGCCAAGGTGCCCAGGAAGAGAGCCGCCTAGGCATAACAAGTCTGCAAGCGTTCGCTGGTGCAGGAGTCACGATGGCGCCAAAAACCTCTGAGGTTGATGTCGAAGGAAAACGCCTGAAGGTGTCCAATCTCGACAAGGTGCTTTATCCCGAGGTCGGATTCACCAAAGGGCAAGTCATCGACTACTACATTCGCGTTGCACCTGTCTTACTGCCTCACCTGAAGGGGCGGCCGCTCACTCTCAAGCGTTATCCCGAAGGTGTACGTGGGGCGTTCTTTTATGAAAAGAATTGCCCATCGCATCGGCCTGATTGGGTCTCGACCGCTCGCATCTGGAGTGAAGGCAATCAGCGCTGGATGGACTACTGTCTGGCGCAGGATTTGCCTACCCTGGTTTGGGCCGCAAATCTCGCGGACCTGGAACTGCATACGTCGTTAGCGCTGGCCAAAAATATCGAGCAGCCTACCGCAATGGTTTTTGACCTGGATCCAGGTGAGCCGGCAAGTATCATTCAGTGTTGCCGCGTAGGCCTTTGGCTGCGCGGCTTTTTCGATGAGATCGGACTGAAGGCGTTTCCCAAGACTTCCGGCTCTAAGGGCCTGCAGGTTTACGTCCCACTCAACACCAAGACAGGCTATCCGGAAACCAAGTCGTTTGCTCACGAACTGGCCGGAAAACTCGAGCGGGAGCACCCCGATCTGGTGGTTTCCGAGATGAAAAAATCGCTCCGGAAGAACAAAGTCTTCGTGGATTGGAGCCAAAACGACCAGCATAAGACTACAGTTGCCGTCTATTCGCTTCGGGCAAAAGAGAGGCCGACCGTCTCATGCCCGGTGACTTGGGCGGAAGTGGAGAAGTGTCTTGCTAAAGAGGATCCCGAACTGCTGGTCTTCGATTCCGAACGAGTGCTCGATCGCGTGAAGGACGGAGATCTTTTTGAACCGGTGCTGAAACTCAAACAGAAACTGCCTAAAGTTGATCTTACAGTTTCCGTTCCGGATGCCACCGAACCCAGCCGGCGGTCTTCGCCCCGAGCAAAAAGGAAGCGCGCCGCCTAGAGATAGCGCTCGTCCCACCGCTTCAGCTGATCCGCTGCTACGGCGCCCCTGACTGCGGCCCTATTCAATTGATTGGATCCGTCGACACCCAAAGCAAGCTGGTGCGGATGAGGCCCTCATGTCATATAATCCGCCTTCGCAAGCAGGAGGGCTGTTATGGCAAGCGAACAAGACAAGCAGGTTGAGGATGTTTCTGACGGTGCGGCGCAGGAAAAATCGCCGCTCAAGTCTCTTGATCGCCGGACGTTTCTCGCCGGTGCGACGGCATCTCTTTTCACCGCGACAGCCGGGGCCGCGGGGCTTCACTCGTCTTCATCCTGGCCACGAACAACTGCTTCTTTATCCAGCGCCGGCGCGACCTCGCACATGCTTGCTGTTGCCGACGATGATCTGACTGCCATTCGCGCGGAGGTCAAGAAGCGGCACGACGAAGCGCTACAACGGCTGCAGACGTGGATCAAGCAGCCCTCGATCGCTGCCGAAAATCGCGGAGTGAACGAAGGCTGTGAGCTGACGATGCAGATGTTTCGCGACGCGGGTTTCCAGCAAGTCACAAAAGTTCCCACGGACGGCCAGCCCGGAATCTTCGCCACGCTCGACGCGGGAGCGCCGCGCACGCTGGGACTCTATTTCATGTACGACGTGAAGCAAGTCGATCCCTCGGAATGGACATCGCCGCCGTGGGAAGCGCGCTTGGTGGACAAGTCCGGCTTCGGCAAAGTGATCGTGGGCCGCGGGGCGGTCAATCAGAAAGGCCCGGAAGCGTCGTTTCTGGCGGCCCTGCACGCCATCCGCGGCGCCGGCAAAAAGCTGCCGGTCAATCTGGTGATGGTGGCGGAAGGCGAAGAAGAGATCGGCTCGCCGCATTTTCCCCAGGTCGTGCGCCGTCCTGAGGTCCAGGCCGCGCTGAAGAAATCCATGGGCATTTTTATGCCGTCGGCTTCGCAAGCGCCCGGGGGCGAGGTGACGATTACCTTGGGCGCCAAGGGCGTGGTCGAACTGGAACTGGTTTCGAGCGGCGAGAAATGGGGTCGTGGCCCCCGCGCCGACGTTCACTCGAGCAACAAAGCGCGTCTTGATTCACCCGCGTGGCATCTGGTGAAGGCCCTGAATACGCTGGTTTCCACGGACGGCAATGAACCGGCCATCGAAGGCTTCGCCAGTAAAGCCCGGCCTCTCTCGGAATCAGAGAAGAAGATGATTGCCGACGCCGCGGTTCGTATGAATGAAGTCTCGGCGAAGAAATCCCTGGGTGTAGAACACTGGGTGCACGATGTAAGCTTCCAGGAATCGTTGGAGCTGCTGATGGGGCGGCCCACGGTGAACATTGAAGGTCTGGTCGGCGGTTACACCGGCCCCGGCGGCAAGACCATCCTGCCGCATCGCGCTGTCGCCAAGATGGACCTGCGCCTGGTGCCCGACATGAAGGCGGAAGAAGCTCTAGCTGCGCTCAAAGCGCACTTAGCGAAGCAAGGCTTCGGCGACATTGAAGTCAATATGACCGGTGGCTACGATCCTAATAGCTCATCGGCTGATGCGGCAGTGATCCGCGCCGAAATCAACATCTACAAGCGCGGCGGCGTCGATCCCATCATGATGCCGCGCAATGCCGGCTCCTGGCCGGGCTACGTGTTTACCGGCGAGCCGCTCAAACTTCCCGCCGGACACTTTGGCCTGGGTCACGGCAGCGGAGCGCACGCTCCCGACGAGTATTACGTAGTTGAATCTTCGAACCCGAAAGTCCAGGGCATGGACGGTGCGGTGATGAGTTACGTCGAGTACCTGTACGAGGTGGCGAAGGTCAGCTGAGAACTTACTGGGCGCAGAGATCCCAGCCGTCCTTCTTCATTTCTGCCCATACAGCCAACTGCGCCGGCCGTGTGCGCCGGCGCAGCAGGCGGTATCTTGCTAGTACCCGCGGTTCAGTGCACGTCAATCGTCGTCACACTATAGGCGGGCAATGTCACCGTAAGAGACGAGCCACTCACCGGCGTCTGTCCCAGGGCCACGGGCTTAACGGGCGTTTGTCCTTGCGCCGTAGCCGCTGTGATTTGATACATGTGCGCAGTGCCAGAAAGTGGAGCTCCATTGATGGCGACAATCTGCGAAGCGGACGAGCGGTTGATTGCCACCAACACCACCCGGTTTGGATTCGTGCTGTCCTTGCTCGCGTAGACGGTCACATTCTGCACGTTACTCGAAGTCGATTGCATCAAGATGTCGCCGAAGTTCGAGTTTGCGCCGTCAAAGTCGCGATAAGCTCGGAAGCCGGCCAGCGCATAATCGAAGGTTCCACCCGGAGGCCAGAACATGGCCGCGAAGACGCCTTCCGTCGCGAAAACGCCTAACTCATCAGCCTGCCCGACCGTCCCAGCAATGTTGTTGAATGCACCTGCCTCGTACTCGCTGATCGAGAGCTTCATCGATGGGAATTCCGAAGCGATCTTCGCCTTTAGCCGCGGCAGGAATTGGATGGGGCTATTTCCAAGCACAGAGTTGACCCACCGATTGCTGTTGCCGGGATCGGCGAAGGTGGGATCCCAGAGGTTGCGTGGAGCCTGTACCACCAGTTGCATCTGCGCATCGGTCAAGGTGCTGCTCGTCATGCTGGTAACCCGGAGGCTATTGGAGTCGTAGTCCTCGGGATACCAGTGGAAATCATAAACGTCCACGAGTGGCCGGCCGTAAGTGGCAGAAGCGCCGCTCAGGGCTTGAAGATACTTGTCAGTGAACCAGTTGGTTCCCGTCGGTGTTGCTGACAACTCGGTCTGCCAGTTGTAGACCCCGAGGAATCCGTAATGCACCGGCCCAAAAATCACCATGTTCGGGAATTGATCTTTCAGCGCTTTCGTCAGCGTGAGGGTCTTCGCGATATAGTTGTCCGACGTAATGCGCGTCGATCCCTGCACTTCTAGATGGGTTGTGTTCCACAACTCCGGTTCGTTATCCAGGTTCACGAAGGTGGGTGTTGCCGTACTGCCGCCAAAAATTCCTACCCCGGGGAATTTCTGATCCATGGCCCACGCGAATTCGTCCATAAACACGGGACCTGTCGTGAGAGGCGAGGTTGTAAACGGAGCAGACGAGACCGTGCTTTTCTTGTCCACAAGGGTTTTGAATCGCGTCAGGTCGGGAGGATTCGCGGTGCTGACCGGCCCGTTCTCATCGCCCGATACCAGACCCTGAAGCTGTACCGTCATCACCGTGGCCTGACCTGCGGCGATGTCGGCAGCGATTGTCGGGCGTACAGCTTCCCCAGGAATGCTGCTGCTGCTCAGGAAGTTGTCACTCTGGAAGTTAAAGTCGCTGCCGGCATTGGAGGCGTTCGTTGTCCAGTTGTAGGCTGTCCAGCGGTTCCCTCCCAATCGGGTGAGGGTCACCTTGGGAACATTGGGAGCGCTCATTACGTTAATTCCGTAAATCCAGGGTGAGATTGTCTGGGTGTTGGCGGGATTGATAGTGACTGTCACATTAGGTATGGAACCGGAAGGCATAGCACTGACTTGAGCAGAGTTGGCGCTATCGCCTGCGGTATTCGCGGCATTAACCACATAAAAATAGGTGGTGCCATTGGTTACGGTGGCGTCGGTAAACGTGGTTGCAGTCGGCGTACCCACCGTCGTATACGGACCGCCGCTGGTCGTGGACCGGCCCACGTTATAGCTGATAGCGCCCGCACTGGCGGCCCAGGAAAGCGTAACAACGCCATTGCCGGCTGCGGCCGTTAGTCCGGTTGGAACCGGCGGAGGGTTACCGCCGCCGCCACCACTCCCGCATACAACTCCATTCAAGACGAACGCGGTAGGAACTGTATTCGTGCCAGTAGAGTTGCCGGTGAAACCGACGCTGTTCATGGTTGCACCGACGGGAATGCTCGAGTCCCAACTGAGGCTCGTGACAGTTACAGTTTCCCCTTGGGCGCTCACGTTGCCGCCCCACAAATTGGTGATCTGTTGGTTGCCAGAGAATGCCCACTCCAGGGTCCAGCCGTTGATGGGTGTAGTCCCGGTATTTTTGATCGAAATACCCGCCTGAAAACCGCCAGGCCAGCTATTTACAATGGTGTAGGTAACAGGGCAACTTTGCGCCGCCGCAAAGCCGCAAAAGACAAACAGCATCGCAGGAAGCAGAAATAAACAAACTCTTTTCATGGCAAACTCCTTACTTTTTTTCCAGGTAATCGTTCCGTCGCAAACACCAGGCGACCCGAGGAACTGACTTTGTTGTGATCTTGGAATAGTTAGCTTCACCCGGGAATTCAGGCTGATGGAAGGCACACAACCCGAGCGCCGGGACGCGCGGGCTGTGTGCTTCGCAGCTTTTCCCCGCTACTTCGGCTCGACACCCCACACCAGAACACCATTCAGGTACAGGGTGACCGTAGATGAGTCTTTGTAAACGAAACTTGGGTCGGAGATAAACGAGTAGTCGTTTACGGTAATCATCGGCAGAAAATCGACTTTGTGGATTCGGCCCTGAATCTCACCCGAGTTTGTGCCGGGAGCGATCGCTCCCGCGCCGGCGATAAAGCCGAGTTCCAGGTAAGTATCAGCCAAAGGAACCGGCTGAGCCAGGGTGACGAACTTATGGGTGATATTGGCGCAGCTCACAGCTGCATAGTCGCAATCCCAGACGAGGGGATCTGACGGGGACTCATTGGTAAACCAATACCGCATGGTCAGCGAACTCATCGGCACGGGCGTCGCGCCTAAATTGAAAATCTCGAACAGGCCATAGAGATTCGTGTCCGGTGAGTCGTTATCATGCGACCGGTCCTGAACCTTCAGGGTCGCAGGGGTCTCTGGGGGCGTCGTAACTGCTACCGCACTGCTCGGCGCCGACTGATTCCCCGCAGTGTCCTTCGCCCGCACCGTAAAGGAATAGCTGGTGTTTGGCGTAAGCCCGGTTACGGTAAACGCTGTGGCTTCTGTACTTGCGGCGACCACCCCTCCGTTTAGGATGTCGTACGTCAACGCGCCTGCACCACCCGTTGAGGGATTCCAACCGAGCGCCACCGAGGTCGGGGTAACAATGCCAAGCTGAAGTCCGGTCGGCGCTGTTGGACCGGTCGAAGTGCCGCTGGAAGTTTGTGCTGTCACGCTAGCGCTGGGCGTAGATGCGTTGCCGGACGCATCCTTGGCCAAAACCGAAAAAGTGTAGGTCGTGCCAGCCTGAAGACCTGTAACAGTGAACGACGTCGCTGTCGGGCTACCCACCTGGGCTGATCCTTCGAGCACAACATACTGGGTCACGGCCACGTTGTCCGTCGACGCGTTCCACGCCAGCGAGATGCTACTGGTTGTGGCGCCGGTAACCCGCAGACCCGTCGGAGTGGTTGGCGGCTGCGTATCTCCACCGGAACTCCCCGACGTGGGCTCGACTCCCCAGAGCAGCGTGCCGTTGAGGTACAGCGTCACTGTCGTGGTGTCCGTGTAGACGAAACTCGGATCGGAGATAAACGAGTAGTCATTGACGGTAATCATCGGCAGGAAGTCAGTCTTATGAACCCGCGTCTGAATCTCGCCGCTATTGGCCCCCGGCGCCAGAGTGCCCGCTCCCGAGAGAAAGCCGATTTCGACATATGTATCGGCCAGAGGAACCGGGTTGGCCACGGTGACAAAGCGCGATGTGATATTCGAACAAGAGACCTGGGCAAAATCGCAGTTGAAGACCAGCGGGTCCGCCGGACTCTCGTTGGTGAACCAATACCTCATGGTGAGTGTGCTCATGGGCACTGGCGTAGTGCCGGTGTTGAAGATTTCATAAAGCGCATAAAGATTGTTATCGGGCGAGTCCTGGTCGTGTGATCGATCCTGAACTTTCAACGCAGTTTGTGGGAAAGCCCGGAGGGCGCAGGAGAGAATCAGCAGCGTAATGAATACCGCCTTCGAAGCGAAAGGGCGGAAGCCGGTTTGCACTTGCGAACGATCAAACATGGCTAGCTCCTTTAAAGTTGTGTTTCAGTCAAATCAGAGAATCTGGAAAAGATTTGGGGAACCTGCTTCGCGGGGCGTCCCGGCTACTGGGATTGTGGCCCACTCGCGAGAATCAATTAAAAAGTGGCTGTTTGCTTCCGGCGGAATGTCGGCTCAGCTCACCGGTGACCCCGACATATCCGATTTGATGGCCGTTCCTGCTTGAGAAGCTCCAACTTAAGCTATAAGTCTGGAAACGGTTCCGAGGCGGGACGAAACTCTCGAGGCGGACCGTCATGAGCCAGACTGGCATTAAAGCAATCGCAAATTTTCGCGTACCAAATCGATTTGGTAGCGCTAATTAAGTCGAACACATATTCTGCCCAACTGCGACCGATGTCAAGGCTTGCACAACAAAGAATTTAGGACGTGAACTTTCGGGCACTGTGGAGATACGTCTTTCGCCGCGAACCCGGAGGCGCCATCGCGCTAAGTGTCACAACCACACTCACAACATAAGGCCCCACGGGACTGACGGAAACGGTCCCAGAGCCAAGCGTCTTGATGGCGTGTGTAAAACTCCGAGCGCTAGAGGCGGTCGAGCCGGGAGATCCCGACATGGGGCGCCTCATCATTCGCCCAATATAAACAGGAGGGATCGTATGGCAAGGGACCAGACAAGCAGGTTGAGAGTGTTTCTGACGATGTGTGCAGAAAAAATCGTCGATTCAGGTCAGCTGACAACTTACTGGGCGGGGAGATCCCAGCCGTCCTTCTGCATTTCCGCCCACAGCCAGCGCTGCAGTGAAGTGCGAAGCGCGGTGGGCATGTCGGCAAACTCGATGCCGTGTTGGCCGTCTTTGTTAATCCAGGCCACGCGGCCGAGCATCTCGGTTTCCTTGCTGGCTCCCGGAATGGAGAACCAAAGTGAAACCGGCGCGCCGAAACGCAGCGGCTTCTCCGTCTTGATGCCCGCCCCACCCAGGCTCAAGTTCAGCAGCACGCCCTGGACGTGCTCGTTGGCGCACTTCATGCGGACGGGAATTTCGGTGCGCGCGCGGTAAAAGCGCTGTTGCTGCATGCTGAGCGAGCCTGAGGGAGAGTCGTCCATGGCGCGATAAGCTTTGAGCTTCCGCAGCAACGTGCGGCGCGAGATGCCCAGCGCCTGCGCTGCCTGGCCCTGGTTGCCATGACTTTTTTCAAGGGCCTGCATGATCATCTGCCGTTCGACCTGGCTGAGGTCGCCGGAGAGCACGGCCGCCGGCGGCTCGGCTGGGAGCGTCAATCCCGGAATTTCGAGGTCCGCTGCGGTTAATTCGATGGCGGGATCTTTGGCTTGCATCACAGCCCGAAAAATGACGTTGCGTAATTCCCGCGCGTTACCCGGCCAGGAGTATTTCAACAGCGACGCTTCAACTTCGGAGCTGAGACGGGAACCGGGAAAATGTTCGTGCAGGGTCTGTTCGGCGATGCCCAACAGGTCTTCGGGGCGCTCGCGCAGCGGAGGTACATCGAGCTCGAACTGCGCCAGCCGGTGATAGAGGTCGCCGCGGAAGCGACCTGCGTTGACAGCCTCCTCCAGGTCGGTGTTGGTAGCGGCGACCACGCGAACGTCCACATTGACTTTCTTGCTGCCACCTAGCCGGTAATATGGAACGCCGTCGAGCACGCGCAATAGTTTGGCCTGGATTTTGAGATCAAGGTCGCCGATTTCGTCCAAGAACAGAGTGCCTTTGTCCGCCAGCTCGAAAAAGCCGGGCTTCATCGCGTCGGCGCCGCTGAAAGCGCCCTTCTCATAGCCGAAGAGTTCGCTCTCCACGAGATGTTCAGGAATGGCCGCGCAGTTGACGTCGATCCAAGGCTGGTTGCAGCGTAGCGAATGGCTGTGGATGAGCCGCGCGATGAGCTCTTTACCGGTCCCGGTTTCCCCAACGATGAGGACAGCAGCAGGATGCCGTGCCAGCTTTTCCGCCAGCTTGACGACTCGCTGTAGGGATTCGCTGCGGACAATGATAGCTTCCCGATTGAGCGCAGCTTGGCCAGATGCGGACAAAAAGCCTCCCCTCCGACCTGCCCAACGGGCCCCGCAGTCCACCCGATGTGCAAGCGATTTGGGCCCAATCATGGAACACCCGCCGGGGGCCTGCAATAGGTAAATCGTCTGAGAGGTTACTTTCGGTCAATAGCCCTTCGTTAGGGGCCAAAATAGACCAAACTCACGGATCACGTTTCTGAGGCTTAAGTTAGACACCCGGGAAAACGCCAAAAAGGCGTCACAGTCGCCGCCGGCTTGGCTTAGGCGAACAACCAGGTTTACAGCAGCCGGTTTTCGGCATAGACTTCCCAGTCCCCTGAGAATGACCAAAATGCAACATTCATGAGGCAGAGAGGCAAAAATATGTTCTGGAAGCAGCTTTTACCTGTTGTTTTACTGGGAACGATGGCGATGGCGCAGAGCGGAGGCGGCGCAGACAAGAAGCCGGCAACAGCTGCAGCCACTAAAGCTTCGACTTCCTCCGCAGCCGTGGCGGACACTCCCGTGGGCCGGCCCAAGTCGTTTGACCTGAGCGCCATGGACAAGTCCGTGGATCCCTGCGAGGACTTCTACACCTATGCTTGCGGTAACTGGCGCAAGAACAATCCCATTCCTTCGGACCAGCCGGGTTGGGGCCGCTTCAATGAGCTCTTGGAATACAACCGGCAGATCCTGCACCAGATTCTGGAGAAAGACGCAGCCAACGATCCCAAGCGGACACCAGTGCAGCAAAAGATCGGCGACATGTACCAGTCCTGCATGGATGAAGCCACTGTCAACGCGAAGGGCGCGGCGCCGCTTCAGGACGAAATGAAGCGCATTGACAAGATCTCGAACAAAGAGCAGCTGATTGCCACCGTGGCGTACCTGCACTCGATCGGCGTAGCTGCGCTATTCGGATTTGGAGCGCAGGCAGACCTGCACAACGCGAGCACGCAGATCGCCAACGTCGGCCAGGGCGGACTCGGCCTGCCCGACCGCGACTACTACCTGAACACCGACGCCAAGTCGGTAGAGACCCGCCAGAAATACCTCGAGCACGTGGCCAACATGTTTGTGCTCCTCGGCGACAGCCGGGACGCCGCCAAGAAAGAGGCGGATGCCGTGATGGCCATTGAGACCAAGCTGGCGGAAGCCGCGTTCGAACGAGTGAAGATGCGCGACCCCAAGAACCGCGACCACAAGATGAAAGTCACGGAATTGGAGGCGCTTGCGCCGAATTTCGAGTTCCAGAAATTCTTCGTAGCCACGGGGGCCCCCAAATTCACGGAAGTGAACGTGGTTCCTCCGGACTTCTTCCAAAAGGTCAGCCCGGTGATCGACTCGGTCTCTATCGCCGACTGGAAGACCTATCTACGCTGGCATCTTGTGCGCTCCGCGGCGCCCCTGCTCTCCGAGCCCTTTGTGAAGGAAGAATTCAGCTTCCAGGGACAATATCTGAGCGGCGCCAAAGAACTTCAGGCCCGCTGGAAGCGCTGTGTGCAAAGGACGGACCAACTGCTGGGAGAGGCCCTGGGCCAGCCCTACGTGGATGAGACGTTTGGCGCTGACGGCAAAGCGCGCATGTTGAAGATGGTCAACGCGCTCGAGGAAGCTCTGGGCGAGGACATCCAGGGCCTGGACTGGATGACTCCCGATACCAAGAAGCAGGCCGCGGCCAAGCTGCAGGCCATCAGCAACAAGATCGGTTACCCCGACAACTGGCGCGACTACTCCACGCTGACGATCAAGCGCGGCGACTTGCTGGGCAACGCGCTGCGGGCGCGCGCCTTTGAAGAAAAGCGCAACGTCAGCAAGATCGGCCAGCCGCTCGATAAGAAAGAGTGGGGCATGACGCCGCCGACCGTAAACGCTTATTACAATCCTTCGCAAAACAACATCAATTTCCCCGCCGGCATTTTGCAGCCTCCGTTCTTTGATAAGACCGCGGATGACGCGGTGAACTTTGGCGGCATCGGCGTGGTTATCGGGCACGAGCTAACCCACGGCTTTGACGATCAGGGAAGCAAGTTTGCCGGCGACGGCAACTTGACCAACTGGTGGACGGATGCCGACCGCACGGAATTTGAGAAGCGCACCACCTGCGTGGCCGACGAATACAGCAAGTTCGTCGCCGTGGAGGATCTGCATCTCAACGGCCGCCTGACGCTGGGCGAAAACACCGCCGACAACGGCGGCATCCACATCGCGCTGATGGCACTGCGCAAAGCCATGGCCAAGGACGCAAGCGCCGCGCAGGTGAAGGAAGGGTTCACGCCCGAGCAGCGCTTCTTCATCGGCTTTGCCCAGATATGGTGCCAGAACCAGACGCCGGAAAGCGCCCGCCTGCGGGCTAAGACCGATCCGCACTCGCCGGGCGAATATCGCGTGATCGGCACCGTGCAGAACAGCGCCGACTTTGCCAAGGCGTTCAACTGTAAACCGGGGCAGAAGATGGTCAGCGAAAACGCCTGCCACGTCTGGTAAGCAAGTTCTTGGGATCTAGAATCACCGCGCCGGTGGACCATCACTGGCGCGGTTGTTTTTTGCGGAGCAAAAAACAGATGGGCTAAAAGAATCGCTACGTAGAGACGCGGCATTGCCGCGTCTAAGTGCCGAACCCGGCGTAATTTTGAAAGACGTGGCGGTGCCACGTTCTATGCGTGGAATTTCCGTTCGATATAACCGCGCAGAACCCCTCTAAGAGTTCTCCCTGAACCTGCGGCCCGGTGCGCGTAAGGGTGTTACGAACCTTTCCCTCCGTAAATAGGTGCAGGCCGGATGCAAGCAGAGTAGATGCCTCCATAACCTCCAAATTCGTTTGGAGGTAATGATGAATAACACTGTGAGAGTTAGTTTGAAGGCGCTGGTTTTGTGCGCCATTGTTGCGGCCGTGATGCTGGCCGCGGGTTGTGGCAGTGGGAGCAAGAGCACGCTGGCTTCGAATTCGCCCAACCCATCTGCTTCACCCACACCCGGCGCAGCGCCGTCGCCCACGCCTGCACCTGGGCCTAGTCCGACGCCTGCACCTAGTCCAACACCGACGCCCGGACCCAGTCCCTCGCCGAGCCCAACTCCGGTTCCATCGCCGACACCTTCACCAACGCCGGGAACGCAGCGCGGAAAAGTGGTGGTCGTGCTGGAAGAGAACCACAGCTATCCCAGCGTGATCGGCAGCTCGTCGCAAATGCCTTATCTGAACGGCCTTGCTGCACAATATGGCTTGGCGACGCAGTACTACGCCGATACCCATCCTTCGATCGGCAACTACTTCATGCTGACGGCCGGCCAGATCATCACCAACGATGACTCGTACTCGAGCACGGTCAGCGCGGACAACATCGTGCGCCACCTCCTGACTGGCGGCAAAACCTGGAAGTCTTACGCAGAAAGCATACCCTCGGTGGGGTACACGGGCGGCGATTCTGGCTCTTACGTGCGCCACCACAATCCGTTCTCATACTTCTCTGACGTGGTGAACAGTAGCGTGCAGAAGATGAACCTGGTTCCTTTCACCCAGTTCGCCACCGACTTGAACGCGAACCAGTTGCCGGACTTCTCTTTCGTCATACCCAATTTGGACAATGACGCACATAATGGAACGCTTGCTCAAGCCGATACCTGGTTGAACACCAACATCGCTCCCCTGATCGCCAATGCGCAGTTCCAGCAGAATGGGCTGTTGATCATTGTGTTCGATGAAGGTGACGCCAGCGATGGGGCTCACGGCGGCGGACATATAGCCATGGTTGCCATTGGACCGGCCGTGAAGCACGGATTCCAGAGCACGACGCTGTATCAGCACGAGAATCTGCTGAAGACGGTGGCTAATTATCTGGGTATTGATGCGAACATCGGCAACGCCGCGGGTGCCGCCGCGATGAGCGACTTGATCCCGTAACCTACCAACAAAACGAACGATGTATAAAGACGGCGCTGGGTGGTGTGTTGGGACACCGCTCAGCGCCGCCGCACGATGTCAGTGGAAATTACTGATCATGACCACGTCGGTCTTGCGTTGCCCGCGCGAAAACGCCAACTGCTTGCCGTCCCGGGACCAGGAGAAGCCGAACATGTCGCCACCGGAGAATTTCGTTACCTGGAAAGGATCTCCGCCGGCCAGCGGCTGTTCCCAGATATTGGTTGCGCGATTGCGCGTCAGCATAAAGGCAAGAGCTTTGCCGTCGGGGGTGAACTTCGTTGCCTGTAATCCAAAGGGAGGGTCGAAGGTATGAAGTGGCGGGCCTCCGTCAACCGGCGCCACGACCAGCTTGGACTGCATTTGACCGTTCTCCACTTTCTCTGAACTGTAAGCCACCAGCTTTCCGTCCTGGGAAGAGCCAACTATGTTGAACGGCAGGTTGAGCTTGACCGGAGTACCACCTTCAAGCGGTACGCGCCAGAGTGAGTTCTCAGACCTATAGATGGCCGACTTAGAATCAGGACCGCATCCGGCGCCGCCCAGTACTGCACCGGTAGAAAGTTTCTCGGGGTTGGAGCCGTCGGCATCTGCGCGCCACACGTCAAATCTTCCCTCCTGCAACGTGGTGTAAATTACATGCTTGCCGTCGTTACAACCCGAAAGTTGTGGGTGCGGTTTGCGGTCATTGGTCAACGGGCTCTTGCCGGTTCCATCGGAATTGATGAGCATCCACTGGAACCGCCGATCTATGGCGGCAATTCGGTTTCCCACCCAGTCGAGCGCCTCGAGTCCAGTGGGCGCCTGCCCGAGCGCCTCCCCGGAGGTGATTTGCTTTGGGTCTGAACCGTCTGCCTTTGCCACCCATAGATCACTCTGGGTCGTGTTCTGGAGGGCGACCAGCGAGTTCCCGTCGCGGCTGATCTCCAGACAACACAGATCGTAGTTGGTGAGATCATTGGTAAACCGTGAGGTCTTGCCATCGGGATAACTTACGAACCATATCTGGCCGCGCCCGCTTTCCGTATCGCCGGCCACCACGAGCAGACCATGACCATCCGGCAACCAGGCCAAGGCCCGAGCGCCTGCGGCGAACACGTGCAGGTCATGCACCTCTCCGGAACTGGCGGAAACTGTTTCCAGCACAAACCGGCCTGCGCCGTCGCGGATTTCGGGGGAAACGAAAGCGAGCGTCTTGCCATCCGCTGACCACGAGACGGGCGGTTCACCCGGCGCGAAGCTCGGGCGGTTGACCAGAACGCGTTCGCCGCTGCCGTCCGCGTTGGCGATGAGAATCCGGTTTGACAACGGCTCGAGAATGCCGCGCACATATGCAATCTGGCTGCCATCGGGCGAAAAAGCGGGCGCTGAATCTATGTCACGGATAAGCTGTTGCGCCGTCCCTCCCAGCGCTGGGATCCGGTACAGATAGCGGAAGTTGGTAGTGGATTTGTCCGAGCGCACGAACATCACATAGTTGCCGTCGGGCGTGAAGTTGAGCGCGACAAAAGTGACCTGATCAGGCGGCAGGATTTGCACGTTGCTGCCCGTGGCCAATTGTTGTACCCACAAGCTCTCCTGCGCTCCATCACGCAAAACATAAACAATGTAGCGACGGTCGGGCGAGAGCGCTGCCGCACCCGCGTTGCCGCTGGTGGTGACCTGCGCGATGTTCATGTTCTGCAAGTTGAAGCCGTGCGGCTTTTGGTTCGCGAAATAGAGCGCGACAACCGCCACCAGAATCCCGGCGAGGGCTGGAATTCCAAAATAAAGTCCTCTGCGGCGCCAGTTGGTCGGCGGGCGGACAGCCGCTGCCTCCGGCCTCAGTGCGACCGCCGCCGAGGCACCGGTTGTCCTGGCGGAGCTGCTCGCCGCAAGCGGCACCCGGCCCGAACTGGTGTCGCGTTTCAACCGTTTCAGTTCCGCGCGCATCTCCGCGGCGCTCTGGTACCGCAGATCGCGGTCCTTCTCGAGGGCAGTTTGGATAATCTCGTCCAGCTTGGGCGGCAGCGCCGGGTTGATCTCCGACGCCTGAGCTGGAGAGTGATTGAGGATGCCATCAAAAATCACCGCTGCGGTTTCGCCGTCGAACGGAAGTCTGCCGGTGGCCATGACGTACAACACGGCGCCGAAAGAAAAGAGGTCGCTGCGCGCGTCCAACTCTCTGCCCCGCGCTTGCTCCGGAGACATAAACGCCACCGTGCCCACCGCAACGCCCGGGGAGGTCAAGTGCTCCGGCGAACTCATCATGGTGGTCCCCGCGTAGGTCGGTTGCTCTGCCTGGCGGCGCGCGGTCATCAGTTTGGCCAGTCCGAAATCCAGGATCTTGACCTGTCCACGCGGCGTGACCAGAATGTTGGCCGGCTTGATGTCGCGATGGACAATGCCCCTGCTGTGGGCTGCATCGAGGGCGTCGGCGATCTGGATGGCAACGTCCAGCAGCTCCTGCGTGTCCATGGCATGCTGCGTCAGGTAGCGGTCCAGGGGCTCGCCCTCTACCAACTCCATGGCGATGTACAACTCGCCATCAGCCTCTCCGATTTCGTAGATGGTGCAGATGTTGGGATGGTTCAGCGATGATGCGGCGCGAGCCTCATTCTTGAACCGCTCCAGCGCTGGAGCGTGCCCGGCCAGGTCCTCGGACAGGAACTTGAGCGCTACACGGCGGCCCAAGTTCGTGTCTTCAGCGATCCAGACCGTCCCCATGCCCCCGGAGCCAATACGCTCCAAGACTCGATAGTGAGAAATCTGGCGGATGAAAGGCCCCTTCTACTTCGGGGACACTAGCCCCCGGCGTGTACTCTGAGGGATTGCTTCAGCAACCTTTATAGCCGCGCGTTCCTATGGCGGTCAACTCCGATGCCGGGGACGCGAGAAGCTGAAACCTTAGAACGACACTAGCTCCCGCCGTTTTTTTTGTTTTTGTGAAAGCGATCCTTATCCGGCCGCCTGACGTCGAGCAGCACGGCCAAGGTCGATCGTCTCCCGCACGGCACTCGCCAGGGCGTCACGGGCGAAGGGCTTGCTCAATACCGTTCCGCTCGGAGCGGTCTGGTCCGGCGTCAAAAGAGTATCGCCGGCAAAGCCGGACATGTACACCACTCCTATTCCAGGGCGAAAACGCCGCAGCCGGGATGCCACTTCAGAACCGCTGATCCCGGGCATAGCCAGATCGGTCACCAGCAGATGGATGATGCCGGCGTATTGGTTGGAAATCGTAATCGCTTTGGCGCCGTTGCTTGCGCTGAGAACTTTGTACCCGTACAGTGACAGGGTTTCAGTGAGCAGTTCTCGCACTTCTTCCTCATCTTCGACCAGCAGGACGGTTTCACTGCCGCGAGGAGAGATAGAGGAAAGACTTGCCACATCAGGCTCAGCTGGTTTTTCCGCGACAGGCAGATAAACCTGGAACGATGCGCCTTCTCCCGGCTCGCTCTTGACGCCCAGATATCCGTTGCTTTGCTTCACGATGCCGTACGCCGTGGCCAGCCCCAGCCCAGTACCCTTGCCAAGTCTTTTGGTCGTAAAGAACGGTTCAAAAATGCGAGCCTGGGTCTCCGTGTCCATTCCGGGACCGGTGTCGGTCACAGATAACATGACATACCGTCCCGCAGGTGAAGGTGGGTGACTGCGCGCCCAAGCTTCGTCGAGTTCGACGTTCGCGGTCTGGACTGCGAGTCTTCCACCTTCGGGCATCGCGTCACACGCGTTGACCACCAGGTTCAAGAGCACTTGTTCCATCTGGATGGGGTCCGCCCGAACGCTTCCCAAATCCCTGTCCAACTCCAACGTGAACTCGATGTTTTCGCCGACCAACGGTTTGAGCAACGCGCCCATATCGTTGACGACCTTATTGAGGCTGATGACTCTGGGTTGCAGGACTTGCATTCTGCTGAACGCCAGCAACTGTTGGGTTACGGCCGCAGCCCTGTCCGCGGCTGCGGCAATTTGTGCCGTCCTGCGCAGGCCGGGATGACCGGGGCCCAGTTCGTCCGCCAGGGTCTCCAAATGGCCTTTCATGATAGCCAGCAGGTTGTTGAAGTCGTGCGCCACGCCGCCTGCCAGCCTGCCCACCGCTTCCAGTTTTTGTGACTGGCGCAACTGGTCCTCGGCTTGTTTCAAAGCCAGCTCGGTGTGTGTTTGCTCTGTGACATCGCGCGCGAACACGATGACGCCGATAATATTGCCGCTGCGGTCCAGATGCGGGATCTTGTCAGTAATGACAAACCGCTCCTTGCCTGACGCCGTCATGACTGTCTCGCGGATGCCGAGCTTCGGCTTGCCCTGAGCAATGACTTCAAGGTCGTCTTGGTGATACTTGGCGGCGTGCAGTGGATAGAGTTCGTAAGCGGAACGGCCTTGCACCTCGCGCTTCGTGTGTCCAGACGACTCAGCCGCACCGCGGTTGGCTCTCAAGATCCGGTTATCCCGGTCCTTGTACCAGATCATTGCCGGCGAGGCATCCAAAATGATTTCCAGTTCCTCGCGCTCCTCTTTCAGGTCCTCGCTGATTCGCTTGTATTCGATGACGCATGCCGTCAACGACGTAGCCCATTGCACAATCTCCTGTTCGCGTTCGCTGGGACCGCGGGCTTCGCGGTAGTAGAGAGCGAACGTCGCCAGAACTTTGCCTTCGCTCGAGATGATGGGAGTTGACCAGCACGCCCGCAGCCCGAGAGGCAACGCCAGGTCTCGAAAGTCGGCCCACAAGGGATCGCTGGCAATATCGGTCACGATCACAGGCTTGCCCAGATAAGCGGCGGTACCACAGGAACCGACCTGGGGACCGATCGACAATCCATTGATGGCTTGGATGTAGCTCTCCGGGAGGCTAGGTGCGGCGCCGTGAAAGAGATGGGTGCCGCCGGGGTCGAGCATCAGAATGGAACACACCACCTCCGGAGACTGTGTCTCCACGGCATGGCAGACAAAGGCTAAGGCATCTTCAAGCTTTACGCCATGCTCGGCACTGTTCACTGCTGGGCGACTCCTGGGCGGAGCAATGAGCCTGGTACCCAAATCGTCCCACGTTCTGTTCCGAAAGCGCCACAAAACGTCAAGAAGCGCCAAACCACCAGCGCGAGACGCTGACTCGGTAGAACGATTAGACACTTGCCGATTTCGCTAAGTCAAGGCAGAGCAGGAATTAGGCGCCAGAACGGTAACGGGCGTTGTCGCTGGTATAGCGAGCGTTGGTGAATATTATTCACTTTTTAGGATTGCAATATTCATTACTTTCTATTGGATTTTTGACCATGTTTCTGGTCTAATGCCGCGCATCTCTTTTTCGCTGCCTCCGTCGGCAGCGAGGCATTCTTCGACGTTTCTGTGCATTCATACATTTTTTTTTTGCTCTGATTTGCTGATCACAATATCCCGTACGTAGCGGCTGTCTCAGCTCTGAGAGAGAGGAATGTATGACACTGCTAAGAGAATATGCCTGCCCTTCCCACTTTGCAGTCAACCCAAGACATGATCGTCAACCGTTCGCAAGCACCACGCGTCTGTTCGCTTTGACGCTGAAGCTTGCTTGCGTTGCGCTAATACTTGCTTTCATCTCCACCTCAACCTGGGCGCAGTCAACCGCGACCGGCACGGTGTCCGGACTCGTGACCGATCCCACCGGCGCGGTCGTCGCCGCTGCCACGGTCAAGCTCGTTGACCTATCCACCAGCACTTCCCGGGACACTACGACCAACGGCGCTGGCCGCTATATTTTCGTGAATGTCACGCCCGGCGCCTATGACATCAGGATCAGCAAGAACGGCTTTGCACAAGCCGTGCTCTCGCACGTAACTGTGGAGATCGGCCAGGTCGCGAATGCGAATGCCACTCTGAAGATCGGCTCGGCGACTGAGACCGTTGAGGTCACGGCCACCGGTGTTGAAATGCAGACCATGAACGCGGCAATCGGGACCACGATCCAGTTTAACGCCATGGAAGTGCTGCCTAATCTCAGCAGAGACTCCTCCACACTCATGACCCTGCAGCCCGCGGTAAACAACACCGGAGAAGTTGCCGGCTCGGTCCGCGACCAGAACACATTCCAACTGGACGGTGGCCAGAACTCAAGCGACATGGACGGGACACAGAGCACATATACGTTGAGCTTTGCGGCCAACCCGACCACGAGCAATTCTACCGGCGGACTCACCA
>DATFQZ010000178.1:0-8372 GCA_035263765.1 Candidatus Angelobacter sp. | reverse complement strand
TCATGACCTGGGGAATTCCGCCGGCACGATGAAGATCGGTGGCCACGTACTTGCCCGAAGGCTTCAGGTCGCACAAAACGGGAACTTTGGCGCCGATGGAGTGAAAGTCATCGAGCGAGAGCGGAACCTGGCCGGCGTGGGCGATGGCCAGGAGATGCAGCACGGCGTTGGTCGACCCGCCGACCGCCATGACCACGGCGATGGCATTCTCAAACGCCGTGCGGGTCAGCAACTGCCGGGGAAGAATCTGCTTCCGGATCGCGTTGGCCAGTGCGCGTCCAGACTGGGCAGCGCTCTGCTTCTTCTCGTCATCTTCCGCAGCCATGGTGGACGAGCCGGGAAGACTCAGGCCCATGGCCTCGATGGCCGAGGACATGGTGTTGGCGGTGTACATGCCGCCGCAGGATCCGGCCCCAGGGCAGGCGCGGCGCTCGATCTCGGTAAGCTGCTCGTCGCTGATCTTTCCGGCGCTGTGTTCGCCGACAGCCTCAAACACGCTCACCACGGTCAAGTCCTTGCCGTTGTGGTGGCCGGCTTTGATGGTCCCACCATAAACGAAGATCGAGGGGATGTTGAGACGGGCGATGGCGATCATGGCGCCGGGCATGTTCTTGTCGCAGCCGCCGACGGCGACTAAGCCGTCCATGCATTGGCCACGGCAGACGGTCTCGATGGAGTCAGCAATGACTTCCCGTGACACCAGGCTGTAGCGCATTCCTTCAGTGCCCATGGAGATGCCATCGCTCACCGTGATGGTGCCGAAGACCTGCGGCATGGCGCCGGCCGCATGCAGCGCTTCGCGGGCTGCCATGGCGAGATCATTAAGTCCGGCGTTGCACGGCGTCAGGTTGCTGTAAGCATTGGCCACGCCGACGATGGGCTTATCGAAGTCGGCGTCGGCAAAGCCAACCGCGCGGAGCATCGAGCGGTTCGGCGAGCGCTCTACTCCTTGCGTGATTTTTGAGCTGAGCATAAACAAGTATTTAGTAATTAGTACTTAGATTAGCAACTAGTGACTAGTAACTAGCAGCTAGGAGCTAGCATACGCTCGCTTACGCGTCTCGATGGAGTACAACCAGGCGTGATAGCGCTGGTCCCGTCCGGAAGCGGCGCCGGAAAACATGTCCTGGATCACTTTTGTTTTGGAACCGCGTTTGCCGGTCCCAATTTGCCGGCCGTCCACTTCGCAAATCGGCACAACTTCGGCGGCGGTACCGGTAAAGAAGGCCTCATCGCTTTCGAGTAGGCAATCCAGGGACAACGATCTGGTTTCGACTTTCCAGCCCAGGTCGCGTGCGAACTGCAGCACGCAATCGCGCGTAATGCCCAGCAAAATAGAGTCCTGAGGGCCATTGGTGATGAGCGCGCCATCGCGCACGATGAATATGTTCTCGCCCGAGCCCTCGGCGATGCTGCCATCGGCATTCAACAATAGCGCCTCATCAAATCCACGTTCCGTTGCGTCCTGGACCGCGAGGATTGAGTTGAGATATTGCCCACAAGCTTTAGCTGCAGTCGGCATCATTTGTGAGTGAAATTTCCGCCACGGAGAAACGGTAATGCGAACGCCTTTTTCCAGAGATTCTTCACCCAGATACTTGCCCCATGGCCAAGTGAGGATCGCTGTCTCGACCGGGCAGTTTTGCGGATGCACGCCGAGGCTCGAGCTTCCCCGGTAGCAGATAGGACGTACGTAGCAATCGGTGAATGCGTTTCGCGTTATGGTTTCGCAGACGGCTTCAGCAAGCCGTTCTTTCGAATATGGGATCTGCATCCGGTAGGCGGTTGCACTCTCGTACAGGCGGTCCAGATGAGCCTCCAGGCGAAACACAGCCGGACCGTCAGCGGTTTCGTAACAACGGATTCCTTCAAATACGCCGCTGCCGTAATGCAGAGCGTGCGACGATGCGTGGACCGTGGCGTGCTCCCAGGCTACGAACCTGCCGTTCATCCACACCCACTGCGTGCTTTCAAATCCCATGGCTACACTCCCCAGAGATATTGGTCCGTATCGTGCTGGTACACAGGACCGCAGCCGGTCCATTCGCCGCTTGAAGCGGAGATACTCAGGGCGACGGTGTCGGCTAGAGCCTCCGCCACGTGCGTATGTTGCGGCGGGATGTGCAGCATCTCATTCTGGCGGACCGTTACCGTCCCGCCCTGCAGGTGCACGCGGCAGGCTCCCTCCAGCACGATGAGCAGGCATTCCGTTTCGTGATGATGCGTGTGTGTCAGCGAGCCCTTGAGCATCTCGAGCCGGGCCACGCCAAGAGGCTTCACTGCGGTTCCCGCAGGCGCCTTGCCTTGTTGCGACTTATCTTCTTCCGACTGCACTTCGTGGTACTCCTCTTAGAGAAAACTTGGTAATTGCGTAATTTGGTAATTGGGTAACTGAAGAAGAGCCAATAGCCGTTAGCTTTAGCGAGGGGGCCGTGTCACTTCAGGAGGCTTCGCTAACTGCTAATTGCTGCCTTGCAATTACCCAATTACAAAATTACCCAATCCGTTCTAGTTCTTCGCCCGATTTACCAATGCCCGCTCTTTGAGCCAGGGCATCATGCCGCGCAAACGCGCGCCGACAACCTCGATCGGATGTTCGAGGCCTTTGGCTTCCAGTTGTTTGAAGCGTGGTTTCCCGGATTCATGTTCGGACATCCATTCATCGGCGAAGCTGCCGGACTGAATGTCGGCCAGCAGTTTCTTCATCTCTTCGCGGACGCACTTATTGATCACGCGCGGCCCGCGCGTCATATCGCCGTACTCGGCGGTGTTGGAGACGGAGTAACGCATGTTGCCGATGCCGCCTTCGTACACCAGGTCCACGATCAACTTCATCTCGTGCAGGCACTCGAAGTAAGCCATCTCCGGCGAATAACCGGCCTCAACCAAAGTCTCAAACCCGGCCTGGATCAACGCCGTCAACCCGCCGCACAAGACCGCTTGCTCGCCAAAGAGATCGGTTTCGGTTTCTTCGCGGAAGCTGGTTTCCAGAATGCCGGCGCGGCCGCCGCCGAGGGCTGAAGCATAGGCCAAGCCGACCTCGCGCGTGTCGCCGGCCGGATCCTGGTGGACGGCAAGCAAGCAGGGAACACCCCGCCCTTGCGTGAACTCCGAGCGCAGCAGATGACCAGGCGACTTGGGCGCAACCATGAAGACGTTGATGTCCTTAGGCGGATCGACCTTGCGGAAGTGGATGGAGAATCCGTGCGCGAAAGCCAGATAAGCCCCGGACTTGAGGTGAGGCGCGATCTCTTCGCGATAAATAGCCGGCGCCAGCTCGTCGGGGACCAGAATCATGACTATGTCCGCGCCCTTCGCGGCTTCCGCACTGCTCTTCACTTCTAGTCCTGCGTTGCCTGCCTTCGTCCAAGATTGGCTTCCCGGACGCAGTCCCACGACCACGCTGTGGCCGGAGTCGCGAAGGTTGTTGGCATGAGCATGGCCCTGGCTTCCGTATCCAATGATGGCAATCCTCTTGCCCTTCAGGAATTGAGGCTTTGCGTCTTTGTCGTAATAAATTTTCATGGCTTGTTTTCCTTCTGCAACTCGAGAAATTCGTCCGTGTGTCTGTGGGCTCCTGAAAACTTCATCAAACTGGAGTCCGGCTGCTTCCACACCGCCACTGTTCCTGTGCGCACAATGTGCCGGATGCCGAAGGGCACCAGCTCTTCGACCAAGGCGTTGATCTGCTTCCACTCGCCTGTGGCCTCGATGATCAGTCCGTCCTCCATCACCTCGGCGACGCGCAGATGGTTGCGTGAGACCAGGGAAAGGACGGTCTGCAGGGCGTTGCTGGTTGCTGTCTTCACGTTGATCAGTACCAGTTCGCGCTCGAAATGCGCGGCGCTGGTCAGGTCGGCCACATGCAGGACGCGCACCAGCTTGTTCACCTGCTTCACAATCTGGTCAATCGTCCGGTCGTCGCCGGACGTCACCAGCGTGACGCAGGAGACGGCACGATCGAGCGTTTCGGCCACGGTAAGGCTCTCAATGTTGTACCCGCGCGCGCTGAACAGGCCGACAATGCGCGCCAGCTCGCCGTAACGGTTCTCAACCAGGATGGAGAGCGTATGCCTCATGGTTCCCCCAGCACCATTTCGCTGATGCCGGCGCCGGGCGGAATCATGGGATAGACGTTCTCTTCGACTTCAACAATGATGTCCATGACCACCACTCCGGGAGTTGAAAGTCCCTTCTCGAGTGCGGGAACCAGCTCGCTGGGATGTCTGGCGCGCAGCCCCACGGCCCCGTAGGCCTCCGCCAGCTTCACGAAGTCAGGGTTCCACTCCATGTCGACGTGCGAGTAGTTGCGGGCATAGAACAGTTGTTGCCACTGCCGCACCATGCCCAGGGAGTTGTTGTTCATCACCACGATCTTGACGTTGGTCCCGTACTGGACAGCGGTGGCCAGTTCCTGGGCCGTCATCTGAAAGCCTCCGTCGCCGACGAAGGCAATGACCTGTTGCTCGGGCAGCGCGATCTGCGCACCGAGCGCCGCAGGAAAGCCGTATCCCATGGCGCCGAGCCCCCCGGAGGTTAGCGACTGTCGCGGGCGTCGGAAGCCGTAGTATTGCGCCAGCCACATCTGGTGCTGGCCTACGTCGGTGGCGATAATGGCTTCGCCGCCTGTGAGACGGTTCAATTCCTCACACAAATGCTGCGGCTTGATTACGTCCTCGCGGCGCCTGTAGGTAAGTGGCGCATGCGCCTTCCACGCTTCAATCTGTTTCCACCAGGGATCGAGGCGGCTCGGAGATGGCTGATGACCGTTTGCGCTGAGCGAGTCCAGCATTTGCTGCATGGCGATTTTAGCGTCCCCGGTGAGCGCCCAATGCGTACGGACATTCTTGCCGAGGGAAGAATCATCAACGTCGATGTGCACGATCTCGGCGCGAGGAGCGAATTTGTCGAGCGCTCCCGTCACGCGGTCGTCAAAACGGACACCGATCGCCAGGATCAGGTCGGCCTCGGTGATGGCCATGTTGGCCCAATACGTTCCGTGCATCCCCAACATGCCGAGGGAAAGTGGATGCGCCGACGGGAAACATCCCAGGCCCATCAGCGTGGGGGTCACGGGAATGTGAAGCACGTTGGCCAGCGCCAGCAGCTCATCGGAAGCTCCTGAGTGAACGATGCCGCCGCCGACATAGAAGACCGGACGCTTTGCCGCCAGCACTCGCTTCAGCGCACTCTCAAGTTGTTCTTGATCCGCGGCCTGCGGCGGCTGATAGCCGGGAAGGCGCAACTCGGGCGCCGGCCCGAGCGCGGTCTTTTCCGCGGTCACATCTTTCGGAACGTCGACCAAAACCGGTCCAGGCCGGCCGCTACAGGCGAGATGGAAAGCTTCATGCACGATGGCGGCGAGTTCGTTGACGTCGCGCACCATGTAGTTGTACTTGGTGCAAGGCCGCGTGATGCCGATGGTGTCGACTTCCTGAAAGGCGTCCGTCCCGATCATGCGCCGCGGGACCTGTCCGGTGATGATCACCAGAGGAGTTGAATCCATGTAAGCGTTGGCGATGCCGGTTACCGTGTTGGTGGCGCCCGGCCCCGATGTCACCAGCACCACTCCGGGCTTGCCTGTGGCTTTGCTGTAACCCTCGGCCATGTGGACTGCGCCTTGCTCGTGACGGGCCAGCACGTGGCGCAACTGGGGGCCCATTCTTGCCAGCTCGTCGTAGATATGCAGCACGGCGCCGCCCGGATACCCAAAAACTGTGTCCACGCCTTCGCGCACTAGCGCGTCCAGAAGAATTCTTGCGCCGCGCACGGGCTCCTGGGAATCTGCCTGGCCGGCAGGCATGGGACGTTCAACTTCGCGTACGAGGTTTGCGAGCATGAATTTCTCCTGAGAACGCGAAAGCCGTCATCTTTTTGATGACGGCCTTTATTTACTTCTGTTTTTTTTAGGCCGTCATCATGTACTCCGCAGAATTGTGAGCAGACTAATCAGTACAAGACACTCGGTAAGGGCCACGTTGCTCACGTTGCAGGAATACATGACTCTGGGCTCCACAGGACGCCTATCTTGCTCTTTCGTGGACCATTCGTCAAATTAATAATTTGTCTAGATATCATTAAGCGTTCTTATAGATAGAAATAACTTAGAGGCCGTCCAATGTCGCGGTTGGGTTCGCGTTTGCGATACACGAGGCATCCAACCGACCCTCCATCGTGGAACTCAATCCCGGCCACGGCGCCCATCCCTGGGTGATAATTGATGGGTGCGCCGAATTCTTCCGCCTCTGCTTCTCCTCTTATTACTTTCCAGCGGCCTGGCGGCCCAGGAAGTCGACGCTGGCGCTCTGCTGCGGCGATCATCGAAGAACGAGGTGGCTGCACTGGAGCATCCCGACCCCTTCCGCTTCAAGGAGCGCACGGAGCAGAGTTCGGGCTCAGAGACGCGGGACGTCATTGAGACCAGCCAGGGCCGGGCGGACCGCATCATCGCTTTTCAGGACAAACCTCTCGCCGGCGACCAGAACGAGAAGCAGAATCGTCGTTTGCAAAAGCTGCTGACCAGCTCAGACGCTCTCCGCGACGAGATGAAGGACCAACAAGAGGAGACCCGGCGCCGCCTCCGGATGGCGGCCGCTCTTCCTAACGCGATTCTGCTTCAGTTTGCCGGTACCGAGCAGGATGGGCAATTGCGGTTTACCTTCACTCCCAACCCCGCCTTCTCACCACACGACCGCGAATCGCAAATCTACCGTGGCATGCGGGGGACAGTGTGGATCGATCCTGTGCACGAACGCCTTACCCATGTGAAAGGCGAGCTGTTCAAGGACGTGACCTTTGGCTGGGGTATTTTGGGCAAGCTGAACAAAGGTGGCCACTACGAAGCCGAGCAAACACAAGTGGCGCCTGGAGTCTGGAAAATGACGCTGCTGGATGTTGATTTTCGAGGCAGCGTATTCTTCTTCGGCCGGATCCGCATCCAGCGCAAAGAGACTTCGGCGGATTTTGCGCCGAGCCCGCCGGACTTGACGATCCAGGCTGCCATCAAGCAGTTGATGGCTAAGTATCCGTTGAAGGCAACCTCTTCGCAATAACACCCTGATTTTTTGGTCTTGCGTGTTGTTGAGAATTTTGTGGCACAGGCACCGGGGTTTCTGCCAGGCGCTTCGCCTGGTGGGGGTGGAGGTACTCTTGCCTGTGCAAAAGCATCCTCCTTCAAGGAAGCAAGCAACGGCAGGAGTGCCGGTGCCACACGTCAGACGCCGCTAAAACGATCGATCACCGAGTCTGCCCAAGGCTTTACGGTCTCCGTTCTTCCTTGTAAGCTGTTGCCTTCCAGAAATGCCAGTTTCGCAAGCTAACTCGCGTGTGGTGTACGACGCCCTCAAAAAGTGCGGCATCGGACTGGTGTCCGCGCTGCCGGAGACCTGGCTGGTGCACTTGATCCGCATGGCGGAGGACGATCCGGAGATGATCCTGGTGCGCCTGGCGAAAGAAGAAGAAGGGGTGGGTATCTCCGCAGGCGCGCATTTTGCCGGCGTGAAGTCCGCGATGCTGATGCAGAACCACGGCTTCCTGGCCAGCATCAACGGGATTGTCTCCTTCGCCCAGCTCTACCGCATCCCTCTGCTCATGCTGATCAGTTATCGCGGGCATTTCGGCGAGCGCGATCCCTGGCAGACCCAGGGCGGCAGCGTAACCGAGCCGCTGCTGCGCGCGCTGGGAATTCAGTACAGTTTTCTTGACGATCCGGCGAAAGTGGAAAAACAAATTGCCGAGGCCCAGACTCTCGCCGCGGCGAGCCTGCATCCCGTGGCGTTGCTGCTCACGCGCCAACTCATGTGGGAGGAGCCGGCATGATGCAGCGCCTGGAGTGCCTGCGCGCGGTTTATCCGCAGCTTGAAGACTGCCTGGTGGTGACGATCATGGGGGCAGTGGCGGCCGAGTTGCAGTCACTGGGACATCGCCCCAACTTTTTTTATCTCCAGCATGCCATGGGTTTGGCTTCGTCCACTGGCCTTGGGCTGGCGTTGTGTTTACCGCAACAGAAGGTTGTGGTCTTCGATGGTGACGGCTCAGTCCTCATGAACCTGGGCGGTCTTACCACGCTGGCTCGTTATCGCCCGAAGAACCTGGTGCACGTGGTCTTCGACAACGAAAGCTTGCTCTCTGTCGGCGGTTTCCCAACGGCGACTTCCACGGGCAGCAATATTGAAGCCGTGGCCCGCGCCGCCGGGGTGCCGCACGCCAAGACCGTCACGGCCGTACCGGATTTCGCCGCTGCGTTCGGCGAAGCGGTGAAGGCCAACGATCTCACTTGTATCGTCGCCAAGGTGGAGGCTCTTGGCCCCAAGGCTTACGTGACCGACCTGGCTCTGCTCGAGAACAGGTTCCAGTTCAAGCGGCATGTCGAG
>DATFQZ010000177.1:0-19004 GCA_035263765.1 Candidatus Angelobacter sp. | reverse complement strand
ACGGCAAGCAATTGGCACTGTCTCGCGGCCAAGTCAACCATGACGTGGTCCTGCTGACGGACACAGCGAAGTGACAACCCAAGCGCCAGCTAAGGCTTCTTCCCTTCCACCCATTCCGGTTTAAACTCGCTGTTGGCCAGCCACCTCACCGGCTCGACCATGGACTCAATGGCTTCTTCCATGTGAGCAAAATCAATGTGGGCCAGGTCGTCGTTGGGGCGATGGTATTCCTGGTGCAATCCGAAGCTGGAAACGGTCTGGGCGATGATGCCGCGCTTGGCCAGGGCGTAATTATCGGAGCGTTGAAAGAAATGCTGTTCAGGGCGCGGGTCGGCTACCAGCCGGGCGCCGTGCTTGGCTAGCTCCGGGCCAAGATTGCTGCGCTCGTAGCCGGTAAGCCAGAGTTCTCCCGGCTTGACCTTCGCGTCCGGGCGGCCGATCATCTCGAACTCCAGGTTGGCCACGATGTTCCCCAGGGGTGTCGGAGGATGCTCGAGGAAATACTGGTTACCTTGTCCGCCGGTCTCTTCGCTGCCGAAGAAAGTAAAGACCACGGTGCGTTTCGGGCGTTCGCCCTTAGTCATGGCCCGCGCCAGTTCCAGCACCGCGACGCAGCCGGAAGCGTCGTCGTCCGCGCCATGGTAGATGCTCTTCCCGTCTCCGGGCTTGCCCAGGTGGTCCATGTGCGCCGTGAGCAGAATGACCTGATCTTTCAGCTTGGGATCGCGGCCGGCGAGCACGCCGATCACGTTGCGCGTGGTCCACTGCTTCTTGCCTTGGCGGTAGAAGTTGAACTCCCCGGAAACGTTCTGAATGTAGCTGCCGTTGTCCCCGGCTGGGGCAATCCCCATGGAGTGAAGCTGCTCGGCCAGGAATTCGGCGGCATGAAGTTCATCCTGGGTTCCGCTGCCGCGGCCCTGGAACGAGTCGCCGGCTAGCGTCTCCATCTCGCTTCGGATGTGGCTCACCAGGGCCGGATCATGGCCGGCGACAGCCAAGATCGCTGACGAAACACACAGAGCTGCTGCCCACAACCACCGTCTGGCCTGGATCACGTTACCTCCGGAAGAAAAATTATAACCGCCCTGGCACTGCGAGGTCTTGGCCGCTAGGACATCTGTCATCGGGTGCGTTGGACTTGTTATATTGGTGCCAAGCCAATGCACAGTCCCCACGGACCCGCAAGAACCAGCCACCAGCGAAGACTTGCCGTTTGGGCATTGCTGACCATTGCTGCCGGGTTTTTCTTCGCGATCGGATGCGGCCGTGAAACCCCCGGAAAGACGGATTACGTTTATGTGGCTGTCCCTGACGCGTTCCTCCGCGACAAGGTCGCCACCATCTACAACAAGACGGGAACAGTCCACAACGGCGAGCGGCTGCAAGTATTGGAGCGCATGCCGAACAAGCGTTTTGTGCGTGTGCGTACGCCGCGCGGTGAGGAAGGCTGGCTGCAGGAACGTTTTCTTGCCGACCAGGCGACCTTCGACCAGTTCCAGCATATGGCTGCCGAGTTCCGGACCGCTCCAGCACAGGCCACGGCTACAGTCGAGAGGCAGGCGAAGGTCCACGAGGTGCCGGGACGCAAAGCCGCCTTCCTCTATCTCCTGGATGAAAAACAAAAAGTGGATTTGCTGGAACGGCGCCCCATCGATCGCAATGCCCCGGCGGCAAAAGAAGACAAGGGCAAGGAACCCGATGCGGACACTCCCGAAGACGACACGCCTGACAAGCCCGGACAGCCGGCCATCTGGGAAGATTGGTGGCTGGTGCGCGACTCTCAGCAGCGTGTGGGTTGGGTGCTGGGCAGGCTCCTGTATCTCGACGTGCCGGATGAGATCGCTCAGTACGCCGAAGGCCAGCGCATTGTCGCCGTCTACAAGCTCGATGAAGTCCCGGACGAGGGGAAGCAAGTGCCTCAATATCTCGTCGTGCTGACCGAACCCAAAGACGGCGCGCCCTACGACTTCAACCAGATTCGCGTTTACACCTGGAATACACGCAAGCACCGCTATGAAACCGCCTACCGTGAGCACAACCTTGAGGGATCGCTGCCGGTAACCCTGGGCCAGCAGGACTTCGAAAAAGAAGGCACCCTGCGCACTTTCACGTTGAACGTGAAGGATGCCGAAGGCCAACCTCGCCAGCAGCTCTACAAGTTCAAGCCGCCGATCGTGCGCAAGGTGCTCGCGCCGGGCGAAGAGCCTGCCCGCAAGCCGCACGGCAAGAGCAAGAAGAGGTAACTCTAGAACCTGGAAGCCCAAGCCTCGCACCCGGGGACCTGCAACTGACTGGAAACCAAGGACAAAATGGGGCCTCAGGAACCGGGATCTTTGTCTGGCATCCAGGCACTAAGATCCACCGTCCAAGAGGGTATGTCTGAGAAGGTGAAGAAACTGAATCTGGAACGGGACTACAAGAAATACCTTTATTTCATCGACGGCGAGGGCAACGTTTGCCAGAAACCCAAGTCGGGCGAGGGCGAAGCCCAGGTGCTGGTCCCGCATGCGATTCTCCGCGACAACCAGTATCTTTATTTCATTGACAAAGAAGGAGATATTGCCCGATCTCCACGGTCGGGCCGTTCCAAAGCGGCGTAACGGGCTTTCATGCCGCCCAATGCGCTGAACCTTTTGGTTTTCCGTGAAGCGCGCCGGCTTTTTCGCGGCGCGGAATTGAAGGCGGCTCTCATACGGGAGCTAGCCGATCTCCCTGTTAAGCTATCGCACGATCGAATCATGACCGCCCTGCTTTCCGCCGGTGTGTTGGAATGCGGGGTGGCGGATGCTGACGACGCTCTCGCTCGGGCGTTGGCGCCGGTAACCGACCGCTTGGCTGAGGCGCTGCTTCACCCAGGCCTTGCGCTTGACGCCGTGTCTCTAGCAAGAAGTTTGTCTGAGGCGGCGGTCCCGGATGAAGTTTCGGTTTCTACGCCCGAGGGCTTCGCTTACTACGCGCTCCAGCCGCTGGCCTTTGCCGAAGCGCTGGAAGAGATTCCCGCGCCTGCTGATAGCGTTCTTGTCGTTGGCATCCGCAGCATCGGGACCACGCTCAGCGCGGTCACAGCTGCTGCAGCGCAAAAACGCGGAATTCGCGCGCAACGTGTCACCGTGCGTCCTGTTGGACATCCTTACAACCGGCGCGTGCAGTTCTCGGCAAGACAGCTTGATCTCATTCGGCGGGCGGCCTCTTCCGGCGCGGCGTTTGTGGTAGTGGATGAAGGTCCGGGACTCAGCGGATCATCATTTCTTTCTGTGGCCGAGTCGCTCGAAGAAGCAGGAGCGCAGCGCGAGAAGATCACGCTAATTTGCGGGCACGAGCCCGATTTCGATTCCTTCCGCGCCTCCGAGGGTCCGCGCCGCGCACGACGTTTCCGCTGGATTTCCGCTTCTTCCGAACCGCGACGGCCCAGAGCTGCTGGCAGCTTTGTCGGCGGCGGAGAGTGGCGCAAGCATCTATTTCCTGATGAACACATGTGGCCCGCCTCCTGGACCGCTCTCGAGCGCCTTAAGTACTTGTCATCCACCGGCGAGGCACGCAGGCTGTTCAAGTTCCTCGGGTTCGGCCACTACGGAGAACAGGTCTTCGAGCGCGAGGAGCAAGTCGCTGCTGCCGGCTTTGGCCCTTCGCCCCAAAGTGAGAGTGACGGATTCGCTTCTTACGATTGGCTAGGCGGACGCCCCTTGTCTGCCAACGATCTTTCTGAGGCGATCCTGGAGCGGCTGGCCGGATACTGTGCTTTTCGCGCACGGGCCTTCGCCACGAACATCGCCGACCTAGGCGCGGTTGAACAAATGGCGGAGCACAATCTCTGCGAAATGCGAATCGATCTGCCTCTAGGGCTGACCATCAAGCGCCCCACGATTTGCGATGGCCGTATGCAGCCATACGAGTGGTTGCTCACGAGCAACGGCCGCGTGCTCAAGACCGATTCCGGCAGCCACGGCGACGATCACTTCTTCCCCGGCCCCGCCGACATCGCCTGGGACCTGGCCGGCGCAATTGTCGAATGGCGTATGAACGCGGCCCGGAGCGAATTCTTTCTGGAAGCCTATCGCCGGGCCAGCGGCGATGATGCGTGGGACAGGATCGCGAACTTCATGATCGCTCATGCTGCCTTTCGCTCCGCCTATAGCCGAATGGCGGCGAACGCGCTGCAGGGTAGCGACGAAGAAGCCCGGCATAGAATCGCGGCGGCAGGGTATGACGGAGTCCTGGAGCAATTCGGCCAGGTTGCGGTCCCACAGCCCTGATTTAGCCGCCCGCCGGGAAAAAACCTCTTTATTCTCACCAGTTCCTGTTAACCTTGGGCCGTCCTCAGGCGTTACAGCCCTGGAGGAAGCACGAGAATGCCCTTCGTATACTACGCGTTCAAGGACCTAGCGGCTACTGTTGGGATTCTGACTCTGGCCATCACAGCTATGTATTTTGTTGCGACGACATTGCGGCGCCGCCAGCAGAATGAGATGCAGAGGCACGTACTCGACAAGTTTTCCTCCGCCAAAGACTTCGCCGATTTTGTGCAATCACCTGCAGGACAAAAATACGTCTCGGGGTTTACAGACGCTGTTACAAGTCCCCGCAACTCGATTCTCACTTCCTTGCGGACCGGCATAGTCCTGATTGGGCTCGGAGCGGGCATGGCCACCGGCCACTTTGCAGACAGCGCCGCCACCGAGGTGCTCCACACCGGGGCCAATATCGCGATCTGTGTTGGCCTGGCATTCGTTGCCTCCTCCGTGTTTTCCTATTTCCTGGCGCGGAAGGTGGGCGGTGAAGGGAAGGAATAGGACTTGATTGCAAACGAGGCAATACGCTACCTGACGATGATTGAAGAGCGCATCGCCGATCGGACCACGCAGGCCGAGTTCGAAGCTTTCTACCTGCGCACTTCGCGAACGCTGCACGGCTATCTCTGCCGGCTCACCCGCGATCCGGCGACGGCTGATGAGGTCCTGCAAGAGGCGTACATTCGCATGATCAATCAGCCCCCAATCGAAGAAGCCGCGCGCAAAGCTTATCTTTACACGACGGCCACCAACATCCTGCGCGACCGCTGGCGCAAGATGAAACGCGAGCGGGAGTGGTGGGAGCTCAGCGGATTCTCCGAAGGTGTTCATCAGAATTTCAGCCTGCCCCTGGACTTGGCCGCGGTTCTCGACAAACTTAGCGCGCAGGAGCGTGCCGTTTTGTGGCTGGCACACGTAGAAGAGCTCAGCCACAGAGAAATTGGCGCAGTTCTCGGCGTCAAAGAAAAGAGCGTGCGTGTGATGGTCTTCCGCGCGCGGGAAAAAGCAAAAGACCTGCTCGAAAAGGCAGGCCTGGGTTCTATCCATGAATAGCGAACATCAACTCGATTCTCTTCTCAAGCAGATGGCCGAAGCCCACCGGCCGGAACTGCCCAGCCCGGATCTGATCTGGTGGCGGGCGCAAATTCTGAGAAAGCAGGAACAAAGAAAGCGTATCGAGCGGCCGCTGATGGTGATGCGGCTGGGGGCGATTGTAGCGTGCCTGGCAATCGGTCTGGGCTTGTTTGCCGCCAATCAGCAGATGTTCCGGGAAGCCCTTGGCGGCATTGGCTGGATTCTGCCGGTGGGAATCGCGGTCGTGGTGGTCTTCCTGGTTTCGACGATTGCGCTTTTCCGGTTCCCCGCCAAGGGATGACGCCAACGTAGAGACGCGACACTGTCGCGTCTCTGAGACGTGGCATGCCACGTCTCTACGCTAAAGGATCCTCCGAGCTTGCGGCGATCCGCCTCAGGAATAGAACTCCGCGATCGTATCCACCACCACGCGTTGCTCGTCCTGTTCCAGCTCGGCAAACATTGGCAGGGCGAGAACTTCCGCGGCGGCGCGCTCGGCTTCCGGCAGGTCGCCTGCCGAGTAGCCAAGGTAGGCAAAGCATTTCTGGAGGTGGAGCGGCACCGGATAGTAGATCTCCGAGCCCACGCCGTGTTCTCTAAGGAATTCGCGCAGTTTGTCACGGTCTCGCGCGCGGATGACGTACTGGTGATAGATGTGGTGCGCTTCCGGCCGCGTCTTCAGCAGTGTGACGGGTGCAGGTGAATTGGCTCCTGTCCGCGTCAGTCCCGCGCTGGTGAGCAAGCGGTCATAGATCTGAGCACGCTCGCGGCGAGCGTCATTCCAGCTCGGCAGATGCGGCATCTTCACGCGCAACACCGCAGCCTGGATGGCATCCATGCGGCTGCAGGCGCCGATCTCGTCGTGATAATAGCGCTGCTTCGCACCGTGGTTTCGGAGCAGGCGGGCGAGCCCGGCTAGCTCAGGATCGCTCGTGGTCAGCGCGCCGGCATCTCCGAAAGCGCTGAGATTCTTCGTGGGATAGAAACTGAACGCGGCGGCCACTCCCATCGCGCCGGCGGCTTCCCCGTTCCAGGTCGCTCCCACCGCCTGCGCGGCATCTTCAACGATCAGCAAGTTGAACTCGGCAGCGATTCCGCGGAGGGACTTCATGTCGACGCACTGGCCATAAAGGTGTACCGGCATGATGGTGGTGCGCCGCGCGGACGACGCTTTCAGACCGGCTTCCACCTTGGCCGGGTCAATGTTCAAAGTCTCCGGATCGATATCGGCGAACACCGGCCGGGCGCCGGCGCGAACAATGGAGCTGGCCGTGGCGAAAAAGCTGAACGGCGTAGTGACCACAGCATCGCCGCTCTTGGTGCCGGCAGCGGCCAAGCCCAGCCACAGAGCGTCCGTGCCTGAATTGCAGGCCACCGCGTCGGCAGTCCTGCATAAGGCCGCAAATTCGCGTTCCAACGAGGTAACTTCAGAACCCAGAATGTAGCTCTGCGAATCGCACACCCGCCCCACTGCCGCCAATACCTCGCCGCGGATGGAGGCATATTGGCGCGAGAGATCCAGCATGGGAATGTCGGCCAGTGTCTTGTGATCCGGCGGTTTCATGGGCTATGTGCTTCCCCGAATTTTAGCATTCTGCCACGCCGCTCCGGGCTCTGAGGCGGCGCACTTCGGCCGACATTCGCCGTTCTCAAGCTTTGCTGTAACCTGGGGGAAAGCCTACAATGAAGGCCGATAGGATGGAGAATCACCGCCTGTTGATATGGAAACCTTACAGGAGAAAGATCGGCAGATGGAAAACAAGCCGGCGCAGAACATACAGGACTCTTTTCTGAATACCGCGCGCAAGGAGAAGACGCAAGTCACGATCTATCTCCTCAGCGGAGTCAAGCTCACGGGCCGCATACGGTCCTTCGATAAGTACTCAGTCGTCCTGGAAACCAATAATCAGGAACAGCTCATTTTCAAGCACGCCATCTCGACAGTGGTGATGAGCCGGGGCAGCTACCACGGCGAAAGCCGGCCAGCGCAGCCGCCGGCGGCCGAGGTCGAAGCCGCTCCGGCCAAAACGGAGGGATAATCCATTCCTGGACGGTCCCGCCTCTTTGGTACTTCGGATGGAATTAACGCCACCCGGGGACGACCAGAACGGGCGTTTCTGGTCGGTGTAGAATTTCGCTTTCGTTCCCGCTCTGATCGCAACCTGGAAGTCCCGCCCATCGCCCAGTTGGCGCGCGATGCCGCCTGCGATCGATCGCAGCGAAAATCCGAATCCCCGGAACCCGGCGTGGAAGAGACCCTGGCCGAGTTCCGCGAGCTGGCACTCTCTGCCGGCGCGGAGATTGCGGGCGAGTTCGTGCAGCGCCGCGACCGGCCCGATCCAGCCACGCTGATCGGCAAAGGCAAGCTCCAGGAGATCGCCGGCGCCGTAGCTTCTTCGCGCGCGGACGTGGTGCTGGTGGACCATGAGCTCTCGCCTTCGCAACAGCGCAACATCGAAAGCGAAGTAGGAGCGCGGGTCGTCGACCGCACCCAGTTGATCCTGGACATCTTTGCCCGCCACGCACGCAGCCGTGAAGGCCAATTGCAGGTCGAGCTGGCGCAGCTTGAATATCTTTTGCCCAGGCTGGCCGGCCGTGGCGTGGAAATGTCGCAGCTCGGCGGCGGCATCGGCACCCGCGGTCCGGGTGAAACCCAGCTTGAAACCGACCGCCGCAAGATCTACCGGCGCGTCCGCCACATCAAAGGGCAAGTGGAGGAAGTGCGCCGCGTGCGCTCGCAGCAGCGGCAGCGACGCGAGTCCGTGCCGCTGCCCACCGTAGCCCTGGTCGGATACACCAACGCCGGCAAGTCGACTTTGTTCAATACTTTGACCAAGGCAGGCGTCGTCGAGTCGGCAAAAATGTTTGCCACGCTGGATCCTACGATTCGCGCCATTATCCTGCCCAGCAAGCGCAAAGTACTGCTGTCCGACACGGTCGGATTTATCCGCAACCTGCCCACCACGCTCGTCACTGCGTTTCGCGCCACGCTCGAAGAAGTCCAGCGCGCCGCTCTGCTGCTGCACGTCTCCGACGCTACCAGCCCGGCCGTCCACGAACAGCAAAAGCAAGTGGACAGAGTGCTGAAAGAACTGGAAGTCGAGACCACACCCCAGATCAAAATCATGAATAAGATTGATCTGCTGCCGGGGCCGCAACGTTCGTCGCTCGTGAACTCCGCCGGTAGTGTGTACATCTCTGCCGCGCAACAGGTTGGACTCAACGATCTGCTGGCTGCGATTGATGCGCGCCTGGAAGTTGACGCGTTGCGGCCTTTGCGCATCCGTGTACCACAGGGCGAAGGCAAGTTGTTGGCGCAAATCGAAGCCCGCGCCCGCGTCCTGAAACGTACGTATCGCGACTCAGCGGTACAAATGGACGTGGAAGCGCCGGAGTCTCTGGCGCGGATGCTCGATGCTTACGCGGTCAAAAAGAAATCGCGTGATCGGGTGATCGGGTGATCGCCGTGATCGGAAACCCACCACGGAGGCGCGGAGACACGGAGAGTCAGCGCTGCAGGATCAATTCCTCATCTTCGCTCTTGAGATATGCAAGCTTCCCCGGGATACAGCTAAGAACAAATCCATCACCTGAGTCTCGAAGCCCCTTGAGCAGTTCCACTTCCTCACCGTCAAACCTGCCCCCGATGGCCCAACAGTTAGCCGGCGCGCCCTGTTTTCTCAACCGCTCGCAAAGAGCATCCGGCAAGCTGGCTGAGCCCCTCACTGGTCGCATGAACCTCTTGTCGAGAAACCGCGATCGTAAGTGATAGAGCTCATCAATGAACTTTTGGCGATTCTTCGGAACACTCAGGAAACCAAGAAACCGCTCACGGCGAGAGGGTTCTACGAATGCGTTGACAAACTCCTCTTCGTGACAGTTCATGTGCTGTGCCGCCCCTCCGGGGCTCGCTCTTTCTAACGCCGACCCAGGCCTTACGGCCTGGGCTACCGTTATGTCGCGCCTGCGGCGCTTGAGTCAATTTCAGGGCAGGTTCACTGCCTTGGAGATTTTAGGACAGGTTGATGATCGGGGCGGATATGAGACTGTCTCCTTCCCAAAGTTCACGTCACGCAATGCCGCTCGCGGCTTTGGGACCAAGCTAAGAGCTAATGGCTAAGAGCTAAAGGCTTTTTGCGCCTGCGCGCAAAATTAAATGGGCCTGAGACCAAGAAGCGGTGACGGTTTCCTTGATCACAAGCCCATTCGATCCTGAATCGGATCGGAGGTGATGTTTCTATTCTAGGCCTCTCCAATCGCGTGTCAAGCAATCTTCGCAAACTTTTTTCCCCTAGGAGCCTTTCCGGCAACGCGCGCCAGGAGCCTTGGCCAGAAGCCACGCTTTCCAGAGTGTCTGAAGTACAGCAATGCCCGGTCGCGATGGCCCTGGTCGGGAAGCAGGATTTGAGCGAAAGGTATTGCCATTCAGCTACTTACCTCCAAAGCAGCAGCCGTGCGCCGATCACCACCATGAGGGCGCCCAGAATCCGGCGTAGAACGGGCTCAGAGAGATGCTGGGCCCAATGACCGCCAAAATAACCGCCGACGGCAAAACCCAAGGCGATCATCAGGGCGGCTCTCACATCGACGTTGCCGGCTTTGTGATACTCCCAGAAGGCGAGTATTCCGATCGGCGCGAGCAGCGCGCCTAGCGACGTCCCTTGGGCGCGCCGCTGATCCATGTGGAAAAGGAACACCAGAGCAGGGACGATCAAGACACCGCCGCCAGTACCAACCACCCCGGAGATGACGCCGACCACCAGTCCAAGGAGCAAGTAGAGCCAGATCATGGGTCTGATCATAGCCTCACGGCGAGGTTAGACGGCACTATCGCGGACGCAAATTGTCACCCTGAGCGTTGACAAACTATGGACGGCAAGCGGCAGCGGCCAGGAGACTTCCGCTGCCGCATGACGAATGGCTTCTACTCATGCACTTGCACGCGCCTGCACTGGGGCTTTCCTGCGCAAAACGGCCGCTGAGATCAGCGTCATGACCAGCCCAACCGGGAACGGTTCTGCAAACGTCATCGCCATCCTGATCGCCGGATTCCTGTAGGTCCGTTTAAAGTCAGCAGCAGCACGTGTGGCCTTCTCCACCCCGTCCGGACTGGCACCAGAAGCTTTGGCTCGTTCAATCATCTCGGCTGCATATTTGTCGGCGAAGTCGGGCATGAACTTGGCATAGACGACTTCCCAGGTGGCGACGTAGCACGCGTTGGAAATGATCGTGATCAGAATCCCCACGGCAAATGCTCGGCCGAAGGTCACCCGGCCGCCAGCAACGTTGTCGCGATAGGAGCGGATGCCAAAAAACACCAGCAGCGCCGCAAGCACAATCGTTGTGTAGCCGATGATTAAGCCCTTGGTGCCATGGTCGGAGATGAAAAGGACCGAGGCCATCATCATGATTGCGGAGATTGCCCCGGCGATCAGTCCGAAGGTGAGTACCGTTTTCTTCATGGAAGTTCACTCCTTGGAGGAAATGTAGTGTCGCACGCCTAGGAGTCTGCCCGGACTGCAAGCGTCTGTCGTCACCCGTTCGGATGATTTTGCTCCTCTGCGCTAAAAATCATGCTTTTGCGTGAGGTCTTCAAGGGATCAGCCGGGCTTGCTTGCCGAACTGCACTGCCTGGGTGCGCCGCCGGGCGCCCAGCTTGTCAAACACCCGGCTGGAATGCGTTTTCACGGTGTTCTCGCTGACAAACAGCCTCTCCGCGATCTCACGGTTGCTGAGTCCCGCGGCGATCAGCCTTAGAATCTCGAGCTCACGGGGCGTGATGCCCAGCTCTGCCTGGCGCTGCTCGTCCACGATAAACGGCTCGCTGCTGGCGCTTCCCTGCGCGGCGGCTTGCGACTTCTTCCGGGTGAGCGTCAGACCCAGCCAAACGCCGAGCCCGGAGAACAGCACGGCCACCAGGCCGCCGTAGATTTCCACCGAGTGCTCGACGACCAGGAATCGATACTCCGTGATCTTCAGCAGTGTGATCAGAACGCCCCCGCCCAGTCCCAACAGGAGTATTTCCCCCGCCACGCGGCGGCGCGACCGTCGGGCAGATTTGACGGAGGGAGCCATCGGGGGCTCATGATAGCAAGAGCCAGACGGCCCTTGCCATCTGATCCGCGCGAGAATTCGATTTGTGTCCGTAGAGACGCGGCATGGCAGCGTCTCCCTCTCAACCCACGATGTTGTCTCGGCGCAACGTGAAAGAGGGTAAGCCGTGAAACGTGGCAATGCCACGTCTCTACCGTTCAACCGCTCCGTGCGTTGACGCTCGTGCGCAGCGAATGTTAAATTAATAAGTTTGCTGGTCACCTTCGAACTGCTTCATATCACACAACTTACGATTTAAAGAATGGGCGAAACACTTAACCAATTAGGCGAATTACTGCTTTCCTCAATCCCCGCGATCTTCAGTTTGCTGATCGTGTGGATGGCCTATCGCTGGATCGTGTATGGACGGTTGCAGCAGGTTTTAGGTGAACGCCAGGCGCGCACCGAAGGCGCCGTCAAGCAGGCCCAGGAGCAGATCGCTTCCGCCGAGGAGCGCACCGCGGAGTACGAGCGCAAGGTACGCGAAGCACGCGCCCACATATACCAGGCGCAGGACGCTCGGCGGCGGCGTACCATGGAAGAGAGGGAGGCCGCGTTGGCCGAGGCGCGAAAGCAAGCGGACGCCATGGTCAAGGATGCCCGCGCCGGGCTCGAAAAAGAGAAGCTTGCCGCCAAAGCAGGGTTGCAGCAGCAGGCTGATGGCTTAGCGAATCAGATCATTGAGTCCGTCCTCAAACCGGCCGTAGCCGCGGGAGGACGCTAGCAGTATGGCTCTCTATCCAGGAATCCGCGGAAGGATCCCCAGGACTCTGCTGGGTGTAGCGCTGGCCATCCTGGTCGTCCCCGGCACTTTCCAATTCTCGCGACTGCAAGCGCAGGAAAAGCAACCGGCGCACGCGTCCGCCAATCCCGCACAAAATGAGCCTGCGCCCGAAGCTGGTGGGAAGCAAGAAAGCGGCAGAAAAGAAGCAGAAAAAGCGGCCCAAGAAACCAGCGAGACGGATGCCCTGCGCAACTCGCCCATGGTGGTCTGGATCGCCAGGCACACCGGCCTTACCAATAACGCGGCTTACTGGCTCTGCGTGCTGCTGAATTTTGCCATCGTTTTCTTCTCGGTGATCTTCGTGGTGCGCAAGAAGCTTCCGGGAATTCTTCGCAACCGCACCACACTCATCCAGCAGCGTCTCGAAGAAGCCCGCAAGACCGGTGAGGAAGCCCGCCGCCGTTTGAGCGAAGTGGAAGGACGCCTGGCGCGGCTGGACGTGGAGATTACCGAGATGCGCCGCGAAGCGGATGAAAACGCCCATGCAGAGGAAAAGCGCGTGGTGGCGGGAGTGGCCGAAGAACGGCGGCGGATCGTGGAATCGGCGGAGCAGGAGATCGCTCTGGCCGCCAACGCCGCGCGTCGCGATTTGAAAGCCTACGCCGCGGAACTGGCCGTCGATCTGGCAGAAAAGAAAATCGAAGTAACCAAGGACACCGATCAGTCGCTGGTGCGCGAGTTCACCGCACACCTGGGAAAGGACGGGAACTGAATGGGCGCCGCAGCCGGTCGCTATGCCCGTGCCTTTGCCGAGGTTGTGGCCGACCATAAGATGGATCCCGAAAAAACGGTGGCCGAACTGACGCAGATGGCTGATCTGGTCAGCTCGAGTCACGAACTGCACAACGTGCTGCTCAACCCGGCGGTCGAACACGAACAAAAGATCGGCCTGCTGGACGCCATCATTAAAAAGATGGGTGGCTCCAAGCTGCTCCGCAACCTTGTGGCGGTGCTGATTGACCACAAGCGAATCGGTCAGATCGGCGAGATCGCCGAGCAGTTCCGGCAGGAACTGAACGCACGTATGGGAATCGCGGAAGCACGGGTGAGTTCGGCGCGCGCACTCACGGCGACGGAAAAGAAATCGCTGGAGCAGCGGCTGGCCGCTGTGACTGGCAAGACGGTCCGCGCCACATATAGCGAAGACGCAGACCTGCTGGGCGGCGCAGTGGTGAGAATCGGCAGCACGGTCTATGACGGCTCAGTGCGCGGCCAGTTGCAGCGATTGAAGCAGGAGATCGCCGGATCGTAAGAGGATTTCGTAATTGAGTAATTTGGTAATTGGGTAATTGTGAAGACGCGGCCAACTTGGTTTTCAATTACTCAATCACCAAATTACCCAATTACCAAATTCTCTCCAGGTCGAAATCCTGGGGAACAAGGTACTTATGGCTCAGATAAAGGCTGACGAGATCACCAAATTAATCCGCGAGCAGATTGAGAACTACGAGTCCAAGGTGACGGTGGACGAAGTGGGCACCATCATCTCTCTCGGCGACGGCATCGCCCGCGTATACGGCCTGGACAAGGTCATGGCCGGCGAGCTGCTCGACTTCGGGCACAACATTGCCGGCATCGCCATGAACCTGGAAGAAGACCAGGTGGGCGCAGTGCTGATGGGCGAATACACCGAGGTCAAAGAGGGCGACGAGGTCAAACGCACGGGCAAAATCATGGCCGTGCCCACCGGCGAAGGCATGATCGGCCGCGTGGTGAACGCGCTGGGCCAGCCCATTGACGACAAAGGGCCCATCACCGCCAGCAAATACATCCCCGTGGAGCGCATCGCTCCTGGAGTGATCGAGCGCCAGCCGGTTCGCGAACCCATGGCTACCGGCATCAAGGCCATTGACTCCATGATTCCTATCGGCCGTGGCCAGCGCGAGCTGATCATCGGGGATCGCCAGACCGGCAAAACCGCCGTGGCACTGGACACCATCATCAACAACAAGGGCAACAACCTGATTTGTATCTACTGCGCGATCGGTCAAAAACGGTCGTCGATCGCCCAGGTGGTCCAGAAGCTCCAGGATTACGGCGCCATGGATTACACCATCGTGGTGGCGGCGTCGGCTTCCGAGCCCGCGCCCATGCTCTACTTGGCGCCTTACGCCGCGTGCGCGATGGGCGAATATTTCCGCGACAGCGGCAAGCATGCCGTGGTGATTTACGACGATCTCTCCAAGCACGCCGCCGCCTACCGCGAAATCTCGCTGCTGCTGCGCCGCCCGCCGGGCCGCGAAGCTTACCCCGGCGACGTCTTCTATCTTCATTCCCGGTTGTTGGAGCGTGCCGCCAAGATGTCAGACAAGAACGGCGGCGGCTCGCTGACCGCGCTGCCGGTGATCGAAACCCAGGCCAACGACGTCTCGGCGTACATTCCGACCAACGTCATCTCCATTACGGACGGCCAGATCTTCCTCGAGACTGACTTGTTCAACTCCGGCATCCGTCCCGCGGTGAACGTCGGCATCTCCGTCAGCCGCGTCGGCGGTTCGGCCCAGATCAAAGCTATGCGCCAGGTGGCGGGTACGCTCAAACTCGAACTCGCCCAGTATCGCGAGTTGGCCGCGTTCGCGCAGTTCGGCTCCGATCTCGACAAAGCCACGCAGAACCAGCTTAACCGCGGCAAGCGGCTGGTGGAGCTCCTGAAGCAGGACCAGTATCGTCCGCTGCCATTCAGCAAGCAGATCCTGATCATCTTCGCCGGCACGAACGGTTACCTGGACGACATGGCGGTCGAGGACATCCGTGACTTTGAGGCCGGCCTGTACCAATACGTTGAGTCCATGAACCCCAAGCTGCTCTCGACGATCATGGAGAAAAAAGCGATTGATGACAGCCTGAAAGCCGAGATCGGAAAAACGCTCACTGATTTCAAACAGAGCTTCTTGAGCGCGAGACAGCTAGCTGCGAAGGCCTAACGAAGAAAAATGGCAAACCTTCTCGACATCCGGCGGCGCATCCGCAGCGTGAAGAACACGCGGCAGATCACCAAGGCCATGCAGATGGTCTCGGCCGCCAAGCTGCGTCGCGCCCAGGAGCGCGCGCTGGCGGCGCGGCCGTACGCGCAGATGTTGACCAACGTGCTCAAGTCGCTGGTGTCGCGCGCGGAGATTTACGATCCCGTGACCGGAGAGGCGCGCCACCCGCTGCTCATCCGCCGTCCCGAGCAGACCCTGCTTCTGATCGTCGTTTCCGGCGAGAAGGGCCTGGCGGGAGCGTTCAATTCCAACATCCTGAAAGCGGCTTCGCGGTTTATCGAGGCCAAGCAGGGCAAGAACATCGATATCGTGGCCCTGGGGCGCAAAGCGCGCGACTACTTCCGCCGCCGTTATCCGTTCAACGAAAGCGGCCAGCGCAAAGGGCCGATTCAGATAGTGGCCGAGCACGTGGGCCTGATGAACCGCGCACAGTTCGCAAGCGCCCGCGAAGTCGCCGAGAAGGTGGTTCATCTCTACACCAGCGGCGCGGTCGACTCCGTGTACATCGTGTACAACGAGTTCAAATCGGTGATTGCGCAGCGACTGGTGGTGGATGATGTGTTGCCGATCCGCGCCGTGGGCGAAGTGGTGCGCGAGGTTACGGAGGAAGTCACGGACGAGGAGCGGAAGCACCGCATTGAAGCTGCCGCGCGCGCCGGAGTGGGCGTCCGCGCCGCCGACACCAGCGCCATCGACCAGCAGGCCGCGGGTTTCGGCGCGGGGCAGGTGGATTACATTTATGAACAACCGGCGCAGCGCCTGTTCAGCGGCCTGCTGCCGCGTTATATCTCCGTGCAGTTGTTTCGCGCCATGCTGGAGTCGGAAGCCGCCGAACACGCAGCGCGCATGACGGCCATGGATTCCGCCACCAACAACGCCGGAGAAATGATTGACGGCCTGACGCTGGACCTCAACCGGGTCCGGCAGGCGAAGATTACGAGAGAGATCATTGAGATAGTGAGTGGGGCCGCAGCGCTGTAAGAAATTTTAAATTTCAAATTTTAAATTTGGAATTTTTGCAGGATTCATATGCCACAAAACATCGGAAAAGTCGTTCAGATCGCGGGGCCCGCGGTCGATGTCCAGTTCGCCGAAGCCACTTTGCCGCCGATTTATCAGGCGCTCCGCGTCACCAGCGAAGGCTTCAATGTGCCTATGCCCATCAGCGTGATCCTGGAAGTGCAACAGCATCTGGGCGAAGGCCGCGTGCGTTGCGTGGCCATGGAAGCCACGGACGGCATGGTGCGCGGCATGCAGGCTATCGATCTCGGCGGACCGATCTCCGTCCCCGTAGGCAAAGGCACGTTGGGCCGCGTGATCAACGTGATCGGCGAACCGGTGGACAATCTAGGACCGGTAGCCGCGACCAAGAGACTGCCCATCCATCGCCCGGCTCCGAGCTTTGAAGAGCAGTCCACCAAGGCGGAGATGTTTGAGACCGGCGTGAAGGTCATCGACCTGATCCAGCCCTTCCTGAAAGGCGGCAAGATCGGACTCTTCGGCGGCGCCGGCGTGGGTAAGACCGTCGTGATCATGGAGCTGATCAACAACGTGGCGAAGCAGCACGGCGGATTTTCCGTTTTCGCCGGCGTAGGCGAGCGCACGCGTGAAGGCAACGACCTGTGGCTGGAAATGTCGGAGTCCAAGGTCATCAAGCCCGGCGTTCCCGAGGAATCGAAGGCCGCGCTGGTCTATGGACAGATGACGGAGCCGCCAGGCGCGCGCCTGCGCGTGGCTCTCACCGGGCTGACCGTGGCCGAGTACTTCCGCGACGAAGAAGGCGCTGACACGCTCTTGTTCATCGACAACATTTTCCGCTTTACGCAGGCCGGCTCGGAAGTGTCCGCACTACTCGGGCGCATGCCGTCAGCCGTAGGCTACCAGCCGAACCTGGCGACGGAGATGGGCGAGCTGCAGGAGCGCATCACCTCCACCAAGCGCGGATCGATCACTTCCGTGCAGGCCATCTACGTGCCCGCCGACGATCTCACCGATCCTGCGCCGGCCACCACCTTCGCACATCTGGACGCGACCACGGTGCTATCGCGTCCGTTGACGGAGATCGGAATCTATCCTGCGGTCGATCCTCTGGCTTCGACCTCGCGCATCCTCGAGCCGGGCGTGGTTGGCCAGGAACATTATTCCGTCGCGCAAGGCGTGAAACGGATCTTGCAGCGCTACAAAGACCTGCAGGACATCATTGCCATCCTGGGTATTGAAGAGCTCAGCGAAGACGACAAGCTCACTGTCGCCCGGGCGCGCAAAGTGCAGAAGTTCCTCTCGCAACCGTTCCATGTGGCCGCGCAGTTCACCGGCCGCGAAGGCAAGTACGTGAAGGTAGCGGACACGGTGCGCGGCTTTAAAGAGATCATCGAAGGCAAGTACGATGACATCCCCGAGCAGGCCTTCTACATGAAGGGCGGCATCGAAGAAGTCGTACAAGAAGCCGAAAAGATGAAAGCCGGGGCGGCGGCGTAAAAAAGCTGCCAACGTAGAGACGTGGCACTGCCACGTCTCGCTCGACAAGGGAATCGTGGGCGTAAAGCTGAGACGCGGCAATGCCGCGTCTCTACGCACAGATCACCTGCTGAACGAAGAACATGGCTGACACCATCCAACTCGAAATTGTTACCCCCGAACGCCGCGTCGTGAACGATACCGTGGAAGATGTCACCATCCCCGGCAGGAGCGGATATCTGGACGTGCTGCCGGGCCACGCGCCCCTGATCACCGAACTCGCTGTCGGCGAAATCTCGTACAAGGCCTCCGGCCAGATCCGCCGCCTGGCTGTGGCTTGGGGATTTGCAGAAGTCCTACCCGAGAAAGTCACCATCCTGGCCGAGACTGCGGAGAAGGCCGAAGAGATCGACGTCACGCGCGCCGAGGCCGCCAAGCAGCGCGCCGAAGCTGAGCTGAGCAAAACCGGCGTCGAAGGCAATCCTGAAGCTCAAGCCGCTCTGGAACGCGCGAGGACAAGACTGGAAGTCGCCGGAAAGCAGGGCGGGTAGTTCTCCGTAATCGACAACCCTAAAATGGCATCCCTGAAGTTCCTTATGCATAGCCTGATTGGCACTCTGGGCGCCATCATTGTCAGCTTTCCCTGTCAGATCGCCTGGGAATCGTTGTTTCGCAAACCCGCACCTCTGCTTGGCGTGGCTAGTTATGGGGATACTGGAAGTACGTAACGGCTTCTCATCTTCGTGTGCCCACGAATGCTTCCCGACTTACGTTTGGCAAACCTTTTTCGGATCGGGATGCGATTCATCGGAATGTTTATACGAACTGTTTTTCACCGCTCCGTTCGTGGGCGCGATCTCATACTCGATTGCAGCGCTGGTGGCAAAGATCAAACCAGAATCGACTGAGAATCCAAGCCGCGCCAGGGGCGCATGAAAATAGCCCGGCAGGAACTGCCGGGTTCGGTCGGACAAACAGAAGAGTCCCGAAAGGGACGACTGAAGGTGTTTCCGAAATGTCATGGGCTCTTGGAGATTAGGTTCAGCCGTCCCTGGCGGGACTCCTAACATGCCTCAGCTCACCCGGCAATTCTTGCCGGGCTATTTTCACTCGCGCCTGACGGCGCTTGATTTTAACCATGTTTGGCTATTTCGCCGGTGGCAGCAATCCTTATCGTGATTGTCCAAGAATGTGCAGCAGTTCGGCATCAGGCGTGTCATGGCTTAGCTCCCAGAACATGACGCCACCCAAGTCCCTCGAGCGAATATAGGCCATTTTCTTCCGCATCGCTTCCGGACAGTCATAACTCCAGAAATTGTTGTT
>DATFQZ010000176.1:0-13658 GCA_035263765.1 Candidatus Angelobacter sp. | reverse complement strand
CTCTCCGGCGGCATGAAGCAGCGCGTAGGATTCGCGCGCGCCCTCTCCGTCCAGCCCGAGGTCCTGTTCATGGACGAACCTTTTTCCGCGCTCGATGTGCTGACCGCTGAAAACCTGCGTGGCGAACTGCTGGATCTCTGGCTCGAGAACAAGGTGGATATCAAGACCATCTTCATTGTGACCCACAACATCGAAGAGGCCGTGCTGCTGGCCGACCGGGTTATTGTGCTGGGCCGCAATCCCGCCCGCGTTCGCGCCGACTTCCGCATTCCTTTGCCACACCCGCGGGACCGGAAGTCGCCGCAGTTCGTCGTGTACGTGGACTACATCTACAAAGTCATGACTACGCCCGAGGCGGTGCCGGCGCCGCCTGCGCTCGGCAAGACCGTCCAGCCGGCGCGATATCCACTGCTGCCGCATGCGCGTCCGGGGGGCATCGCTGGGCTACTCGAGCTCCTGGTTGACGGCGGGGGCACGGAAGACCTTTATCATCTTGCCGAAAAGCTGCTCATGGAGGTGGATGACTTGTTCCCGATCGTGGAGGCAGCTGTGCTTCTGGGCTTTGCTGAATTGAAAGAGGGCGACGTGGATATCACGCCCGCAGGCTGGGCTTGGGCCGAGGCTGACATGGACACGCAACGGCGTCTGTTTCGCGAGGCCGCGCTCTCTCGCATTCTGTTGTTCCAGCAGATTGACAAGGTGCTGCACGAGAAGTCCGATCACAGCATCCCCCTGGAGCTTTTCCGCGACATTCTCGATGAACACCAGCCGGAAGAAGAGATTCAGCGCCAGTTGGAGACGGTGCTGACCTGGGGCCGCTATTGCGATCTGTTCAACTACGATTCCGAAGAGCAGAGGCTCTATCTTCCGGAAGCTGCGGGTTCGGAAGCTGACAATCCGGAATTTCCGGCACAACAATCGTGAACGACCAGCCACAGAATCCAGCGAGCACGGCGCGAATCCCGTGGCCGTCACTGCCCTGGCGAGGGCGGTCGGTGCTGATTGAAATTCCCATCTTTATTCTGGGCACCGGGTTGGTCTATGGCGTCGTCGAATTGGCTCGCTACTGGTCTGGCCCGCTCACACCGCAAGTGGAGATCGATTTGCGCGCCCGGGCATTGCCTTTGTACGCGCTCTACTCCTTGCTCCGCATCTCGATTGCGTACTTCCTCAGCCTGGGGTTCACTCTGGTGTACGGCTACTTGGCTGCGTACAATCGCCGCGCGGAACGCTTCATGGTTCCTTTGCTGGACGTGCTCCAGTCCATTCCCGTGCTCAGTTTTCTGCCGGGCGTCATGCTGGCTATGGTGGCTCTGTTTCCCAGCCGGCAACTCGGCATTGAGTTGGGATCGATCCTGCTGATCTTCACCGGGCAGGTGTGGAACATGGCTTTTAGTTTCTATTCGTCGCTCAAAAGCATTCCCCAGGAAATGCGCGAGGCAGCGCGCTTGTATCGCTTCAGTTGGTGGCAGCGGTTTACCCAGATGGAGCTGCCTTTCTCGGTCATTGGCCTGGTTTGGAATTCCATGATGTCGGTGGCCGGGGGCTGGTTTTTCCTGATGGCGTGCGAGATGTTCGTCCTGGGAAAGCGCGACTTTCGTCTGCCTGGGTTGGGCTCGTATCTGCAGACGGCCGCCAGCGCGGGAGACACTCGCGCCATCGTGTACGGGTTGGTCACCATGATCGCCGTGATTGTGTTGGCGGATCAACTGGTGTGGCGACCCATCGTGGCCTGGGCGCAGAAATTCAAGTTTGAAACAGTTGAAGCGTCTGAGATTACACAATCGCCGGTGCTGACTTTCATTCGCCGCTCGCAGATCGTCGATCTGCTTTCCCGCAAGACCATCGCGCCTCTGCGCGAGACACTTCTCCTGCACTTTGCCCGGGAGAAAACTGCCCGGCGCCCGGGCGCGCCGCAGAGTACGTTGCGCCAATGGCTGCCGGCGGCGCTCGGTGTTGCATTACTCGGTGGCGCACTGTACTTGGTCTTTCGTGGCGCCATGTTGCTGGCTGGGCTCAATCAAAGTGAAGTGTCGATGATCCTGAAGGGTCTGCTGGCAACTTTTCTGCGCGTGACGGCCGCCCTGGTTCTCGGATCTTTGTGGACCGTTCCCGCCGGCGTGGCTATTGGTACTCACCCCAGGCTGGCGCGGATCGCGCAGCCGCTGGCGCAAATCGCGGCTTCCGTCCCGGCCACAGCACTGTTTCCCGTGGTTTTGCTGGCGCTGGTCAGCGTGGGCGGCGGCATGGGGATCGCCTCGATGGTACTGCTGCTTTTGGGCACGCAGTGGTACTTGCTGTTCAACGTGATTGCCGGCGCGAGCGCTATTCCCACGGAGTTGGTGGAAGCCTGCACTATCTTCCGCTTCAGCCGCTGGGAGCGCTGGACGAAACTCATTCTGCCGGCGATCTTTCCTTATCTGATCACGGCGCTGGTCACCGCTTCCGGAGGCGCGTGGAACGCGAGCATCGTGGCCGAATACTTTCATCTCCAGGGCCACGTCCATTCAACCGTCGGGCTGGGCGCCTTGATCAGCCAGGCGTCTGACGATGGCAACTTCCGCCTGCTGTTTGCTTCCACCATCTTCATGGCCGCGACCGTGGTTACGATCAATCGCCTCGTGTGGCGCAAGCTCTACAAGCTGGCCTCTACGAAGTTCAAGCTGGAGATGTGAGCGCGAGATGCACTACAGCAGCGCCAGGCTTTGGATCAGACGGGTGCGGCCTGTCCTCAGGCGCACCAGCCTGGGGATACCCGAGAGGGCGACGATCAACACACAGGCCATCACGGCGAAAGGAAACGACTTCGCCATGTAAGTATTGATGGCATTCGAAATCTCTGCGGCGTGGGCAGGGGAAAGCTGGGGAGATATGACTTCAGAAACCAGGTGGGCCTTGAGGAGCCAGCAGAAGGCGATCGCCCCGGCGCTGTCAAGGACCATGCGGATTCCGGCGTTGAGCAGCGTCCAATGACGGCGACGCAGGTTCACACTGGCCAGCGCGATATTTCCCAGGGCAAGAGCCAGGAAAGCCCAGAAGAATCCACGCCACGCAGGCGTAAGCACCACGCGGACACCCGCGCGGTCGAAAATGATCTGCGACCACGCGCCCGTAACCCACCACACGGCAAAGACGAAGTTGGCGGCCAGTTCGATGATGGAATTCAGGCGCGGTATCCGGTTTGGATCGCGGACTGGGGGCAACTTGAGTGGATCCCAATCGTCAAGAAACTTTTTCTTGGATTGCACCTTTTCCAAAACCGCGAAGACGGTTGTGACCGCGCCAATCGCGAAAAAGGCAACAGTCCAAAAAGACGGCCAAGCGCGGGCGACATCCGCCAAGACGGAGCGTACCGAGCGATAGCTTGGATCGAAAACGATCAGTCCGAAGCGCACCAGAAGCCATGGCACCAGATAACACAAGGCCACAATCGCCAACACAAATCGGTACACGGGGAATAAGACCGGCCCGATCAGATACTGCTGCGGCAGATAGCGGTTTGCCACAACGAGCGGCCGCCCGCGCTCCTTGAGGATCGAGGCGATGTCGAAGTCGTTGAGCTTGCGCCCGACCTTGGTCTCGTATTCCTCGAGCTGAGAGCGAATGTCCTCCGACAGTTCCGCGACAATATCGTCCTGCTGAGCTCTGGGCAACCAAAATTTGATGGCATGCAAGTAGCGATCAAGAAGTTCCATGCGACGGCTCCTTCAAAATTTCATCCAGTGAAGAGTCAATACCTTGCCACTCCGCCAGCAGTTGCTTCAGAATCTGTTTGCCCTCCGGCGAGAGTCGATAGAAACGCTTGTTACGCTTGTCCTCTTCGCGCCATTGGCTCTTGAGCAGGCCTTGGCTCTCCAGTCGCCGCAGCAACGGGTAGAGAGTGCCTTCGTCGATCTCCATTCCGTGCTCGGCCAGAACCTTGCGCAGCGTGTAGCCGTATTGTTCGGTGCGCAGCGCCGCCAGCACCGCCAAGATCAGGCATCCGCGGCGCAGCTCCAGGCGGAGGTTTTCGAAAACGTCGGGTGTTTCGTTCTGCGTGCTGTGTGACATATCCTATATGGCACATACTGTATTGTACACAGTATATGTTTGTCAAGCGTTTTTTCGACTCTTGAAAATGAATATCGTGGTAAGTCACGAGGTTTACTTGCGAGTGGCGCATCGGGCCACTCTCCCCTCGCGTATTCCCTTCGTGGGATGCCTGCGGGCCGAGACTGTTGATAGTTCTGCTTTTTTGCGGACTCGCCGTCGTAAAAGACCCTATATCGGTTGAAAATCCCCTTATGGCGGTTTCCGAGGCAGGAGCCACTGCTAGAATCCACTCCAACATCAACGCTTCCAGTTTCAAAATCTCTGTTGCCGGTCTTCCGGAGCAAGGTACGTAGGCTGGGAAGACTCCTAACCCGTAAGGACGGTCCGCATCAAGGGCAGGCTCTCAATCTACGCTCAATTGTCAGGTCTCGCTCGGCCGTACTGGGCCCATTTGGCCGCCATTTTCTTGCTAGGAGCGATCGCCGCACCGATCAGCCTGTTGCTCGCGTTTCCCCTGAAGATCGTCGTCGACAACGTCATCGGCAGTTTGCCATTGCCGCAGGTGATACAGGTCCTGTTGCCCACGACCCTGCACGGCTCGAAGCTCACAAACTTAATCCTGGCTGTTGGCATGTTGCTGGCTCTGAGCTTGCTGATGAATCTCCAGTCCTTCAGCGCGTGGCTCCTGCAGACTTACACCGGGGAGAGGCTGGTGATGGATCTCCGCTCCAGGCTCTTCTGGCATGTGCAGCGAATGGGTCTTCCGTTCCACGACCGCCGCGGCACGAACGATGTTGCGTACCGCATACAGCACGACGCCGCTGCCGTTCAGTATCTTTTCCTGCAAGGCGCGGTGCCTCTTTTGAGCTCCACGTTGAGCTTCGTCGCGCTTCTCTACGTGACGATGCGCCTGGATTGGAAACTCTCCGTAGTGGCGGTCGCCGTGTCGCCTCTGCTACTTCTGTTGGCGCGCAAATCGGGACATAGATCGCGGGAGGGTTGGGAGGGCATCAAGAAACTGGACAGTGCCGCTATGCTGGTGCTGCATGAGGCGCTGGCATCCATCCGCGTTGTGAAAGCCTTCGGGCGGGAGGAGTTTGAGAACCGGCGTTTCCAGTCGCGTTCGCGCGACCGCATGGCGGCGCAAGTCAAGGTGGCTTCGCAGCTGGCATTGTTTCACCTGTCCATCACCACCACGATCGCCGCGGGCAGCGCCACGGCTTTGTGGATTGGCGCCAAGCACGTGCAGTCCGGCCTGTTGACTCTGGGCGACCTGTTGCTGGTGATGGCCTACATGGCGCAGCTTTATGACCCACTGCGGACCGTCAGCGCCAAGGTGCCTGAGGTGCAAGGATGGATGGTCAGCGTGCGACGCGCGCTGGCTCTGCTCGACGAGCCCCCGGAGCTCAGCGGCTCTCGCCACGCCACGGCTTTAGAGCGGGCACAGGGACAAATCAGTTTCCGTGGCGTTACCTTTTCCTATCCGAAGTCGGGCAGGGCAGTGAACGGAGTCACGTTCGAGATTCCCGCGGGTACGCGTGTGGGCATCATCGGCGCCAGCGGGTCCGGGAAGAGCACGCTCGTCAACCTGCTTACCCGCTTCTACGATCCCGCGTCCGGGCAGATTCTCCTGGATGGACGTGACGTGCGCGACTATCGTTTGCCCGACCTGCGGCGGCAGTTCGCGGTGATCCTGCAAGATCCTGTCGTATTCTCCGCAACGGTGGCCGAAAATATCGCTTACGGCGACCCGGGTGCCGGCAGGGAAGAAATCATTGCTGCCGCTCACGCCGCGATGGCGCACGATTTCATCGAAGCGCTTCCTGAGGGCTATGACACCGTGATTGGCGAAGGCGCGTGCCCGCTCTCCGGCGGGGAGCGCCAGCGACTGGGCATCGCCCGCGCGTTTCTCAGGGATGCTCCGGTGATGATCCTGGACGAGCCGACCAGCGCCATCGACGTGAACACCGAAGACGAGATCATGAAGGCTATGCGGCGCCTTGCCACAGGCCGCACCACTCTGGTGATCGCCCACAGGTTGAGCACGATCCAGGACTGCGATTTACTCCTAGTCCTCCATCAAGGCTCGCTGGTCTCGGCGACGTCTGATTTTCGCGAAGCGGTCCAAGCGCTTGCCAAGACTGACTCATCAGATTCCCCACGTGAATGGACAAACAGCCTGAATCGTTCCGGCGACTCCTCGGCCGATAAGGCTCACGTGCCTTAAGGCAATCAGCGCATTCCCACTCTCCAGACGTATTTCTCAAAAGGTTTCGGTTGGCTTGTTCCCCCACCACCAGATCAGCCCCACCGTGGCCGTATTCTGGTGCTTGCTGAAGACGCCCAGTTTATCGGTCAGGAAGACCGGCTGATTGGAGAAGTCGCGGCGGAATTCGGTCTGGACCAGAAACCCTGAAATCAGTTTGTGGCCGTAAGTGAGTGTGATTTCTTTCAAGGCTTCAGTCTTGCCACTGAACAAGCCGCCCTGGTCCCCTAGATATTCGAAGCGAGCCGCAAGCGCGTCCTTGGGAGTGAACTGGTACTGGGCGTAGGCGGCTCCCCCCGACACCGTAGATGGCGCCGACTCCTTCAGCAGGCGCTCGACCACATAATCGCCTTCTCCCACAAATGTGAGCTTCGGCGTGGCCTGCCAGCTGATGTAGGAATCGATGATGTTCAGGCGGCCATCAGGTGCGTTCGGGATCGGTTGAAACGCGAGGCCCTGGAATGTCGGCGAGTTGGGCGGTGCGCCGCCGAAGGGGAAGAACACCACGTCAGGATGCTCCTGGCCTAGGTAGTAGTTCACGTTCCAACTGATGGTCTTGGTCGGCGTCAGGGTCAAGCCGAAGAACTGGTCCTTGAACCCGTTGAAGGGCTCGGTCTGCTGCGTGCCGTTCACGATCCAATAATTAAACGCCACTGCGTCGTTGAATTTGTAATTCACGCGCGCTCCCATGTGGTAAAAGGGCAGAAAGTCGAACCAGTACGAGCGGGAATAATTCATTTGGTCTTTGGAGTAATTATTCTCATAGCCCAGCGAGCTCGCAAACTTACCTACGTCGAGTGTGAGGCCGCGTCCCGCAGGGAAGACATATGTTCCGTACGCCTGGAAGATGTGGCGATAGACGTCCGGACGCGGCTCGTTCGACGCGCTGCCCTGCAGGGTTTCCGTGGCCTGGCCGAACTGCAGGTCCAAGCGCGCGCCATAACGGCGTCCCGCGGAAGGATCGGGGTCCTGTTTGAGAATGATGTTAGCCTGGTTCAGGCTGAAGGCGTTGCTGCTCACGTCATAGGCGCGCAGCAGGTTGACACGCCCGATGGGATAGTTGAAGTTGAATCCGTAATATGTGTCCACGCCGATTTCGATCGTCGTGCGGCGTATGAAATCCAGCGGGTCAGCAGTTTCTTGCTTGCCCTGTGCAGCCGCGTTGTCCTGACCGGCGGCAGGTTGCTGCGACGCTGCCGGCGCGCCTGAGGTTCCCGCAGCGACAGCGGCCGGGCTTTCCGGGTTTGGATCGCCAGCGCGCCGATTATGCAGCTCGCGCTTTAGCTCTGCCACCTGGACCTGCAGTTCGCGCACGGCTTCGCGCAGGTCGCGCAGTTCGTTCGTCTCCGATCCGGCCCCATCGCTTGCGGCAGGCGTCGCTTGTGCTTGCAACTCCACGCCCGCGAATAGCAGGAGCGCTGCGGTGAGCGTGACAACTCCGATCCGCGCTTGAGCTCGACTCGGGACGTATGTCAACGGTGGAGTGTATTCGCGGGCGGACACAACTGCAGGCTCTGGCACGGATGCCTCCTTGAGGCCGCCATCGATTAGCTCAGCAACCGCAGGGTTTGCCTTCGTTCAGTTCTTCCAAGCGGACAGAGCTTGCGAGCGGCTCGTATGTGCATTTGAAATGAATGTCATCGCAACGCACAAGATTTCCTTGTGGATCGCGAACCAGCCAATCTCCAGCGTTCAGGTGCACAACGCCGCCTTGGGTGGCAATGTCAGCGGGTTCCTTGGCTTGAACCGCATCCACCAGGAGTGGCTTGATTGTTCGGTACAGCATTGTTCTGTGTGGCCTCCGGGCTTATCGCCCAAAGCATTAGATTGGAAGACCCATAAGGATTCGATAAAGGATGTGTTAATTGTTTGTAAGCCAGGGCTGCCTGGATCAATCCCTACGCCTTCGTAAAACCACGCGACCTGCCGGAAACTCACCTCAAAAAGTTAAAGCTTCAAATCCGCCCAGCCCGCCTTTACAAAATATTGATGACTTCTTTAGCCAATTCTTATGCGCGAAGTTGTCCACTGAGCTGTTTGCGGATGTTCCTGCGGCAATGAGGAAGCATGAGAGCCGGGGAGGGGTTATGGCGGTTCTGACGATTTTGTTGATCGTGGCTTTTCCGGCGGTAACGCTGCTTCTGGCATGTTTCAAGGGCTTCAGCCGGGCACTTAGGCACAAGAAAGTCTCTGGGGTATTTGTTAGCGTCGAGGGACCCAGGGTTCGGAGGCCACAAGGCGCTAGCAAAACGCTGATTGACTTTTCGCGTGGCAAGACAGGGCTGTCCAAAGACCCGGCTCCTTTGCATATTTCCAGCGGGACAGTTGCTCTTGTCGGAGCGGCTATCGTATTGCGGTCACGAACCCTATGCAGCGACGCTCCAGCCAGGTTCTCTGATCCGATAGCAGAGCCCAGACGCGGAATAAGTGCCCAGGTACCTGGAAAGCAACCGGCAAGCAGCTCCTGATAATCCCAGTGGCGAGTTATGGGCCTTATCACAGACCTTCACTGTCTCTTGACCAGCAGATTTGCTTTGGTCCAGCGAATGACAAGAGGCTGCGAGTGAAAGCCTTCAGAGATCCTTGGAGTCAAGAAAATGAGAATGAGAAAGCCGCTGTCGATGAGCCGTATCTGCACCGTCATCGCCCTGCTGACTGTGTGCGTCTGCATATGTCAAACGGGATCCCTGGCGCAGGTCGCGCCAAACCGGAAATCCAGCGACGACGATGCCGCGGGAGGCAAGGCGAGCACCGTTTCCGGCACAGTGTCCGGGAGTTCGAATAGCACTCCTGCTTCCGACCCCAACAAGTTGAACGCAGAGATCCTGAAAGAACTCGAGCAGATGCGCACGCGCATCCAGGAGCTGGAAGCCCAACTCAGGGCGCAACAGGGGCCATCGGCAATCGCGGCGGTGGCTGGAGCCGTTGAACCAAAAGAATCAAATTCTCGCTCTTCCTTGGTGGAACTGAGCGCGGCCAATCCAGCCACAGCCGCCGATACAACAAAGCAAACGCAGGCCGCACCGGCCCAGCCTGAGCCCACTGTGCCCTTTGCCTATGCCGATTGGACCTGGCTTAACGGCAATCCCCGCAACAAGGACGTGGTGTGGGACTCGAAGTTCTTCACCCCGGAAGTACGCCTCGACGCAAATTACATCAGCAGCCTCAATCATCCCCGCGACGACAGCCTTGGAGGTTCGACCGAGACTTTTCGCTCCAACGAAGTCCAAATCGAGCAGATCAGCTTTGGCGGCGATTTCCACTGGGACAATGTCCACGCAAGAATGCTGACCATGGCAGGGATGTTTGGCGTCACCACTCCGCGCAACGATGCCAGCCCCGGGCGTGGACAGTGGGATCTTCGTGGCGCGTACAAGTACTTCTCCGAAGCCAACGGCGGGTATCACTTCAACGTGCAGCATGGGCTCAATTTTGACGCAGGAATCTTCGTTTCCTACATTGGCCTGTTCAGCTACTACAACTTTGACAACTGGGCCTACCAGCCGTCCTTTGTGTCCTCGAACACGCCCTGGTTCTTCAACGGCGTCCGCATCCAATGGTTCCCCACCGACAAGCTGAAGATCGAGCCCTGGCTCATTAACGGATGGCAATCCTACGGCAGACTGGGCAGCAAGCCGGGCCTGGGTGGGCAGATTCTGTGGCGTCCGAAGCCCTGGCTCTCCCTGGTCTTCAACAATTACGGTATGGGCGAAGATACTCTGGGAAACGGCAATGGCCAGTTTGGCCGCTCCCGCATCCACACCGACAACAGTATTCAGGTCAAATACTACGACCAGCCGGATCACTTTCTCGACAAGATGGCCTTCTCGCTTACCGGAGACTTAGGATGCGAGTATGGCGGCCCCAAGACTCCAAGTATTGGTGCGCAGGGACAGACTGTGATCAACAACGTGAATTGTTTTCACAACACCGCCACCAGCCGCAAGCAGACGTTTGCCGGGTGGATGTTGTACAACCGCTTCTGGTTCGATAAAGACAAGTATGCCGTGACGGTGGGAGGAGGCGCGATGGACAATCCCGGACGCTACCTCGTTCTGCTGCCGCCGATCAACGGCGCCGATGCCATCAGCGGTTCACCGTACTTCACGCAGAATCCCGGCGATCCGTTCAAAGCCTGGGATACTTCGTTCACTTTCGACTGGATGCCCCAGCAATACATCACGTTTCGCACTGAGTTTGGGTACCGCCACGCCAACGTTCCGTACTGGTCTGGGCGCGGAGGGATCACGAACGGCGTGAACGGCTCTCCGAGCACGATCCCAGGTCTGAATGCCGGCTCTATTGTGCCGGGCACCACGTTCGTGCCGGGCCCGTTTTTGTCACCCACGCCCGGCTTTACCTGTGTGGCGGGGACGGGTTTCTGCCCTGACCTTAGAAATGATGAACCGGCTCTGAGATTTGCGGTGATGGTGAAGTTTTAGGAAAACGGGGGAGGATACATGCGGCTCTTTCGAGGCTGTAACCGCGGCGGATCATGGTGAGCGGGCTTTCACTGTTCGGCTTGCTTGCGGTAACAGCCATGGTTGTTGCGTACGCACTTGAAGACCGGAGCCATTGGTTCGTACTTGCATTCGCCGTCGCTTGCGTCGCGGCGTCTGCCTACGGCTTCCTGCAGGGCGCGTGGCCCTTTGGTGTGGTCGAAGCGGTTTGGTCGGTAGTGGCGTTACGTCGCTGGTGGGTGGGGCAGCGCTCACGCGCTTAGGCCGGCTTTTGTGAGGACTTTGATATGGATCTTCTGATGATTCTTGGCACCATCGTCTTCTTCGTCGTGGCGATCGCTTACACAGCCGCGTGCGAGAAGCTCAAGTAGAGGCTCTTATGAACCTGGAAAACATTCTCATGTTGCTCATCAGCGTTTTGCTGATGGTCTATCTGCTCTACGCGCTCTTGCGTCCGGAGAAGTTCTGATGACCATCAACGGCTGGCTGCAAATCTTATTGTTCTTTGTTGCCGTTCTGGTCGTGACCAAACCCGTCGGGTTGTTCATGACGAAGGTGTTCTCCAGGGAGCGCACCTGGCTCGATCCCGTGCTGCGCCCGGTGGAGAAGCTGATCTACAAGCTGACCGGCGTGAACGAAGAGCGCGAAATGCGCTGGACAGAGTACTCCATTGCCATGCTGCTGTTCAGCGCAGTCTCGATGCTGGTGCTCTATCTGCTCGAGCGGACACAACAGTGGTTTCCCCACGTCGTGAACCCGCAGAAGCTCGCGAACGTCGCGCCGGACCTGGCCTTCAACACTGCTGCCTCCTTCACCACGAACACCAACTGGCAGTTCTACTCGGGCGAGAGCACCATGGCCTACCTCACGCAGATGGCAGGCCTGGCCTATCACAACTTTGCTTCTGCCGCCGTGGGCATCGCCCTGGCGGTTGCCTTCATCCGCGGGATCGCGCGCCGGGAGAAAGAGACCATCGGCAACTTCTGGGTCGACATGACGCGCTCGGTGTTGTGGGTGCTGCTGCCGGCTTGCATCGTCTATGCCATGTTGCTGGTCTCGCAAGGCGTGATCCAGAACTTCAGGCCCTATGACACGGTCAAGCTGGTTGAACAGCAACAGGTCCAGAAAGTGCAGGACGGCAAGCCGGTCACCGGGCCGGACGGTAAACCGGTGATGGAGACGGCCACCGACCAGGTCATCGCGCAAGGGCCACTCGCGTCGCAAGAAGCCATCAAGATGCTGGGCACCAATGGCGGCGGCTTCATGAACGCCAACAGCTCGCATCCTTTTGAGAATCCGACTCCGTTCAGCAATTTTCTGGAGATGCTTTCCATCTTCGTGATTCCTGCCGGGCTGACCTACACGCTGGGACGGATGACCGGCTCGCAGCATCACGGCTGGGCGGTGTTCGCGGCCATGGCCATCTTGTTCTTCGCGGGCGTGAGCACTGCTTACTGGGCGGAATCCAAGGGCAACCCGCTGCTGGCGGGAGTCAATCAGAAGGTGTCCGAGACGCAGCCGGGCGGCAACATGGAGGGCAAGGAAGTTCGTTTCGGCATCGCCAACTCGGCGCTCTTCGCCACCGTGACCACGGACGCAAGCTGCGGCGCCGTCAATGGTATGCACGACTCGTACACGCCGCTGGGCGGGATGGTGCCGCTGGTCAACATCATGCTGGGGGAGATCGTTTTCGGCGGCGTGGGCGCCGGCATGTACGGCATGCTGATCTTTGTGGTGCTCTCGGTCTTCATCGCCGGACTGATGGTCGGCCGCACGCCCGAATATCTGGGTAAGAAGATCGAAAGTTACGACGTGAAGATGGCCATGCTCTATGTGCTGATCTTCCCGCTCTCGATCCTGGTCTTCTCGGCGATTTCAGCGCTGACGCCGAACTTCGGTCTGGCAACGCTGACCAACACTGGGCCGCATGGACTTTCCGAGATGCTCTACGCCTTCACCTCGGCGACAGGGAACAACGGCTCAGCTTTTGCCGGCCTGAATCCTAATCGTTACTACAACCTGACCGTGGGCTTCGCGACACTCATTGGACGGTTCCTGATGATCGTGCCCATGCTTGCGGTGGCCGGCAGCCTGGCGCGCAAGAAGATCGTTCCGCCCTCGCCCGGCACGTTTCCCGTGACCACGCCACTCTTCACCGCATTGCTGGTGAGCGTGATCATCATCGTGGGCGCTTTGACGTTCTTCCCGGCGCTGAGCCTGGGGCCGATTCTTGAGCATTTGCTCATGAACGCGGGCAAGACTTTCTGAGGAGCACCATGGCGACCAAGATAAGCAAATCCAAATCCCTTTGGGACCCAAAGATCGTGCGCCAGGCGCTGATCGATTCCGTGCGCAAACTGAATCCACGCACCATGATGAAGAATCCGGTCATGTTCGTGGTGGAAGTTGGCAGTGTGATCACCACCGTGCTGCTGATCAAGGACGTAACGCGCCATAATCCCGGATTCGGTTTTGATCTGCAGATCACACTGTGGCTATGGTTCACGGTGCTGTTCGCGAACTTCGCCGAGGCGATGGCCGAAGGCCGGGGCAAGGCCCAGGCAGACACTCTGCGCAAAGCCAAGTCGGAAACCATCGCTAACCGTCTGCTGCCGGACGGCCGCACCGAAACAGTCCCCGGTTCCAAGCTGCGCTCAGGCGACCTGGTGATTGTGTCAGCCGGCGAAGTCATTCCCGGCGACGGCGACGTGGTGGAAGGTGTTGCCTCCGTGGACGAATCGGCGATCACCGGAGAATCGGCGCCGGTGATTCGCGAGGCCGGAGGCGATCGCTGTTCCGTGACCGGGGGCACCCGGGTCCTGTCCGATCAGATCAAGGTGAAGGTTACTTCGAATCCAGGAGAGACCTTTCTGGACCGCATGATCGCGCTGGTGGAAGGA
>DATFQZ010000175.1:0-16683 GCA_035263765.1 Candidatus Angelobacter sp. | reverse complement strand
AAGGCATGACGCTCGAGCAGTGGGAAGATGAGATGATCCGCGAAGCTATGCGCCGCGCGCACGGCAACAAGAGCGAAGCCGCGCGGCTGCTCGGGCTGTCACGAAATGCTCTGCGCTACCGCTTGGGGAAGCTGGGCGTGGCGGATGACACCGAATAGAATCCGTCCGCCCATCCGTAGACTTGCTGGTCAGGAGACTGCTCGCAGGCTCTTCCGGAAACGATCCGGGTCGCGATCGGGAAGGAGAGCCTCAACTGCCGTGTGGGTCTTTTTCCAGATGGGAACGGCGCATGCAAGCAACTTGCGGCCCCTGGCCGTAAGCGTCATGACACGGCTGCGGCGGTCCGCCGGGTCCACCGCGATCTTGAGCAGATGCCGGCGCTGCAATGGTTTGACAGCGGCTGTCAAAGTCGTCCGGTCCATTCCCAGGAGCGACGCTACTGCCCCCATGTCGGGTGGTTCTGGACGGTTCAGGGACATCATGAGCGAGAATTGCCCGTTGGTTAATCCGATTGGGCGCAGCGCATCATCAAAACGCCGTCCCAGTGCCCGGGCCGCGCGCTGCACATAAAGGCACAGACAGGCATCCCGCACCACAAGCGTTGTCTTAAACGTTGGCCTTATAGCAGTCCCCATACCGACATAATATTGATATCAACACATCTTGCCAAGTAACACCTGGTCATGTATGTTGATATCAATCTATTTCGCTTGATTGCGATATCTGGAGGAATAACATGCAGCCAAAGAAGGTCGGGGCAATCGTGGTGAGTATTGTACTGGTGGTCACGCTTGGCTCAGCGTGCTGCGCAATAGCACAGGATGTTAAGACACCTTATCCGAACATGGCTCCTCTTGAACAATACCTGATAGAGGATCGGAGCTCCGAGATCGCGCTTGCGCGAAGCGCGGCGCCGGAGTCCATCTCCCACGATGCTGATGTCCTGGTTCTAGGACGTCGCGGTTACGAAACTGCGGTCAAAGGGAAGAACGGCTTCGTGTGCATAGTTGAGCGTTCCTGGACCGCTCCAATCGATAACCCGGAATTCTGGAACCCTAAGCTGCGGGCTCCGATTTGCTTTAATGCCGCAGCCGCACGCACTTTCCTTCCACGTACGATTAAAAAGACGGACTTGATACTGGCTGGACGCACGAAAGCTCAGATGGTTGAGGCCGTCACCGCCGCAATCGACAAAGGGGAATTGCCGGCGATGGAAACCGGGGCTATGTGCTACATGCTGTCCAAGCAAGGCAACTTAAGCGATAGCGGCGGGCACTGGCATCCGCATCTCATGTTTTTCATTTCACAAGCCGACCCTGAGGCGTGGGGGGCAGGTAAGCCGAACTCTCCCATCATTGCGTTCAACGATACGTGGGAGCACCTGACTACGTTCCTGGTTCCGGTGCGGGAGTGGTCGGACGGAACGCCGGATCACTAAGGATCCGTTTGACGTTTCCGGTCCCAAGCATGCCAAGCATGATCGGTTGAACGCTGGGCCATGGGTTGGAGCCAGCTAGCCGTGCGGCGGTACAATCCCTGGGGATTGTGCGATTATGACTGCCCGTGCCAGCCCGGACCGGCCCACAGTGCTGCTGTTCACTTCGGCTGCGGGCAGCGTGGACGCCATCGCCTACATGGCGGCGCACGTCTTTACCGCCAACATGACCGGCAACGCCGTTCTGATGGGGATTTCCATCGGGCAAGGGAAAGGCCGCGCTATCATCAATTCGCTGGTGGCGCTCATCGTGTTCATCGGCGGCATTGTGCTGGGTGCGGTACTGGCCGGCGAGGGCGGCGACAAGGCCAAAACCCTCGCCGCTGTGCGCCGCGAAGTCATCGTGGAGTGCGGCGTGCTCGTCCTCTTCGCCGCCACCTTTCTCCTACCGCTGCCGCGCGACCACAAGACCGTCATCCTGCTGCTGATAATCTTTTCGGCTCTGGCCATGGGACTGCAAAGCGCGGCGGTCAAACGCCTGCATCTGCCCGGCATCGCCACCACTTACATCACAGGGACTATTACGAGTTTGTTCACCGGGCTTGTGCACCACTTTGCTCCTCGGGCCCGGTTGGCCCTCGCCGATCGTTCCGGTAGCGTTCCCAGGTTTAACCCGTCGCTCCGATTGCAAGCTGAGGTGTTCCTTGCGTACTCGATAGCCGCTCTGATCAGCGCTTTTCTGTACGTGCGCTGGCCGTCAGCCGTGGCGTGGTTGCCGGTGGTGGCGATTGGAGTGGTGGCAGGTTCCCTGAGATCGCGGCCGGCGGGCAAATAAGGCGGCCCCTTCTCTCCGCCTCCTGGAACTGCTAAGGCTTCTGGAGCGTACCATTCTTCGCGTGAGGAAGCGACAGATGAAGCATATGCTCTTGTTCCTTGCCCTCGTGACTGGGGCTATGTTGCCGGCCACGGCCCAGCAGCCAGAGTTCAGACGCCTTGACGGCAGTAAGCTGGCGACCTCTGACATCGACAAAGAGGTTGCTCGCCTGATAACCGCAGCCGAGGTTACCGGTGTGGGAATTGCTCTCTTCGAGCACGGCCGTGTCGTCTATCTGAAAACCTTGGGTATGCGTGATAAGGAAAAGGGCCTTCCTTTAACTGGCGATTCAGTCCTGAACGCCGCTTCTTTGACGAAGGTTGCGTTCGTCTACATGGTGATGCAGTTGGTCGATGAAAAAGTCCTGGACCTGGATCGGCCCGTTGATAAGTACTTGCCCAAGCCGCTGCCGGAGTATACGCGCTACCAGGATCTGGCCGGCGATCTTCGGTATCAGCGCATCACGGTGCGGATGTTGCTCGACCATACGAGCGGCTTCCCCAATTTTCGCTGGCTCAACGACGATCACAAGCTCAATATCAATTTCGATCCTGGGTCGAGATACGCGTATTCCGGGGAAGGTATGGAGTTGTTGCAAATGGTGGTGGAAACCGTCACGAAGAAACCGCTCGAAGAGCTGATGCAGGAACGCGTCTTTCGGCCCTTGGGTATGAATCGCACCAGCATGGTTTGGCAGTCAAAGTTCGAGAACGACTATGCCAACGGGTATGACGAGTACGGCCGGTCACTGGGCCCGCTGAAGTTCCAGCAAGCTGACGCCGCCGGGTCGATGTCCACCACGCTGGCCGACTTCAGCCGGTTCATGCAGGCGGTGATGGAGGGTCGTGGGCTGAGCAAGAAGTCCAGGGAATTGATGCTTAGGCCGCAGATTCAAATCCTGTCCAAACATCAATTTCCGACACTCAACGCCGAGACGACCGACGCCAACAACCCCATCCACCTCAGCTATGGCTTGGGATGGGGTATTTACGAAACTCCGTACGGCAAGGCTTTCTTCAAAGAAGGGCACGCTGATGGCTTCAGGAACTACACGGTGTGCTTCGATAAAACCAAGACTGGAATTGTCATCATGACCAACAGCGCCAATGGGGAAGGCGTATACAAAGGACTTCTCGAGACGCTGCTCCGAAACTCTTTTACGCCGATCGAGTGGGAAGGCTTCACGCCATACGATCAACTGCCTCCGCGGCCACCTCTCAAGCAGCACAAAGAAGTCGCTTTGGATCCGGTAACGCTCGAAAAGTACGCCGGCCGTTACAGAGTGTCTGCAGACCTCGTCTTGATCGTGGTCCGGAATGGCAACCACTTGACGATCAAAGAAGGCGACGAGGACCACGAGATGTTTGCCGACAGTGATCACGATTTCTTTTCGAAGACCGCTGACGATGAGATCACGTTCGTCGTGGATAGCCATGGCCCAGCGACCGAGATGATTTTCCAAACTGGGGGCAGGACGATGCACTTCAAACGAATTGAGTGAGCGGACATCAAGCCTCAGAACTCTCGCCGAACCGAGGCTTGGTTGCCGTCGTGGCGGATTGAAGGAGATCGCGCCAACCGGCAAGCAAAGGCGAGCCCATCGTCCTTATCTGCCACGAGGCTCTTTCGGTCTTAGGCACGCCAACTTCGACGAGACACAATCCCGAATCCCGCGCAGCCCGCCCCGGCGGGCGAGCGGTGTGAGGGACCTGCTCCGCTGCCCCCGCGCCTGAGCCAAGATGCACGCGGCTGAGAGTGTGGTGCTCCCGGATGATGCGGCGGAACAGGTTCCTCGGCCTCACCCGTTGCTTAAAGCAGATCCAGGCATCGTTCATGGGGGGTCTCGGAATGGGGTCTGGTTGTGTTTCGTATTTGGCAAACGGCGAACGCGCCTAACTGCGGGGAGGGCTGTGCTCCCGGCCCAAATCCACCGGCAAGTGGTTGAAAACCACCAGTTCTCGCCTGAGCCAGGAACGTAAAGTTACGTAACCCATTGAAAAGCTGATAGTTATCGCACCATACAGACTGGCACGCCACTTGCCTTACGGTTAGGCAAGGTTGAAGTCTCCTCATTAGGAGGAAGGGAATGAACACGGGAAGGTTCCTCAGAGCAGGTATAGCGGTGACGATGCTGCTGGCGGCATCCGCCTGGGCGCAAGACCAAGATCAAGGTCAAGGTCAAGAGCCAAGCCCAGGCGGAAGCCAGCCGGTAAGTCAAGAGTCGAACCCAGGCGGAGGCCAGCAGGTGGACGTAGGTCGCGTGAGCATGATTCACGGCGATGTCTCCGTGCAGCGCGGCGACAGCGGCGACTGGGCGGCAGCCACGCTCAATAACCCCTTGGTGCGGGGCGACCAGTTGGCCACCGGCGACAAGTCGCGCACGGAGCTTGAGCTGGACTACGCAAACATTCTGCGTCTCTCGTCCAACAGCCAGGCGAAGATTGCCGAGTTGAGCCGTACACGCATCCAGGTGCAGGTCTCGCAGGGCTATGCGAACTACAGCATGTTCAAGGGCGGCGAAGCCGAAGTTGAGATCGATACGCCCAACGTTTCCGTGCACCCCCTGAGTCACGGGCGCTATCTCGTGCAGGTGAATTCGGATATGGAAACCGACGTCATCGTGCGCGATGGCGAAGCCGAAGTGACTACGCCGCAAGGCAGCACCCGGGTGAAAGACGGCCAGATGATCTTGATCCGTGGCGTGGATAACCCTGAATACAAAGTTGCAGACGCGCCGTCGCGGACTGAGTGGGATCGCTGGAACCAGGATCGCGACAACCTGATCAAGAACGCCAATGCCTGGGGGAAGACCAGTCCCTATTACACAGGCGCGCATGACTTGGATGCTTACGGTCGATGGGTTAATGTCCCCGGCTATGGCGACGTCTGGCAACCATATCAACAGGCAGCTTGGGCGCCGTACCAGGTGGGCCGCTGGGTCTGGGAACCCTATTGGGGATGGACTTGGGTTTCCTATGAGCCCTGGGGCTGGGCGCCGTATCACTACGGCCGCTGGTTTGTCTGGGGCGGCTCCTGGGTGTGGTGGCCCGGACCTGTTTATCAGCCTTTCTACCGTCCCGTTTGGTCGCCGGCATTCGTTGTCTTCGTCGGTTTCGGCCACGGCTTCGGAGGCGGGTTTGGGTTTGGCTCCATCGGTTGGTTCCCTTGCGGGCCGCATGATTTCTTCTACCCGTGGTACGGTCGCGGATTTAACCGCGTGAACGTGGTGAACGTCACCAACATCAACGTGACCAACGTCCACGTGATCAATCGCGGGGCGTGGGGCGGAGCAGGAGCAATTGGTCCGCTGGCGGGACGTGGACAAAGGGAATTCTCGAACGCCCGGCTGGTGCTGACTGACGCCCGGGTGCGGGGATCGGTGACCTCCGTCTCTGCCCAGGACTTTGGTCATGGAGTTACGAACAGCAGGCGCTTCGGCATGGACGCAGCTGGGATGCGTGAGGGCAGGATGGTTGCGGGCAACCTGGGCGTGGTTCCGACGCGGGAAAGCTTGCACGCGGGCGGCGCAGCCCAGGGTGGTATTCCAGCGCACGGCAACGATCACTTCTTCACGCGGCACGCGCCGCCAGCCGGCCTGCCTTCGTTCCATGATCAGGCCGCAAACGAGGGACGACTGGTCCAAACTCACGGCGGGAACGCCGGCTTAGAGGCCGGTGGCCGCGGCGAGTTCAATCGTGGCCAGGAGAACTCCGGAGCCCAGGGCAAGTTCGGCGGCGAAGGATCCAAATCCACAGCCGGTCCTCTTCCTCCCGAAATGAAGGGACGCGGAGTGGCCGATGGCAACGGATCGCGTATGTCGCAGGGCGGCACGCAGATCGCGCAGTCGACTGGCGGTAACGCCAAAGACATCAAGCCGCAGGGTGGCCCTGAGAGGAGTGCCGGCGCCAACGACGGTCAAAGTGGGTCGTCCAAGGGCTGGCGCAGCTTCGGCAACGGCAACGGACGCGGCCAGAACAGCAATACGGCGCAGGGTCCGAGGCCCGAGGAGATGACCAGAGGTCGCGGCGTTAGTCCCAGCGGCGACAGCGGCAACGGGCCGCGCATGTCGCAGGGTGGCCCAGGCGGCAATTCCTCCGGCAAGAACGGAGGGAATGGCTCCGTGAACGGCAGCAGCGGACAGAATGGCGACCGTGGCGGCTGGACCAAGTTCGGCGGACGTTCTGATGGATCGCCGCAAGGCGGCGGCCAGCAGAGCGACTACGGACGCGGTTCGCGGAATGACAACTCAGGACAATATTCGCCCCGGGGGAATAACAATAACAATGGCGACCGTTACGACCGCTCGTCGTACAAGCCGCCGCTGGAGATGAACAAGCCTGTGGTGACGCCGCGTGACAGCCGGAACAGCTCCTACACGCAGGACAGCCGTCACAACAGCTACAGTCCGCCTCCGCCATCACACCCGCAAGTTTACAGTCCGCCGCCATCGCACAGCTCAGGAGGCAGTTATGGCGGGTACTCGCGGGGAAGTTATAGCGGTAGTAGCGGTGGCAGCAGTCGCGGATCGAGTGGCGGCAGCAGTCACAGCTCGGGCTCCTCGGGGGGCAGCCATTCATCTGGCGGAAGCCATAGCAGTTCGAGCTCGAACAATTCAGGGTCCGGGAAACATCGGTAGGTCGGAACTGGCGGCGGCCAACGTCAGCTCCGTCTAGGTGACAGAGGCGAGAAAGCAACAGGGCGGCAGAAAAAAAAGTTCTGCCGCCCTTTGCCTTAGGTGTGATTTGTGGCACCGGCACTCCTGCCGGTGCTGGCTTCCTCGGAGAAGAGATGCTTCTGCAAGAGCGCCTGTACTACTATGGCCAACATTCCTTTCGGTTCACGACGATTTTTCGACAGCACAAGAAACACCTTACCGCGGATTTCCGCGGATGGGCGCAGATAAGGGAACCGAGGGCGCTAAGGGCCGGTTTTCATTTACATCCGCGATCATCCGCGTGAATCCGCTTTAGGGTTTTGCTTCTTTAGCTTGTCGCTTGCCGCGCTGTGCCACACACCGCGAATGCCGTCTGCCTACCAAACTCCCTTGTCGCTACCCGTGATTTTGTAAGCGACGGCCGCTGCGGAAGCCAACGGCGGAAGCAGGCTGAGGCGCAACGTTGCTGGAACGTTGCCGCGGAAGAGGGTTTGCGCCCACTGTCGCGCATAAAGTCCCGCGCCGTACGGCAGTGGCAAACGCAGGAAACGCGCGCGGGGATAAACCTTCTCGGCGCTGACCGTCGCCCCGTGGAGCAAATCAGCTGGGAGATGCAGCTTGCGCCCGCGGTACTGCTCCACATAACCGGAGACGATCTTCAGAAATCCGGCTACGCCGGGCCAGATTCCGGCTTCCAGGGCGGCTCGGCGCAACTCGGCAAAGTCCAGCGCACGGGAGTCGATGAGCGATGCGGCGTTGAGGATGTCGCACACACGGAAGTAGAAATGGCGGTACATGCGTTGTAGCGTGGCGGCGAAAACGCGCTCTTCCGGCGCGGGAGCAAAGAAGTGGCTGCCGCCCAAGCTGACGCGCACGCGCCTCTGGATGAAACGCGCGGCCAAGCCGATATGCTCGCCCATTTGTCCCAAGCGCCCGACGTGGGCCTCAATCGACTCGCGCAGGCCAGGTAAAGCGAAATTCCACTTGCTCGCCAGACGGTCGCCCCAGCTGCGGGCTTCAAGATGCGCCCCAAAGTCACGGGTAAGAACACGCAATAAGGTTCGCCGGTCGCCGGTGGAAACCAGATCGAGATCGTTGCCCAGGTCGGGCCAGTGGTCCAGCGTCTTCATTACCACCGTGCGACAGCCTGCCTCTTCCAGCGCTTCACAGACTTTCTGCAAGTTGTCGAGCGCGTTGGCAATGCGTGCTCGTTCGCCGGCGAGCACGCCAACGGCCCAAGCCTGAAGGTCGGGCAACCCGCGGTTACCGGCCACGCGGTTGATCACCTCAAACGAGCGGACCACCACGTGGTTGGAATCCGCCAGATCCAAAAAATCCTGGCGTTGCGCTGGCGTCAGCGAAGCCAGCAGAGAGAAGACATCGGCCGCTGCCGCCGGCCGGAGAGTGAGTTTGAACAACACGTCAATGTATAGCTTTTCACCTTCAATCGTGTGGGCCATGGGGAAGGAACTCCGGCTCGGTTGTGCTTGCCGTGAGATGAGAGTTGCTGGTCCGCAGGTTGTCGGAGAAAGTTTGAGACGAGTTTTGCGGCTCGCGGCTGCAATCGAAGCTTTATAATCGGCAGTTCTGTTGAGACTAAGTTGCGGAGCCGTGAGTGGCCTATAACGATCTGAGAGAATGGATTGCCGCCCTGGAGAGCGCAGGCGAGTTGAAGCGGATTCGTGCCGAAGTGGATCCGACGTTGGAGATCACGGAGATTGTTGACCGCGTCTCCAAAGGCGCAGCGAAGAAGTATGGACGGCCGGGCGGTCCCGCGCTGCTTTTCGAAAAAGTGAAAGGCGCCAACGGCATCCCCGTCTTGATCAACCAGTTCGGCTCCGAACGGCGCATGCAGATGGCGTTGGGCGTGGAGAAACTTGACGAAATCGCCGAGCGGATCCGCCAATTGCTGAACATGAAGTCGCCGGAAGGCTTTCTCGAAAAACTGAAGATGCTGCCCATGCTGGCCGATATGGGAAAGTTTTTCCCCAAGGTTGTTCCCAAGGGGCCATGCAAGGAAGTTATTCAGAAGAAGGACTTCTCGCTGCTCGACCTGCCGGTGCTGCAATGCTGGCCCAAGGACGCCGGTCGCTTCATCACCCTGCCTTGCGTGATCACGCGCGACCCGCGGAGCGGCAAGCGCAACGTGGGCATGTACCGCATGCAGATTTACGATGCTACGACCGCCGGCATGCACTGGCAGAGGCAGAAGGTGGCTGCCGAGCACTACCGCGAGATGCTACGCGCTGGAGCCCATGGGGGAGAAGACAAGAGCGCTGCCGTGGACATCATGGCCCGCTCCGGCGGCGGTTCTACGCTCGCGGGAGGCGACCGTCCCAGCGGCAAGATGGAAGTGGCAGTGGCCATCGGCACCGAACCCGCGCTGACATTTTCCGCGATTGTTCCCGCGCCGCCTGATGTCGAAGAATTCATCGTCGCCGGGTTCCTGCGGCAGAAGCCGGTAGAACTGGTGAAGTGCGAGACCGTGGACCTGGAAGTCCCAGCGTCGGCCGAGATCGTCCTCGAGGGCTACGTCAAGCTTGACGAGTTGCGCACCGAGGGCCCGTTCGGCGACCACACCGGCTTTTATTCTCTCGAAGACGAGTATCCGGTCTTTCATTTGACTTGTATCACGCACCGTAAGGACCCGATCTACTCGACCACCATCGTCGGCAAGCCGCCCATGGAGGACGGCTGGATGGGAAAAGCCGTGGAGCGCATCTTTCTCCCACTGATGAAACTGACCCTGCCCGAGATCGTGGATGTGAACCTGCCCGTGGAAGGCATCTTCCACAATCTAATGATCATTTCCATCCGCAAGTCGTATCCGGGTCATGCGCGCAAAGTGATGAATGGCATCTGGGCGCTGGGCCAGGCGATGTTCACCAAGTGCATTGTGGTAGTGGATGAAGACGTGAACGTGCAGGACATCGGCGACGTGGTGCTGAAGGTCTTCAACCACATCGATCCCGAACGCGATATCCAGTTCACGCTCGGGCCTGTGGACTCCCTCGACCATGCCTCGCGCCTGCCGAACTTCGGCTCCAAGATGGGCATCGACGCCACGCGCAAATGGGCGACGGAAGGTTTTACTCGTCCCTGGCCCGATGAAATCCTGATGGATGACAAGACGAAAACCCTGGTCGACCAGAAATGGAAAGACCTGGGTATCGAGTAGGAATCGCTGCGTTCGCCCAATCGTGAAGCCCGTTTGGCATCATCGCCTTCAACGATGTACCCTTCCGAGTGAGCCCAGGTATGCGTTATCCGGCTTTCCCAGTAACAAGCTTAACCTTCTTCATCCCTTAGCCGTCTAAGCCTTGAGTCGGTGGAAGGGAGGCTTTGTTACTTGTGCCGAGCTGTGTCTTTAAAGAAATGAACACACGGGGCGGTTGGGAGGTCATTCCAATATGGATGCCCGCAAACTGATTCTCGTCCTGCATCGCTGGATCGGACTGGTGGCTGCCCTGACGTTGCTGGTTCTTGGCCTCTCCGCCGCTCTCTTGGTCTTTGAACGTCCAGTCCACCGTCTGTTGAACAGCTCATTGGTCAAGGTGGCCCCGCTTTGCCCGCGGTTGCCCTTGAAGGAAATAGCCCGGCGATTGGAAGTGGCCTATCCCCAATATCACGTCGCGGGATGGGAGCTGCCGCAACGGCCCGACGAAGCCATTTCGGTCGCTTTGGAGTTGAACAAGGGCGCCAAGCCCGCTGCTCCGTCGGATGGAGATGGCGATGACGATGAAAATGAAGGCTTAGAGCTGGCGGTGAATCCCTATACCGGAGAGATTCTGGGTGATCTAGGGAGAGCAAATGACCTGATGGTATATGTGCATCGGTTTCACACGCATTTTCTCTCGGGTGATGTCGGCAGCGCGATTGTGGGATGGTCGGCGGTGTGCCTGCTGGTCCTGAACCTGACGGGGCTCATTCTCTGGTGGCGACGCAAGATCGGCCGTTTCCGCTGGAGCTCCACCGGCGCGTTGTTCCATTTCCAGGTGCACCAGGCGATTGGGATCTATGCCTGGATATTTCTCATGGTGTTATCGGTGACCGGCATTGCACTTCATTGGGAAGGCGCGGCTGGCCGTCTGGCGGATCGGCTCACAGGCTCGCCACCGCGGGCCGAGATGCTTCCAGCGGACCCGGTGCAGGAGGGCGCCGTTCCCCTCGACTCCGACCAGCTCGTTTCTATCGCAGAAACGAGCGCACCGGGGGCCCGGGTGACAGTCATGCAGATGGCCACAAAGCCGCAGCAGCCCGTGCGCATGATCATGAAATATCCCGAAGACCACACACCTGCTGGCCGGACGCAGGTTTTTGTTGACGGTTATAGCGGCAAGGTTCGGATGTTGGCCGATGCACGTTCGGCCCCGCTGGGATTCAAGCTTATGCGTTTATGGAACCGCCAATACCACACGGGAGACATTTTTGGCTGGCCTACGCAGATGCTGGCGCTAATCTTCAGTCTGGCTCTTGTAGCCATGGCGATTACCGGCCCCATGATCTGGTACAAGCGGAAGCGAACGCCCCAAACAGCCCAGGCTGCCGCTGCGAACGATTAACAACGAAAGAGCCGCTGGTAGACCGCTTAACATTGCGGTCACTGCCATCCCTAACGTCGGCAAGCGCTTGATTTCAGTACCCATGCCCTTCTTCAAAACTATTCAAGACTTATTGATCGCTTCTTAAAGACTCTGAGCGCGCCAACCTGCAAGATTACGCTCGTCTGACGCGGCGCACCGAGTGTTTCGGCCGTTGGCACGAGCCAACACCGGGACACAGGGACGTCACGATTCGGAGCACAGGCGACTGTTTCTTAAAATCTTCGGAGGTGTGAAATGGCTATCGATGGCCGACCGGACTCCTGCCCGGTCCCCTTTGCCTCAAAAATCTTGAACGGCGACCTGAACCGAATTCTGCGGAAACGTGTCCTACGCTATAGAACGGTGCGGCCTGAACGGCGGAATTGAGAGTTTTCCCACATTAAAATTGGGAGACCGTTTCACGATTTGATCGAGAATTAATGCTTCTGTCTTCAAAAGGCCATGATTGGGCATAGGAAGCACGTTATGATTCCCAATTTGAAACGCTTTTCGGTTTCGTTGCACCACTTATCAGTAAGTGTTTGACGAGCCATGAGTTTTGCAAGTGTACGCGCAGTTGAGATGTGTTGTTTCTGTGGAGATTTCGTGAAGTACAGGACCGACGCACATGGACATAGCGATTTTTGGAGCTGGGATAGCCGGTTTGACGTCCGCGATTACTCTGCGCGCTCACGGACACAGATGCCGCGTCTATGAACGCAACCGTCAGGCGCAAGACGCAGGCATGGGTTTTATCGTCGTACCTGAAGCCATTGAATTCCTGCACGGTCTCGGAGTTGATCTGGAGGGAGCCGGCACGCGGCTCGAACGCTACCTTTGCCGTGATTCCGCTGGCCAGGTTCTACATGAGCAAACCATTCCTGTGGGGGCCCGCGGGATTCTTCGCCGCGACTTGATCACAGCGTTAACGCGGGGACTCAACGGGGACACGAGCGTGGTTTTCGCCGGGCTGAAAGACCTGCAGTTCAACGGAAACTGTTCGGTCACCTCCGCCCAGGTGACGGCTGGCGCGGGCGAGGAACGCATCCAAGCCGACGTATTCGTCAGCGCTGAGGGCGTCAATTCGCAGGCCCGGCAAACGCTGTTTCCTGACTGGCCGGTTATGCCGGATCGGATCCAGGAGGTCGTTGGCCTGGTGCGATGTGAAAAAGCGGTCCATTGGGCCAAGAACAACCTCAACAAGTTCCACGCCGAAGAAGGCGGCCTTTCTCTGGGTATCCTGCCCGTGGACGCACAGCAAGTGGTCTGGTATCTCCAATTTGACTCACAGCGCTTTCCGCTCTCAGTTGAGGCCACGTACGGCAGCGGCGCAGCAGCCGCGGAAGCGCGCCGGGCTTTCGTTGAGAAAAGGGTTGGCGCGTGGGCGCATCCGGTCCCGTCGCTGATTGCCGCAGCGGATTTTTCAAGGGTGCATCTTTGGCGGCCCGTCGAAACCGAATTGATCCCCAGATTTCACCGCGCGAACCTGGTTCTGGCGGGCGATGCAGCGCATCCGCTTTCGCCTTTTACCAGCCAAGGAGTCTCTTCCGCGATCGGCGATGCGGTGGCTCTAGCGGCGGCGGTCGACGCCGTCGCCAGGGGCAAGGCCACGCTCGAGTCTGCGCTGTCCGGGTATTCCTCGGAGCGGCACGCCAAGTGCGCTCCCTTTGTGGCGAAAGGACGTGAGATGAGCCGGGATTTTCTCGCCCCTTTGGCCACGAAAAGTCTACTATTGCCTATCGCCTGAAACGCCGGCCGCCGGTCTTGGGTTCAATGAACAACAACTTCTTCTCCGACGATGCTGTACCTCTTACTCTGCTTCGCCAGCGCGCGTTCAACCTACGCTGGGCACAACAGCCCGCCGATGTGATCCCGCTGACTGCCGCAGATCCCGACTTTCCCGTCTGCCCCGCGGTGCAGGAAGAGCTCATCCGCTACGTGGGAGAAGGCGTGATGAGCTACGTTCCGCCGGAAGGCCTGCCGCAGTTCCGCGCCGCGGTGGCCGGTTGGATGCGCTCCACGCGTCACATGGACTCCAAGCCGGAAGAGGTCTTTGCCACCGACAGTGCTGCTTCCGCCATGGCGTTGGTAGCTCGCGCCAGCCTGGCTACTGGCGAGGAAGCGCTTATCCCGGATCCGGTTGACTTCCTGTTCCACCACAGCGTGGAGCGTGCCGGAGCGGTGCCGGTCCGAGTTTCCGTCAAGCGTCACACCACGGCGGAAGAGTTCATTGCCGGCATGGAAGCACGGCTCACGCCGCGCACACGCATGCTCTGGTTGTGCAACCCGCATAACCCGCTGGGCGTGGTTTATCCGCGCGAATGGCTGTTGAAAGTCGCCGAATGGGCCATCAACCATGGCTTGCGTCTTGTCGCGGACGAAATCTGGTCGGATATTGTCTATCCTCCGCAAACCCACACAGCCCTGGCTGCACTCTCGCCAGAGATCGCGCGCCATGCCGTAACGGTGTATGGCTTCTCCAAGAACTTCGCTCTGGCGGGGCTACGCGTGGGTTGCGTCGTCTGCTCCGACCCTGAATGGCGGAAGCAAATCATTGCCGCTTCTGACGCTGAGAGCACGGTATACGGCGTTTCTGTTCTGTCACAGATCGCTGCTGTCGCCGCGTTGGAACACGGCGGTGACTGGCTGGCTGCATTTGTCCGCCACTTGCAGGCGCAGCGCGACTACGCTGTGGACCGCCTGAGGCAATGGCCGCGCGTCGTTGCGGATGCGCCCCAGGGCACCTATGTAGTTTTCCCTGATGTGCGCGGGTTGGCCGACGAATCCGAGCGACTCTGTGATGAGCTGCGCCAGCAAGCACGTGTTGCGTTGGTTCCGGGCGCGGCGCGCTGGTTCGGCCCTGGCGCCACGGGGCATCTGCGCTTGTGTTTCGCCACCTCGCGGCGCATTCTCGAACAGGCCTTCGACCGTCTTGACCCTGTGGTGCGAAAGCTTGCTGCTGCAGAGAAGGTCCGCTAGAGCTGATGGCGTGTCCCGCTAAAGGGTGGAGCGGCCTTTCGTGCCTGCGCTCCGTTCTTGCTTTATGAGGCCGGCGCGCCCTTTTGATTGCCCGCCAGGATTCTTTGCAGGTTTTCCGGAGCGAAGAAGTCTTCCACGCGGACGGCATGCGCCAGCACTCCGAAGAAACGCGAGCGCTGCTCAGGGTTGAACTGCAAGGCCCAGAGCAGCTGTTGGACCTCGGGCGGCGGAGGCGCCAGTGCCGCAAGTTGCGTCGTGAGATCGAAATACGCCATCACTTCTGCGTTGCGGCGTTGCTCATAGGCCGCCAGCGCCTCGTCGAGCGGCTGGCGTCCGCTTAAACCGGCGTCAATGGCTTCAGCCAGCAGTTCGGCGCTGAGGAAAGCATCGGTAATGCCGGAAGCGGTACAAGGATCTTTTTGGTAACCGGCGTCGCCCACCAACGCCCAGCCCGGGCCCCAGGGACGGCGCAGGTGATAGGGAATGGCCCCGCCGACGAAATGGGACTCGCGGCGGTTGTTGCACATGCGCTCAGCCAGTTCCGGGGCGTGTTCTTGGATCACCGCGGCATGGTGCTTTTCGATGTTGCCTCGGACTCCTGCGAGGTCTTTGGCGGCGAAAGCCACGCCGATCAACGTGAGATTGTGATTGGTGTTGTAGGCAAAGATCACGCGATCCTGCCGCAACCACAGGTGCCAGCCTTTCATGGGGACACCGCTCCAGTAGGCATACCAGGAGCCCTCCAGCGGCGCACTGGTCTTGGTTTCCGGAGGCTTCACCGCTTTGGCCACCATGGAAAACATTCCGTCAGCTCCGACGACGATGCGCGCCTTTTCGCTGGTCATGGCGTTCTTGTATCGGCCGCGGATTCCGGTGACCCGGCCATTGTCCCAGAGGAGTTCTTGAGCGGAGAAGCCGTCACGCAGCTCCGCGCCGGACTCCACGGCCGCTTTCGCCAGCAAGGGATCGAGCACGATACGTCGCGGCGCGAACGCCGTATTCACGCCGTCCACCGCGGGCACTGGGCCGGAAAGAGAGAAAGCGCCGTAGTCCCAATAATCGTGGGTGATGGGCGGACATCCGGTGGCCGCCAGCAGGTCCAACAGGCCCCACCGTTTCAGCGCGGCCGCCCCGGCTTGGTGAAGAAAGTGGTTGGAAAAAGCCATGTCGCTCGGGAACGTCATGCGGTCCACGAGCAGGACCTTGTAGCCTTTGCGGGCCAGCAATAAAGCCACTGGCGATCCGGCGCACCGCGCGCCGACAATGATCGCGTCATACATGGATTTGTCTCCCTGGGCGCACAATTAAACGGAATTTTAAGGGGGCCAGTGATAGTAACACTTTATTGAGTGTCCCGATTTAAAACTTCGTTTCAAAAAAGTGGGTCGCGGGGAGCCTGTCCTTTGCGCATTGCGGCTAACGCTCGCATCTTTGCATCACCGCTTACGAATCTTTCTTGACAATTGCTATCACAAGTGCCACATTATGCGTGTGACACTGCTGCGTTTTCAACTTAAACCCGGTCAATCAATCTTTGATCAGGTTGTCTTTGCTGCCAAGAAGGCCTTCATCAGTGGTGAGTTCCAGCCGGGGCAACCGTTTCCTTCGCTACGAACGTTGGCCGCGGAGCTGAAGATCCACCCCAATACGGCGCACAAGGTTGTGCAGTACCTGATTCAAGAGGGGTGGCTCGAATCCCGGCCGGGCATCGGTACCGTGGTTGCCGAGCCGCCCTCGGCGCGAGCCGGTGAAAGGCAGCGAATTCTGCAGCATGAAGTGGAGCAGCTCGTGGTGGAGGCCAAGCGGGTGGGGTTGGAGCTGGAAGAAGTCCAAGACGCTGTCGAATCGCAGTGGGCACGGCTGGAGAAGCCGGTGGAGGTAAGCCGAAAATGATCGAAGTCAACAAGCTATGGAAGAAATTCGGGCGCACAGACGCGGTGCAGGACCTGAGCTTTGCCGTTCCTGAAGGCAGCGCATTTGCTTTGATCGGCGCCAATGGCGCGGGCAAGACCACTACGATTAAAGTCCTCATGAACATCCTGGAGCCGACGCGAGGCACCGCGAGTGTCTTAGGAGTAGACTCGCGCAAAATTTCGCCGCGGGAACTGGCGCAAATCGGGTACGTGTCAGAGAACCAGGACATGCCCGAAAAACTGAC
>DATFQZ010000174.1:0-45470 GCA_035263765.1 Candidatus Angelobacter sp. | reverse complement strand
GGGACCGCACGAGTACATGCGCACGGTGTTGTCACGCGCAGGCGAGAACTCTTCGACCTTGCCGGAAAGCGTGTTGTGCAAGCGGAGTGGCAAGAGGTGATTTTAGCAAATCGGCTTTTGGCTCTTGGCTCTTCGCTTTTGGCTATTAGGTGTGAGCCAATCCGTCATCGCGGCTTCCGCTGAAACCAACTGCGACCGCTAAAGCTAAGAGCCAAAAGCCAAGAGCCAAAAGCCAAGCGCGAAGCGCTTCTTCACTTTCCACTCTCCGCAGACTTGCTCTCCGCGGAGTGGTGCCGCAAGTCGAAGGCCAGCCGCACCACGTAATGGACGCCGGAGAGAACCGTAAAAGCTACGGTCACGTTGAAGCCAAGCTGCCTGGCTTTGGCGATCCAGAAACTGCCGCTGATCTCATGCAGCAACACCAGAAGCACGGTCGCGATTTGAGCCACGGTGTTGGCTTTGCCCAGCCAGCTTGGCCGGAAGGTCTTCATGGCTCCACTGGCATAGAGCAAGCTGCAGATGATCACGATGATGATGTCGCGGCTGAAGACCAGCACCGTGACGGTCAGGGGGATTTTGTGGGTGGCGAAGAGCACCAGGAACATGGTGCTGAGCAGCAGCTTATCGGCGATAGGATCGAGATATTGCCCAAGCGTGGTCTTCTGTTCGAGCAGGCGCGCAAGCAGGCCATCCAGACCATCACTGATGCCGGCCACGACGAAGATGGCCAGCGCCCAGCCGTAGTGTCCCTTCAGGACCGCAATCACGGCGAAAGGAACGAAGACCAGGCGCAGCAGCGTCAGCAAATTCGGCGCGGAGCGGAGTTGGCTGATCATTTGGACTGTTCCTGGAAGAATTCGAAGACGTCAACGCCGGTATGGGCGCGGAACTGCTCGCCCAGCGACGGTAGTTCACCGTTGTGGCGGTCTTCTTCGATCTTCTGAACGCGATGCATGGGGAAAAAGACAACGCTCGCGCTGGCGGCCTCGCCCGACTTCACCAGCTGCGTAAAGTCATCGAGCGATTGCAGATCCACACCGCGTACGCTGACCCCGGCCGGATCAAGAGCCAGCAACATGCCCCAGAATTTCTCCCGGGGATTGTTTAGGGTCACCAGAACGAGTTGTCCGGAGATCATGGTCGGCTGCTCCCCCACGTTACCATTGCTACTGATTTTCCGGGGAGACGGCGCGAATTGCAAGGGCAGTTTTGGAAGGATCTGAGCCGACCGGACATGTGTCCGGACTGCACCAGCATATAAGTGGTAGGCCCGAATGGACTCGAACCATCGACCTCTTCCGTGTCAAGGAAGCGCTCTAACCAACTGAGCTACGGGCCTGTGTGCTGCGGATTACGAACCTTATTTTACCATCTGCGACGGCCAAGCCCAGTGCTAGGCTCAGATGCCCACGCGAAGACGTCAGTTCAAGTCCATTCGGTCCACCATTAAAATCTTGCTCTATTGCGTAGCCACGGACCCCTACCTCCCGTGGTGCCGGGTGTGCACAAGTTTGAGAGTGCATGCGCAAGGTTGGATCGCCGTTTTGGCTTATTCGAAAATCGAAACTCCAGTGATCGGCTCATCGCAACATTGCGTCGGGCAGCGCGCTCAGCCGGTTGACAAAATGCAGAATAAGTGTATATACATCTTATATGCGGACTCAGCGATCTGAACCACAACATGCGGAGGCGCTCTTTGACCTGCCCTGCGCGTGCCAGGACCTGCGTCGAGCCACGCGCGTCGTTACACGGATCTACGATCAGGAACTGGCCAAGGCGGGAATCGAGGTCACTCAATTCGGCCTGCTTACGGCGTTGGATTTAACAGGAGAAGCCACTCAAAAGCGGTTGAGCGCCGGTTTTGCCATGGACAGCACCACCCTGACGCGCACTCTGGGGCTGATGCGCAAACAGGGCTGGATCCGCGTGCGGCGTGGTGAGGACAAGCGCACGCGTCTTTTTAGTCTCACGCAGGCCGGCCGGCGGCAATTGGCGACGGCGCAACGCTTCTGGGCGGATGCGCAACGCAGGCTGCGAAGAGAGCTGGGGGAAGCTGGCTGGGCAAGCATGAAACAGGCGGTCTCACAAATGACCGAAGCGGCGCTGGCGGCCTAAAAAAAATTTGCGGCAAACTAGATGCATATACATCTAATTGCTCCAGAAGAAGAAAAACAGGAGAAAGGAGCTCCTCATGAAAACTGCCATGTATCCGCTTGCTATCCTACTGCTGGCCTCAGCCGTCGCTGCTCTCTATAGAACGAGAACGACAGTCGCGGCAGATAACGCGACCGGCTCTCCTGCCGGTTCTCATCGGCCCGACCTGGAGTATTTGAAGGCCGTGAATAGCGTGGCCCCGCCGCAAGATCCCCAATTACTCTTTTTGCTGATGGGCCAATACTCGAACGCCAACTTGCAAGGGGAGGGCGCGGAGTTTTTCTCAGCCCGCCTCAAGGAATTCGGGCCGCACCTTACCAACGTTCAAAAGGCCTTGTATCTGAGCGCCATAGCATTGTTGCGCGCTCAGAACGCCTCTTCGGTTTCGTTATTGCATCGAATGGGCTACGTAAAGGACACCATCGCCATGCTGGAACAAGCCAAACAGCTTTCCGGCGGGCAAGTCTTCGTGGTGAACTGGATTGCCGGTATTGTCCACGCCCAGCTCCCCGGTCTTTTTCATCGGAAAGAGGCAGCGCAGAACGAACTCAATTGGTGCGTGGCCAACGCGGACAAGGCCCCGGACGCGGGGTGGTTGCGGGAAGTGAATTTTCGCTTAGGAAAGCTGGCTCTTGCTGACGGAAATCAGGCGAAGGCGCAAGAATATCTCCAGCGCAGCGGCTACAGAGATTTCGACCGGCCGATTACGCTCACCACGCCTTTTTCAGAGGACGCCGCAACCGGCCACGCCTTTGTCCCACGGCACATAAGGGAGATCGTCCCGGGCCGCGTATACGCACTCTCGGGATTCGAGTTCACGGAATACTACTTCGTGGTGTCCGACGATCATCGAGAACTGATTGCCATCGATGCAGGTACGCGCCCGGACTCGGCTAAAACCGCCTACGGTGCATTGCTAGCGTATGCGCCTCATTTGCCGGCATTGACGACCATCTTCATCACTCACTCCCATTGGGACCACGTTGGCGGACACACATTCTTCCGCACGTTGAACCCTCGCTTGAAGTTCTACGCACGGAGCAACTACAAGGAAGAAATTGCCCATGCTGCCGGCGCGCCGGGAGTTTTCGGCAAGCAGTTCTTCGGCAACCGCTTCAATCTCGACGACGTGCGCAGTTTCAGCCCGGACGTCACGATCGACCACCGTACCGAGCTTACAATCGGCGGCACCCGCATCGAACTCATTCCCGTGCAAGGCGGTGAAACGCATGATGCCATGTTGATCCACCTGCCCGATCTCGGCGTTATGTTCGTCGGCGACTTCATCATGCCTTACCTGGGTGCGCCTTTCGTCCCAGAAGGTGACCTGCAAGGGTTGCTGGATGCGATCGACGTCGTAGTGCAGAAGAATCCGCGATATCTATTGCATGGCCACGAGCCCCTCACACGGAATTTCAAATCACCCGAAATTTTGGCGCAACTCAAAACCGATCTGGTGTGGTTGCGCGAGCAGGTCCTGAATGCCATCAGCCGAGGCGATGAACGGGGCGCAATCCACCAGGCCAACCTGATTCCGCCAGGCCTGCTCAACCACCAGCCCGACGCATACCTGCCTTATCTGATCTTGCGCGAGCACGTGATCGACCGTCTGTACGATCAGAACATCGGCTATTGGCAGCCGGACCTGCAAGGAGTTGAACATCTGACCCGCGCCGACCACGCAGAGCTCTTGGTTGACTACCTCGGCGTATCAGAGCGGCAGCTTGTCAAAACCGTAGACCGGCTAGCGGCCGACGGCAAGTACGAACTAGCAGCCTCGTTGCTTGAGTCGTCCGGAGGCAGGTTTGATCGCAATCCCTCAGTGGCTCATGCCAGACGGCTCGTCTATCTGAAGCTTATGGAGAAACACCAGAACACCGATCCGTTTAAGTTCATCATTTACTCAGCGAAGATCAACGAACCAACGCCGCAGATGGCAGCCGCCAAGTGAGCGTACGAAACCGCGGGCAGGCGTGAGGCGTTTGGGCGCCTGCCCATACTTGTGAAGGGGCTCACGGCAACTCCAGTGGGCTCTCGATCGTTGTTGTAAGATAGCCGAAAGCACGTGGGGGCCCAGGGACATACACATCTTTGAGGTGGAGGGAGACCACGATGAATCGATCCGCAACTTTTGTGTGCGCTGTTTTGTTGTGTGGGATGGCGGCAGCGCAACAGCACACTGGGCATAGCGCAAAGCAGCCCATGACATCCATGACCGGGTACGGCGACCTGCACCATCCCGTAACCACCAGCAATCCGGAAGCGCAAAAGTTTTTTGATCAGGGCCTGCGCCTGATCTACGCGTTCAATCATGACGAAGCGGCGCGGTCGTTCCAGCGCGCGGCGGAGCTCGATCCCAAGATGGCGATGGCGTACTGGGGCATCGCCGAGTCCGTGGGTCCCAACTACAACGACCCTGCCGACCCGGAGCGCTTCCAGCAAGCTCACGCAGCTATCCAGAAAGCAGCGGATGTGGCGTCCGGAGCTTCGGCGAGCGAGCGCGCGTACATCGCGGCGATGGCCAAGCGATTTCCTGCCGATCCCAAAGCGGATCATCGCCAGGCAGCCGAGGAGTATCACGAGGCCATGGGCGACGTGGTCAAGCGATTTCCTGACGACCTGGATGCCGCTGCGCTCTTTGCTGAATCGGGCATGAATTTGCATCCCTGGGGACTGTGGCATCCTGACGGCAGCCCGGAGATCGGGACAGAAGAAGTCGTGGCTACTCTGGAATCGATCTTGAAGCGCGATCCCAACCACATGGGCGCGATTCACTATTACATCCACGCGGTCGAGGCCTCGCCGAATCCAGAGCGTGCTTTGGCGGCGGCCAATCGCCTGGCGGCGCTGGCGCCGGCGGCCGGCCACCTGGTGCATATGCCCGCTCATGTGTACATCCGCACTGGTGACTTCGAATCCGCAGTCAAGACCAATGAGCTGGCGGCAGCGGCCGATCGGTCGTACATCCAGGCGCATGGCGGTGAGGGAATCTATCCGGCAATGTATTACAGCCATAACCTGCACTTCATCGCCGCCTGCTCCAGCATGGACGGCGATTACAGCAAGGCCCATCAAGCTGCGTCGATGCTGGCTGCCCACGTTGGTCCCATGGTTAAGGCTATGCCGCCGCTGGAGGGATTCATGACCGTTCCCCTGGCCGTGGAAGCGCGGTTCCAGAAGTGGGACGAGATCCTGGCTACGCCTCAGCCCGATCCTGGGATGAAGACCACGGTTGTGTTCTGGCATTTTGTCCGCGGCCTGGCGCTGGCGGCTAAGGGAAGAATCAGTGAAGCCGAAGCTGAATACAAGATCGTGGGCGGTGCTGAAGCCGCGACGCCGCCGGACGTGGTGTTCGCCATGCCGGTGAACAACCGTGCGAAGGATATCCTGAAGATTGCTAAGAACGTCCTTGGCGCGAAGATCGCAATTGCCAAGCATGATTCGGCTGGGGCTATCGTGCAACTGCGTGAGGCAGTGGCCATCCAGGATTCACTCAAGTACGGTGAGCCTCCCGACTGGTTCTTCCCCGTACGCGAGTCCCTGGGCGCGGCACTGCTGCTCAGCGGCAACGCCGTTGAAGCCGAAAAGGTTTTTCGCGAAGACCTGGACCACAACCCACGCAATCCACGTTCGCTCTTCGGCCTGCGCGAAGCCCTCAAGGCCCAAAACAAAGCCTACGACGCCCAGTTCGTGGATAAACAATTCCAGGCCGCGTGGAAGAGTCCCAGCACCCAGTTGAAGCTGGAGGATTTGACGTAAGGGAAGCAATTAGCGGTTAGCAATTAGCAGTTAGCGTTCTTAGGATCCGGATCCCGCGAACTGGGGTCCCCAACACGCTTCGCACGGTGGGGTGGGAAGGCGGGAGCCGGATTCATATCACCATCCACAATCATGAGGGGATTAAGGTTTCTGGAACCGAGGCCCTGCTCTGGGAAATCACTGGACGATGTCCTTGAATCCATTGGAATTTTAACCTTCAGAGCGTCGAAGATCATCTGGATCCCTCCCTTCGGCAAGCTCAGGGTCGGGACTTTGGAAGTGGGCTAAGTGCTAACTGCTAATTGCTAAGTGCTGAATTGCGATACACTGTTCCCCTGCCGCAATGGTCTTCGTCCTCGACAACTACGATTCCTTCACATACAACCTGGTCCAATATCTGGGCGAGTTGGGCGAAAAGGTTGAGGTGCGGCGTAACGACGAAATCACGCCCCAGGAGATCGAAGCGCGGGGCGCGAGCCACATCGTGATTTCTCCTGGACCTTGCACACCGCAGGATGCCGGAATCAGCATCGAACTGGTGCGCCACTTTGCCGGGAAAAAGCCGGTGCTGGGCGTCTGCCTGGGACATCAAGCCATCGGAGCCGCATTCGGCGGGAAGGTAGTACGTGCGAAACGAATCATGCACGGCAAAGTGAGCGAGATCAAGCACGATGACAAAACTGTGTTCCGCAACGCTCCCCAGCCGCTGACCGCGACGCGCTATCACTCGTTGATCGTCGCCGAAGAAGGGTTGCCGCAGGAACTCGAAATCAGCGCGGAAACGCGCGAGCCGGACGGCACGCGCGTCATCATGGGCCTGCGCCACCGGCGCTTCCCTGTAGAAGGCGTGCAGTTTCATCCCGAGAGCGTGCTGACGGATTCAGGCCGTCTGCTGCTAAAGAACTTTCTATGTCTGTAGGAATCACGCGAGGCAATGCGATAGGAGCGGCAATTCTGTTGCCTTTGTTGTCGCTCGTATCGTGGGGCCAGTCTCCGGACTCTGCAGCCCCCGTGGGCGAATTGTTCGCGACTGTTCCCGGTGCGCCGCCGGCGGTACAGCTCGCGGGAAGCGGCATGAGCGTGGTATCCGGCTCCGAGCTAACAGCGGGAATGGCCCCGGCCACGTTGAAGCTGGCTCGCGGCGGCCAAGTGCGCATTTGTCAGCAGACCAACCTCACCGTCAGCGAAGCAGGCACGGGACTCATGCTGGGCATGGGGACAGGCGCAGTTGAGGTCGACTATCGTTTGGGGCAGGGCGCAAACGATGTCCTGGTAACCCCTGACTTCAGTGTTCGCCTGGTTGGTCCCAACGCATATCACTTCGCCTTCGGCGTGAGTAGTCGCGGCGATACCTGTTTCAAACCTCTCTCGGGAAATGCAGCGGGTGTGCTTCTGACGGAGGTGATGGGCGCGGACAGTTACGGGACTTCGCCCAATGAAGCCATGGTGTTCTCCGGCGGAAAGCTCGCCGGGCGCGGCGTCCCGAAAGAAGAGTGCGGATGCCCTACACCAGTTGTCGCTCTCCCCGTCGTGCAGACGGAGGTGCCACCTGGGCCTAGCCAGCGCCCCGGCGCCATAGCCTCGCTCGAGCCTGCGTCCACTCACGACCCAACCGCGCCTTTACCTGCGGCCAAGCCCGGTGAGACTCCTGTGGTTGTGACCCCATTTGTTTTCAGCGGGGCGGCCCAGCCGGCGAGCGTGGCCCATTTACAACTTTCATCGTTGCCGAATGCAGTTTTTCTGCAAGATGAGCCCGAGCCAATCGTTCTTGTAGAAAAGCCGGCAGACGTGTCGGCGCAGAACAACGGCCAGAAGCCCGACGGGCAGAAGAAGGAAAAAGAGAAGGAAGAGCCGAAGAAGGAGAGCAAAGGCTTTATGGCGCGGCTGAAAGGATTTTTCGGCTCGCTGTTTCATCGTTAAGTTGTTGCTCGTACTGTGCTTAAGTTAAAGTAAAACTAAGGCCCATGCACTTTTAGGAAACTTTTAAGGGCCACAAGAGTCTATACTGGGTGATAATTGGAAAATGTCTCCGCTTGACCCAAAGCAGCCAAATGACCCCACGACCGGAGGGGCTAGCGCTGCCGCCCATGCCTCTCAGACGGTTGTGAAGTTTGAAAAGGGGCAATCGGCTGAGCCGCCGGTGCTGCCAACCCTGTTCGGCAAGGGGTATGGTACGTACCAGGCCAAGCCGGAGAACTACGTGCTGTCATTCATCAGCCACACTGCGGTCATTGGACTGGTCATGTGGCTGTTTCATGTGACGATCCAGCCGCAGATCCTTACTCCAACCCTGAGCCATAACATCGAATTAAGCGACTACGTGATGAAGGTCGGGAAGGGCGGACCGAGCGGTGGCGGCGGCGGCGACGCCAGCAAGCTGAAAGCTTCCACCGGGGTTCCGCCGAAGTCGGCCAAACAGCAATTTGCGCCTCCCGTGGTGCTCCAAGAGCAAAAGAGCAAGTTAATGGTGGAACCCACAGTCATTGCCGATCTCAAAGTGCCCCCGGGTCAGATCGGTGATCCGCTTTCCAAACTTATGGCGATTTCTAACGGAACCGGCGTGGGCGGCGGCATCGGTACAGGAGACGGTGGCGGCGTTGGCTCCGGCCATGGCGGACCGGGCGTTGGCCCAGGGGTTTTCCACTTGGGCGAAAATGGCGTGACCGCACCACGAATCATTTTTCAACCCGAGCCGGAATTCTCCGAAGAAGCCCGCAAGGCGAAATATCAGGGTGTCGTTGGGCTGAATGTCGTAGTCGGACCGGACGGTCGCATCCATAATGCCCAGGTCGTACACTCTCTAGGCATGGGGCTGGATGAGAAGGCCATTGAAGGCGTAAAGCTTTGGAAGTTCGATCCCGCGAAGAAAGACGGCCGACCGGTGGCGGTCGCTGTTTACATTGAAGTCGACTTCCACTTGTACTGATTTTTGAGCCGTTTTTGGCAGGGTGACTTGAGGGATCTCTAGCCATCCAAAAGACATCAGGAGATGCGCCCGCGCGCATCTCCTTTTAGTTTCTGTCGCCGCAAGAGCAGTCTATTCGCGTGCTTCCTCGAGTTGCCCTTTCTCTTTTTTCTCCTGGCAAGCGATGCAGTAGCGCGTCCAGGGGACGGCTTCCAGACGTTTAGCGTTGATCTCGCTGCCGCAGCTCACGCACTCGCCGAAAGAGCCCTCGCGAATGCGCTGCAATGCAGTCTCCACCATCTGCAGGAGCTGCCGCTCATTGTTGCTCTGTGAGAAAAGAAACTCCTTGGTGTAGGAGCTCGCGGCGCGATCCGCAATGTCCTGCGCCGTGTCCTGGTCGGCAACCCGGCCATCTTCTTCGGTGCGGCTAACCGCCTTGCGCAGCGCTTGTTGGCGCTCTTCGAGCCGCTTTTTGAAACTATCCAGCTTCTTCTTGTCCATGTCTCTTGATAAATTATCAATCTTAGTCGCCATGTGTTTACCCGTCAAATCCTCCGCAGACAGGTAGTGGTGCGGCTTGACTGCGGTGCTCATGGAGCGGGGCCGCCCGGTTGTGCCGGGCTAAAACCAGGGGCAAAGCGCCTGGCGCCACATGAACATCGCAAAACTGCACCACTACGCAGACCAGTATTAGATGCAAGGGGCAGGCGCCGTGCCACGGCGGAATACCTGGCGGAAAAACTTTCTCAAAAAAAGCGGCCCGTGAGGGCCGCTTTGAAAGAGGCAGAATAGGAGGGAGTTTCTTCAGGGAAGGCGATGCAAGATGTTTCGGTCCAGGCCCACGCCGGGACACTCGAACTGCGGAAGTCGACAAAGTTGGAAGAGGGTTGAAGTCATTCTTAGGTTGTGGCCTCTTTTACGTTTGACCGTAAACAGAGCAACTCAGGAACCAAAGATGGAGGCCTGTGTTCCACAGTGGTACTGCCTTCGTGAGCTGAATGTTTTCTGCTATTTGCAGAGTTTCCGTGGGCAATCTGAGGGGTGAAGCGTGTTTCAATATTTGGAACTGTGGAGAAGGAAGAGAACAGGTTTCCACATATTGGAAGCTCACTTCCCAACATGTCCCTTGCCATGCTCCTCCATGGCTTTGAGTTTGTTGAGAAGGGCCTTGTAACTGATGCGCAGGATCTTGGCCGCTTGACGGCGATTCCAGCGAGTTTGGGCCAGGACCCGTTCAATGGCCTCGCGTTCCGCCTGCATGGCGGCCCGCTTCCCGATCTCTAGAAGAGACGGCATTTCCAGGTCTGCACCGAGGCCTGCAACTGGCTGGACATTCGTCGCGCCGGCAGCAGCGGCTACAGCCGCCGGAGCCTCCTTCGCCACAACGATAGGTTTCGGGGTGGAAAGCTCGCGGATAATCTGCGCCTCATTGCCCACGATGACGTAGCGCTTGACCAGGTTTTCCAGTTCCCGGATGTTGCCTGGCCAGGCATACTCCATCATGCGCGCGACCGCATAATCGCTGAACATGGGCGGACGCTTTCCATAATGCTGGCTGTACTTTTCCAGGAAGTACTCCAGGAAGACAGGTATCTCCTCGCGGCGCTCGCGGAGGGGAGGAATGTGAATCGTTACCACGTTCAGGCGGTAGAAGAGGTCTTCGCGAAAGGTGCCTTCTTCCACGGCGCGCTCTAGCGGCTTGTTGGTGGCCGCGAGCACGCGCACATCAACCTGGACATCGCGCTTTCCGCCCAAACGGGAGAACTCATGGTCCTGCAAAACATGCAGCAGCTTTGCCTGGAGCGCGGGATGCATCTCGCTGATTTCGTCCAGGAAGATTGTGCCGTTGTTCGCTTGCTCAAACTTGCCCAATTTCTGCCGCGTAGCGCCGGTGAAAGCGCCGGCCTCATAACCGAACAGCTCACTTTCCAGGAGTTCGTGAGGGATGGCGGCGCAATTGACCTTCACGAACGGCTTCTCGCTGCGCGATGATTCAGAGTGGATCATGCGCGCCACGACTTCTTTGCCGGTACCGCTTTCTCCGCGTACGAGCACGGTGGCCGTGGTATCCGCCACCTGCTCGATGGTGGTTTTGACTTCCAACATGCGCGGGCTGGTCCCAAAAAGCATGGTGAAGTCGCTTTGCTGCCGTACTTGCTCACGCAGTTGCGTCACCTCAGCATGCAACCTCTGGTTATCAAGAACGCGGCTGATCCTGGCATCGAGTTCCTTGGGATCGATTGGTTTGCTGAGGTAGTCGTCTGCGCCAAGTTTCGAGGCCTTGAAAATCAATTCCGGATCACGGTTGGCGGACAGCACCATGATGGAGACGGTAGGCTTGATGTGTTTGAGCCGTTCCAGGATCGCGCCACCGCTGTTCGCGCTCATCGAAGTGTCCAGCAAAACCAGGATGGGATCCAGGGTGCGAAAAATGCGCAGAGCTTCCTGATCGCTAGCTGCGACCGTGACTTCAAAGTTCCGCCGCGAAAGATGCGAAGCCAGGTACTTAGCCATGGCGACGTCATCGTCCACGATTAGAACGCGGGCTTTTGGGTTCATTCCAGTCTCCGGAGGCTGGCACAGAAAAAGGGCCTTTGGGCCCGCGAAAGTTCTTACAGGCGAAAAGTAAGCCGACCCTTTGTTAATTGTACTCCGATTCCATTTTCCGGCATTTGGATGCTTACACGAAGGACACGAGAGCAGAACTTCAGGTCAGGACCCGGAAGAGCTCGGGTCCTGTCCAGTCGTACTTATGTTCCGCGTTTCTTTGAAGAATCTTAGGAAGAACGTTTTCCTGGAATGAAGTGATAAGGAGGCCAAGGGCCGCTCATGACTACCTCGATTCCCGGAAGATGGCGTGTGGCCATTTGGTAGCGGTTCTGGTACTTCTCGACCTTCTTGTGATCGATCAGGTGAGCGATGTCAATCAGCATGCCCCCGGAATCGACTTTGCGGCAGCAAACGTCCTGGTCGAGCGGGTCAAAAATCTTGTGCACCTGCACGGAGAGCGCGCGGGCCTTGGTGTGGCGCTCACGTTGGCGAACGGCTTTTTCCCGCAGCTTGCTCAGATACTCGCTGCCCACGGTAGCGGGCAGCTCGATTTCCTGGAGCGCCTCACGCATGGACCCGTCTTTGATCAGAAGCTTCAGGTGCATTTCAGCTTTGCCCTTGAGTTTGACAACACTTTCTAAAAAGGCCTTTCGGTTGAGCCGGACAGCGCGGCGTAGGGCCTCATCGGTGTCAAACACCGTGCCGAAGCGGAAGGGCAGCACCGTGGTCCGCTTAAAACATTCGCTAACCACATGGGCATGTTGCAGCAACGCAGACTGCCCAAGGTCCGCCGTGGGGATGTACTCGCTGACGATGACGGAGAACTCCCCGCTGGGATACGCAAAGGTTTGCGCATCGCCGATTCCTTTTAAGTTTTCTACGGGAAGAGGGCGGCGGGCTCGGAAACCAATTTGAAATGCTTGCTGCTCAACGATGCAGTACGCGTACCATGCCATCGGATGCTTCTCCTGTCGGAAAAACCTTGTGGGCCGGCGGTTGAATTTGTCTAAACGGGCGAAATACTGCGAAGAGCTTCTGATTGAACTGAACCAGCGGGTTTTCCGGTCCGTCCAGAGCTATCCTATGCTGACGAGAGCTGAAATGCAACAGAGAGTGTGCATGAACTGTAAGATTTTTTAATCTTTCCTTGATTAACGCGAACCAACAGGAGATCGCGGGTCGGTGTGATAACTATTTTGTTTATCAATGGTTTACATAGAATTATCGAGCAAGCTGTCTAGGGTCCACAGTGATCGCTGCCACATTGCTCGATCATTGCGGCGGCGTGAGATTGCTTCAAAAGGTTCCTACACTTTTTATGGTCTCTTAAAAGTTTCCCTGAGGCTGGAAACAGCATCTCAACAGAACAGGGCGGGACAACCGCCCAGCGTGTTTTCTAAGGAAGCCCTCCCCATGGTGTCCACAGTGTTGGCACAACCTGCGTGTGTCGGCGAACGGTTTGTAACCGAGGTTTATTCCGAACTCTCGATTGAAACCATCCAGAAGCGGTGGACGCATGTCAACGTTTTGCTACGTCTGAGCATGCTGGCGGGCCTTCCCATGCAGTTTGAAGCCGCGCTCACCTTGCTCTGTGATCTGGCGGCGGAGATGGTTGAGTACGACAAAGCGATAGTGTTCTGGGATGAAGGCCAGGAGCACATGCAGCTCCGGAGATGGCGTGGCTTTGCCGAAACACCACCTGTCGAAGGCGACAGCAACTTGTTGAATTTGTGGGCAGCAAGGTACGGGCGGCCGTTGCGGGTTGCCCGCGGCCAGCACGCTCCAGTGGACGCTCTGTTGGATATTGCCGGCTCTGCATCCGTCCTGACACTACCCTTGTTTGTCAGCAACCGGGTGCGTGGTTCATTGCAGCTCTTCTCCGCTTCGCCGGATGGTTTTACCCAGGAAGACGCGCAACTGCTGTGGTTGCTGGCCTTGATCGCAGAAAACCTGCTGATTCGCGAGTCGTCGAGCGAGGACCTGGTACGTTTTGCCTTTACCGATTATCTGACGGGCTTGCGGACCCGCGGATATTTCGAGCAGCAGCTGGATTTGGAATTCAAGCGCGCCGAGCGCCGCCGGCAGAAATTCGCCCTGTTGATGGTCGACATCGATCATTTCAAAGAGCTCAATGACAGTTTGGGACACCACGCGGGTGATCAGGTCTTGCGTGATGTGGCTTCCATACTGGTCAAAGATATGCGCGAAGTGGATACCGTGGCCCGCTATGGCGGCGAAGAGTTTGTCATCGTTCTACCGGAAACCACACAACTCGGCGCCATGTACGTCGCGGAACGCCTGCGCCACGCGGTGGAGCAAGCAAAGTTCCTGACCGGTTCGCCCAGGTCGCTTCGCCGCCTCACCATCAGCATCGGCGTGTCAGTGTATGAGAGCGATGCCCGATTCAAGCGTGAGCTGATTGAGGCTTCAGACGCGGCGCTTTATGCAGCCAAACGCGAAGGACGGAACCGCGTGGTCTGTTTTTCCGACCTGACTCGACGCGAGAAAAAGAAAGTGTCGTAAGGCCCGTGATGCTGGCGCCTGCTCATTGCGCAACCATGGTCCCGGACTCCGGCCTGCCGGCCGCGAGCCAGGCGCGGGCCCGAAGCTGGCGCGTGATCCATGCCTGCGAATTTGCACGCGACGTGCTGCCTGTGGTGGAAGGCCAAGTTGCCGTGGGCATGTTCCCGTACATCGTAACCCCGCATGGCGCGGGCTCCGCGGAGCTGTATCTTTCCGGCAAAGATCCCGGGCCGCCTCATCCAATCACCTTGCTGCGCTCCTGGCAGGACGTGCGCAGTTGGCGCAAGGCGATTCTGGATTGCACCCCGGAAACGAGTGCCGACTTGGTCCATGCCCACTCCTTTGCTGCGGGCATGGCGGCGGTGCGGAGCTGCGGTTGCGTTGTCTACGATCTTCAGGACTGCATCGACGAGCTGGCTCTGGACTCCGGACAGTGCAATCCGGGGAGCTGGATAGGACGTTCCTTCCGCGCCGCCGAACAGTTCGTGCTCTCCCGCGCCGCTGCCGTGATTGTCCACTCCCTCGGAATGAAGGAAGCTGCACAAGAACGAGGTGCGCTTGTCGAGAGCATTTTTCTAGTACCAGATCCCCTGCGTCCGGACGACGAACCGGTTCCCGTGAGTTCGAAAACTCCCACCACTGCTCCGGCAACCGTCACTTTTCTGGTGCCCCAGCCCGCTTCGTCGCGGGAAAAAATGATGGCTTCGTCCTTGCTGGTGCTGGAGGGCTTTGCCGCAGCCCGGCAGGATGCGCCCGAGATCCGGCTCCTGTTGGAAACGCCTGCCTCCCTTCGCCCCACCCTCCTTGAACGTGTGGGCGGCTTGGAGATCACCCGGCAGGTCCGGCTCATCGACCCTGGTGAAGCCTCGCTTGCGTGGCGTAACGCGCAGGTCGTCATTGCCCTGGGAAACCGGCCGGCCGACGCTGCCTCTGCCCGGCGCCCCAACGAGGTCTGCCTGAAAGCGATGCGCCACGGCCTCGCACTGCTCGCCGCCGACCTGCCTCGCAATCGTGACGTCAGTTCGAGCGGCCGCGGCTGCTTGTGGTTTGACGCTAACAACGCTCGCGACCTGGCTGGCCGGATGGCATTTCTGGGAGGGCATCCTGATTTCCTTAGCGCTCTCGCCCGGACCGGACATGCCCACCTGCTGGAGACGCGCAACGTCGCTGTGATCGGCCGTGCTTACGATGAGGCTTACCGCTTCGCCGTGGGACGAAAGAAATCAGCAGGCTCAGGAACAGGACTTGCCGCACTCCACCCCGCAGCCAACTGTGCCTAGCACTTACCGGCTGGGCAGATTTCGTTATCTTGCCGATGGCTGATTGCCGGCCGCCTGCTTCTTCGCCCAGGTATCTTTCAAGGCCACCGTGCGGTTGAAGACCAGCTTGCCCGGCGTCGAATCCGGGTCCACGCAGTAGTATCCCAGGCGCTCGAACTGATAGCGATCGCCACTATTCGCGCCCTTGAGCGAAGGCTCGAGCTTGGCGTTGCTGACGATCTCGAGCGAGTTCGGATTCAGATTCGCGGTGAAGTCCTGGCCTTCCGGAACATCACCCGGATTCTCTTTGCTGAACAGATTGTCGTACACGCGCACTTCGGCGTCGAAAGCGTGTTCAGCGGAGACCCAATGGATGGTCGACTTCACCTTCCGCCCGTCAGGCGCGTTGCCGCCACGTGTGGCCGGATCGTACGTGCAATGAACTTCGACAATTTCTCCCTGCTGGTTCTTGACTACGCTTTTCGCGGTGATGAAATAGGCGTAGCGCAGCCGCACTTCCTTGCCCGGCGAAAGGCGGAAATATCCTTTGGGTGGATCTTCGCGGAAGTCGTCCTGTTCGATGTACAGCACACGGCCGAACGGGACTTTGCGCGTACCGGCGCTTGCGTCTTCCGGGTTGTTGACCGCGTCCATTTCTTCCGACTGGCCTTGTGGATAGTTGTCGATGACAACTTTCAGCGGCTTGAGCACGGCCATCACCCGTGGCGCGCGCCGATTCAGATCTTCGCGCACGAAATGTTCGAGCATGGCCAGCTCAATGGTCCCGTTGGTTTTGGTCACTCCGATATTGGCGACGAAGTTGCGCAGCGCTTCCGGCGTGTAACCGCGGCGGCGGATCCCGGAGAGCGTGGGCATGCGGGGATCGTCCCAGCCGCGCACGCGTTTCTCCTGCACCAACTGCAGCAGCTTGCGCTTGCTCAGCAGCGTGTACGTCAGGTTGAGGCGATCAAATTCGATCTGCTGCGAAGGGAAGATGCCCAGCGCCTGGATGTACCAGTTATACAGGGGCCGATGGTCTTCAAACTCCAGCGTGCACATGGAGTGCGTGATCTTCTCGAGCGAGTCCGACTGCCCATGTGCGTAGTCGTACATGGGATAGATGCACCATTTGTTTCCGGTGCGATGGTGCTCGGCATGCACGATGCGGTACATCACTGGGTCACGCATATTCAGGTTCGGCGCGGCCATGTCGATCTTGGCCCGGAGTGTTCGCGATCCGTCAGGGAAGTCGCCGGCTTTCATACGCGCAAATAGATCAAGGTTTTCTTCAACCGACCGGTTGCGGTACGGGCTCTCTTTGCCGGGCTCGGTCAGCGTGCCGCGGTAGCGGCGGACTTCGTCAGCGCTCAGGTCGCAGACGTAGGCTTTGCCGGCCTTGATGAGCTGGATTGCCCAGTCGTAAAGCTGCTGGAAATAATCGGAGGCGTAGTAGAGGTTTTCCCACTCGAAGCCCAGCCAGCGTACGTCCTCCTGGATGGATTCGACGTACTCGGTCTCTTCCTTTTCCGGATTCGTGTCGTCAAAGCGCAGGTTGGTGCCGCCGCGAAATTCGTCAGCCAGCCCGAAGTCCAGGCAGATGGCCTTGGCGTGCCCAATGTGCAGGTAGCCGTTCGGCTCGGGCGGAAAGCGGGTCCAAACACGGCCGTTGTATTTGCTGGTCTTCAGGTCGTCGCGGATGATCTCGCGGATGAAGTTGGATTGGGTAGGCGTGGCCGCGGGTTCGGCCGGAACAGCGGCTTCCGGTTTGAGTTTCGGTTCGCTCATCGCTGGATCGCGCCTTCAAGAGCGCAACCAAATATCTTACTGGCCCCTTCGGGGGATCGGCAATTCTACAGGCTGCGGGCCACAAAAAAGTGATGACGGCTCCCGGTAAGCCCGGTTACCTCGGTCTTCTAACCACCCGAAAACATTGGTTGAGAAGCACCTGGGTTGATGCTAGAGTTTGTCCAGAACGTCCAGGTCATTATCCGTTGCAATTCTTTGGGGAGGGAGACTTATGTCTCGAACTGTTCGTGTTGTGTGCATTTTCTTTCTTCTGGCCATAACCTGCGCCGCGCAACAGGCACCGCAGAAGAAACGTGTGGCCGTGCTTGATTTTGACTATGGAACCGTGCGCTCGTACGTGACCGCGATTTGGGGCACAGACCAGGACGTGGGCAAAGGCGTAGCCGATCTCCTGGTGCAAAAGCTCGTGCAGGACGGCAAATATCGCGTGATCGAACGCAAACAGTTGGACAAGATTCTGGCCGAGCAGAATTTCAACAACAGTGATCGCGCCGATCCCGCTACCGCGTCCCGGATCGGCAAGGTGTTGGGCGTGGATGCCATCATCGTCGGCTCCATCACCAAGTTCGGCCGTGACGACAAGAGCACTACCGTGGGCGGTGGCGGATTTGGGCTGGGCAAGTTCGGATTGGGCGGCGTGCAGAAGCGCGACGCCAAAGCCGTCTGCGGCATTACCGCGCGCCTGATTGACACCAGTACAGCGGAAATCCTGGCGGCGGTGACCGGCAACGGCGAATCCAAACGCGGCGGCGCATCGCTGGTTGGCGCGGGTGGCGGTGGCGGCGGCGCAGGGGCCGGCGCGTTTGACATGAGCAGCAAGAATTTCGGCGAAACCATTCTGGGCGAAGCCGTGAACCAGGCGGTGACTTCCACCGGCGACCAGCTCGACGCCGCGTCCGGCAACCTGCCTACGCACAAGGCGGAAGTGAGCGCCCTGGTGGCCGATGTGAGCGGCAACACCCTGATCCTCAACGTAGGCAGCCGTTCCGGCTTGCGGGTCGGAGACGCTCTGGAGATCAGCCGCGCGGTGCGCACCGTGAAGGATCCCGCTACGGGCAAGATCCTGAAGACAGTGACCGCCAAGATCGGCGACGCGACTGTGACGGAGATCGACGCCAACTCTACGACCGTGACCTTCAATGGCACCGGTCCGGTAAAAGTCGGCGACGTGGCCAAGACACCGGGAGGCAATTAGGAGCAGTTAGCAAATAGCAATTGGCAACTAGCACAGCTAAAGCTCGACGAAAGGACCATGTACAGACGGAAGATTCCAGGTCTGGCTTTAGCTGAGCTAATTGCTATCGGCCAATTGCTATTTGCTCTTCTTGTGTTTCTTTTTGTTGTTTTCTGAATTCTTCTGGGCCGCGTGCTGGGCCAGGGCGAAATCGACCACGCGCTGCATCTCCCCGACGGGCGCCGGTTTGCCACTCCAGATTTCGAACTGTCGCGCGCCCTGCTGGACGAACATCTCCGATCCCAGGATCACATGCATGCCTTTGGCTCGGGCCATCTTGACCATCTTGGTTTCCGGCGGCGTATAGACCATTTCAAAGAAGTAGCGCGCCTTCATCTCTGCTTCGGAAAGTGGCATGGGTTCGCGGTTACCATCCATGCCCGCGGGCGTAGCATTGATAATCACCTCAAATTCCAGCTTCTTGAGCAAAGTCCGGTTGATGGCTTTGGCGCGAGCCTGTTTGGCCAGTTTTTGCGCAGGGCCAGCCGTGCGATTCAAAATGTAAACATCGGCTCCGCGCTCTTTCAGTCCAAAGACCGCAGCGCGCGCGGCGCCACCCGCGCCCAGGACCAGGATGCGCGCGCCTTGCAGGCGGACGCGGAGTTCGAGCGGACGGACTGCGCCGGCGATATCAGTATTGAAGCCGTAGAGCTTGCCGTCCTGGGAGCGGACTACCGTGTTGCAGGCGCCGATCTTGGTCGTCAACGGGTCCGTTTTGTCCAGATGTTTCATGATCTGCTCTTTGTAGGGCATGGTCACGCTGAGGCCGTTGATCGGAATATCGCGCACGCAAGCCATCAGGTCATCCAGAGCTTTAGCATGCAGCGAGAGATACACACCGTTCACGTTTTCGCGACGGAACGCGGTGTTCAGCATAAGCGGCGAAAGCGAATGCGCGACCGGATCGCCGGCCACGCCGTATACCTTGGTGGCCGCGTCCACCTGCTCAATGCGGTAGGTTTCGCGAAGGGTGCGCGCGGCAATTTGTCCGGGAGCAGTTTCTTCCCCAGGGTTGGCCGCGGCAAATGTGAACTGGCTGCCAGCGCGCACCGCCAGCACGCGGCTGATGATCCCTTGTTCGCCCATACACAGGCCCACCAGCGAATGCGCGTGGCTGTACTTCTCCAGGAACTTCATCATCACCACGTTGTCGTAGAGCGAATTGGCGGTGGTGACGACCTTGAAGAAGTCGGCGGGATATTGCTTCATCTTGGCGAAAGTCTCTTCCAGCCGCTTCGTGCCGCGGAAGTCGTGATAGGACAGGATCAGGTTGGCGGAACGTCGTAGGCGGGCGAAGTCGGCAGGTTTCAGGCGCGCCGCGGTTTCCAACTCAACGTCCAGCAGGTGGCAGCCCTGATTGGCGGCCTTGGCCAAGACATCGACCTGGGAAGCCACCGAACCCCGGAACTTGCCTCCGTTGGCGGCCCGGCGGCAGGTCCCAATGAGCAGGGCTTCGGGGTGGAATTCGACAAAGGTCTTGAGCTTGGGAAGCGCCAAGCCGGGTTTCGAAAGGTAGTCTAACCTGAACTCAATAAAGGAGTTATCCCTTACAACGTTGTCGGCTTTCTGCATCAAGTCAGCGGGGTTGGTGGCCCAGACAGGCACACACATCCGCGGCAGCCGCGCGGGCAGAAACCTAGGCGCCAGACTGACGTTATTTCCATTCATCTCATTAAAGAACAAATGAGGACGGCCATCATACGTGAGCAAAAATCACAGATGCAACAACGGAATGCAAGAAGGGAATGCACTTCTGTAATCAAGTGTATCTTCTAAGTAAATAAGAGTTTAGTTGAAGTCCAAGGAAAACCTGTTATATGTTCCAGCCCGCGGGGATGCGTGCGCCCTTTCGAGGACGCGTGTTTGCCCTTCAGGCTATTTGGGGAGGAAGTATGAAGAAAACGGGACTGCTCCTAGTGTTGACATTGGCGGTGACGGGTTGGGCACAGACCACAGCTTCGGTACCGGCTCAGAAAGGCCAACGCACCAACCTCAACATCGGCAATTCACCAACAACGGCGGATATGTATTGCGCCGGTTTCATCACCGCCGACAAAGTTCCTACCGACCACTTCGTGGCTGCGGGATGGAACAGCCCGGATCAGACCCGTTATGCCGGCACCACTGACAGGGTTTATCTCCACGGCCCCAACATAAAGGAAGGCGACCGATTCACGATTCTTCGCCACGCAAGAGATCCCAATCACTATGAGTACTATCACGGGCAGCGTGGTGCGATTCGCGAGGCGGGCGAACCGTATTTTGAACTGGGCTACGTCAGAGTGATTGACGTGCAGAAAAACACTGCCGTCGCGGTTCCCGAGCTAAGCTGCGCTGACTTCGTCATAGGCGATCTGGCCGTTCCTTTTGTGGAGCGACAAGCGCCTTTGTTCCGCTCCGTGACTCTGGATCGTTATGCTCCGCCGAGCGGGAAGACCCAGGGCCGCATCATCATGGCCAAAGACTTCGATGGGATGGCCGGTTCCAAGTACGCGGTGTATCTCAACATAGGCTCAGATAAAGGGGTGAAAGTCGGCGATTATTTCAAAGCCACGCGCACATACTCTGCCACCTACAACGATCCCGAGGCCGGCCTTTCTACCAAAGCCAACTACAACGAAGAGACGCAGAAGAATCCGGAAAAGTTTTCACGCGGTGATGTCTCTTCGCTGCCGCGCCGCACTCTGGGCGACATGATCGTGCTCAACGTAAACAGGAAAAGCTCGACGGCTATGGTGCTTACCGCGTTGGAGGACATCCACGTGGGCGATGGGGTTGAGCTCATGGACGTGAGCGCCGCGCCGGAAGTCCAGCCGGTGACCACGCCTTCAGCCACCCAGCCGCCCTCCTCTGTGGGCGCACCACCTTCCGAGATGGCCGCCGCCGCCCCGCCGCGCATCACCTGCACGGCTGCGCCGGTCAGCGTGCGCATGGGTGAAAGCTCCACCATCACTTGCGACGCCACCAGTCCGGACAATCGGCCGCTCAACATCACATTCGTCGCTAACGGCGGCAAGCTTTCTTCCAGCCACAACCAGGCTCATCTGGATACCACCGACGCCGGCGCCGGACCCATAGCCGTCCGCGCCACTGCGTTCGACGACCGGCAGCTGAGCGCCACCGCCGTGACGACGGTGAATGTCGAAGCGCCGATTGCGGCAAAGCCCACCGCGCAGAAGATGACGGACCTTGAGTTCAAGCCCATGAGCGCATACGTCGACAACCGCTCCAAGGCTGTGCTGGATGATGTGGCCCTGAAACTTCAGCAGGATCCCAACAGCACCGCAGTGCTTTCTGGCGCGGCTGAAGAGAAGGAACCGTCACGCTTGGCCACCCAGCGCGCGGAAAATGCCAAGACATACTTGACCAAGTCCAAGGGCATTGATGCCGCTCGGCTGCAGACCAAAACCGGCGCCACACCAGGACGTACCGTGCAGATCTGGACCGTTCCGCAGGGGGCGGCGCCGCCAGAGTAAGGTCGATCGCCGTCATCGCACGTCATCGCCGCGATCGGTGTCCCCAATTGTGCGGTATATCGGATGCGAAGCGTTCTCGCCTGTGATCGCCGCCCGCTCTTCACCACCGCCATCCAGCGATCCCGGAAAGGATACGGTAACCGTAGAATGGTCCCGCACTGTGCCGCGGGACCGTAGGACGGTTGAGTTGCGACTGGATGGCCGGAGCTTCAGGCGTGGCCACTGCTACAGCAAACAGCCGCCATTGCCCGTTCACATTCTGAAACTTCAAGTCGAAATTGATGCGCAGCGGACGGGTGGGGAAAAAGCCTGCCATACGCAATTTTCCACTCCCGTCCAACGCCGGTTCGGCCGTAAATTGCGGAGCGATCAGGGCGGCGGCAAACAGATCGAAGTTGCGGCGGCGCAGGTCGGCAAAACTCTGCGCCAGATCGGCGGAGGAGTTTCTGGCCTGAAAGTCGGGCGCGGCTAAGTCCCGCAGTACAGTGTAGTTCCCGGAGTGGTTGGCGTCGTTCAAGGTGAGCAGGGTGGAGCGAACCAGATACAGCGCTTGCTCCTGACGGATGGCCGGCTGGGGCGACGTAGCGGGCTTGTCCGGCCCAGCGGTACGTGACTCCGGTGCAGAGGTTTGAGTCAAATTCGGTTGCGCCAAAGCGGGTAGTTCCATGGCCAGGAACAAGGCCGTGGCTATCATCAGCCGACTCCGCAGATTGGGAGCAAGAGTGCAGGTCAGATTGTCCTTCATGGTTCTCTCCTTCTCCTAGAAACCGAACCGCAGACCGGCATGGCCGCCAGCCATGTTTTCGCGGAAGCCGTAAGCGAAGCTACCTTGCAACTGCACGTTGCGATAAATGCGCACGGCGCCGCTCAAAGCCGCACCGTTCTCACCCTGGAATGTTCCCCAGTTGGTAGTGAAGGCGAACTTCTCGTTGGGCAAGAGAGTGGGCACGCCGGCCATGGCGAACGCCATCGCCACGCCCGTGTTGGCCTTGCTCACGCGGCGGCTGAGTTGATCCACACTTACGCTGAGGGTCGCAAGATCGCTGGCAGAAGCAAGCCCCAGACTCGTGAAGGGCATGGTGCCCAGGTTACCGAAACCGTCAGTAGTGACTACCTTCGTGGCGCCACTCTGCGCGGCATTGCTGGCGGCTAAAGGCAGCCCCGGCAGGGTGTAGGTGTTAGAGAGGCTGCCGAAGACTTGCTGATTGGCGCGTGTTGCCACAGCTCCGTTGCCAAACGCCGCGGAGTTGACAAACGCGGCCTGAGCGCCGGTTCCGAAAGCGACGGAGTTACTCGCCGCGCGCGAGTTCGCGCCGATAGCGATGTTGTTGCTGTTATCGCCGCGGGCGTCGGAGTGATCACCTATAGCTATGTTGCTGCTGCCGTTGCCGGAGGCGACGGCAGAATTCCCCATCGCTACGTTACTGCTGCTGCTACCAAACGCGAAGGCGCTCGGGCCGGTGGCCGTATTGTCGCTATTGTCGCCACTTGCATTGGCGTTAACCCCGGTGGCAGTGTTGGCGCTGGTATTGCCATGGGCATCGGCAGAGACCCCGGTGGCCGTATTGTCGCTATTATCGCCCATCGCGTTTGCCGTTCTTCCAGTTGCCGTGTTGAAGCTCGCGTTACCGCTGGCGTTGGCCTTAAAGCCGGTGGCGGTATTGGCGCTACCGGCACCGAAAGCTTTGGCGACGAACCCACTCGCGGTATTGTCGCTGTTTTCGCCATGAGCATCGGCAAAGCTGCCGCTGGCCGTATTGCCGCTGTTGTTGCCATCGGCGAAGGAAAAGGTTCCGACCGCGACATTCAGGCCGTTGTCGCCTTGGGCGCTGGCGAAGGTCCCAACCGCCGTGTTGGCGCCGCCGTTGCCGTCAGCGCCGGCGGCGAACCCGCAGGCCACGTTGGCTGTTGACCCTGTGGCTTCGGCACCCTGGCCTGTCAGCGGCGCAGCTCCGTCTGAACTCCCGGCGCACACAAACTGCGCCTGGACAGGGACACAGCAAACAAACCCCCAAGCCACCACTGCCAATATCACCAACCACCACGTACGCGCTTCGTCAATCTGCATTTTCTCGGACATCATCAAACCTCCCTTATCTGTTGACTGCAGCAATGCTCCTTTCACCACTGGTAGCTCACGCCGATGCGACCGCCGGGAACGTTGTCTCTGAACCCGTAAGCAAAGCTGGCATTGAGCTGCATATCGCGATACACGCGCATTACTCCGCTAAGCGCCGCTCCATTTTCGTTTTCGAAGGTGCCCCAGTTCGCGGACAGGGCAAACTTCTTCCCCGGCAGCAGGGTGGGCACCCCAGCCAAGGCAAAGGCCATGGAGATGCCGGTGTAGCTCTTGCGAACTTGTCGGGTCAGCGCGCTGAGATCAGCGCCCGATGCCAGACCCAGGGTGGAAGGCGCCGTGGTGCCCAAGTTGCCGAAAGCGTCGGTAGTGACCACCTGAGTGGGACCGCTTTGCGCGGCTTTGCTGGCCGCCGAAGTCAGGCCGGGCATGGTGTACGTATTCGTGGCCGTGCCGAAGACCTGCTGATTGGCGCGCGTGGCTTTGGCGCCAACGCCGAAAGCCGCGGAGTTGACGAAGGCAGCTTGGGCGCCGGCGCCGAAGGCGGCCGAATTATTCGCGGCCAGCGAGTTGGCGCCGACGGCAGTGTTGCTGGTTCCATTGCCATGAGCATCGGCGCTCAGTCCCATAGCCACGTTGCTGCTGTTATCACCAAAAGCGCGGGCATTAATGCCCGTGGCCGTATTGTTGCTGGTGTTGCCGTGGGCGTCGGCTATGGCTCCGGTAGCCGTGTTGGCACTCTGGTCGCCGTGCGCGTCGGCGGCTTCTCCGCTGGCGGTATTTACGCTGCTGTTGCCGCGGGCGTTGCTGCGGCCAACCGCTGTATTGAAGCTGAAGTCGCCGCGGGCGTCGGCGGTTTGCCCGATTGCAGTGTTGGCACTGCCGAGGGCGCCGCTGGCATTCGCGAAGTCACCACACGCAAAGTTATTTATCGAGCCGGTGGCTGTGGCACTCCCACCACCTTGCGGCTCGCCTCCAGTTGCACTTACTCCGCAGATGAGTTGGGCCTGGATGGGGACCGCGAACATAGAACCCGCAGCCGCCACCATCACCAACCACCACGCGCGCACATTAATCTTTCTTGTCATGATCCAGTCTCCTCCTTAGTGTTTTTCGTTTCTCTTTCCTCAGCGTGGGTCTCACTCTGCCGGGTTTGCGCTTAAGGTCCGTCGCTTGTCGTTTCCGGAAGCAGCGCAAAAATTTGGCGGAAACCGAAAAAGCCGCTGCCAATCTCTATTGGGTCTTCCCATAGCGCGGTCATCTGCGCGGTGAGTTTCTTGCCGGTCAGGGAAACGCCTTGGAGGTAGTTGACGTGTTTGTACCGCAGCATGGTGCCGATGGAGCCGTCGGACTTCACGGCGAGGATCACCCCCCCGCCCACGGGAAGAATGGTGCTGAACTGTTGCCATCCCGAGCCGACAGTCTTGGGTCCGGTCCAAGATGCGGTGCCATCCTGATAGCCAGTGTGGCGATACCAAAGCAGCGTGCCGTCGGACTTGACGGCGTAAATGACGCCTTCTCCCATGGAAAAGACTTGCGTGAAGTGCGACCATGCGGAGCCGACAACCTTGGGGCCTTCCCAGGTGTCCGTCGGCCAGCCGTTGCGGTAGTTTCTATAGCGATGCCAGAGGAGCGAGCCATCCGGCTGGATGGCGTATACAATGCCGTCGTTACCGGAGAAGCGTTTGCTGAACTGGTTCCATCCAGCTCCCATGGGGGTTGAAATATCCCAGTCCTCGGAGCCGTCGTTGAAACCGTTGTGCCGATACCACAAGAGGTCGCCGTTATGCCAGACGCTAAAGAAGCGATTTCCGCCTGCGGGAAAGACGTCGATCATGTTTTGCCAGTTGAAACTGACTTGTTTCGGGCCTTGCCAGGGCGACGCAGGGCTGTTTTTGCGATACCAGCGCAACAAGCCGTCATTCGGAATGGCGTAAAGCCAGATTGGCTGATAGTCCGGCATTTTCAGTTCTCCTTCTTGAGGCAGTTATTGGCGCCGCGGAGGGATGACTATGAGCGATTGGCCAGGCGGAGTCTTGACGAAACCTTAGAGATTTCTTGATAGAATTCTGAGCACTTTTTGAGCGCGGTAAATCTATGTCCAGCCCTGGCAAGGAGATATACGTCTTCGGCGACTTCCGCCTGCATCCGGCGGAGCACTTGCTGACACGTCAGGGACAACCCGTACCCCTTGCGCCCAAGGTCTTTGATACCCTCGTCATCCTGGTCCAGAATGCCGGGCAGTTGATTACTAAAGATGACTTCATCAAGCAGCTCTGGCCTGGGGTTTTCGTGGAGGAAGTGGCCCTGGCCCAAAACATTTCCCAGCTCCGCAGAGCCCTCGGCGGGAATGCAGACGACGTACAAGTCATCCAGACCGTGCCGAAACGCGGTTACCGGTTTACTTTGCCCGTGCGCGTGTTGGACACTCCGCCTACAGGGAAGGAAGCGCCTTCTCAAGAGACGCCGGCAGAGCCGCCTGACCGCCGTGCCGCCGGTCCGCTGAAGCGGATGGCCTTCGTCGTAGCCGGCCTGGGCATTTTTTTGGCGGCCACGCTCTCTTTTCAGTGGATCACGGCACCGTCGGAGCCCAGGCTGCTCCGTACAACCGCCATCACAAGTTCCGGAAGAGCCGAGCCGTGGGGTGGCATCCAGGCGGACGGTTCCCGTATTTATTTTCTCGAGAGACAGGGTGCCGCTTGGTCGCTGATGCAAACCTCCGTGACCGGGGGCGAGCCAAGAACGGTGGCTGTGCCATTCCCCAACACGAAAATCTTTGGCCTGTCTCCAGACCGCGCTGAATTCTTGATTGGCAGCTTCGTGGACCTGGCCGGCAACATGCCCTTGTGGACCATGCCCGCACAGGGAGGCCCGCCACGCCGCGTGGGGGACGTTACAGTCGATGACGCAGTCTGGTTTCCCGACGGCAAGCGAGTCCTGGCCACGCGCAACGGAGAACTGTTTTCGGTTGAGCTGGACGGCGGAAACCGGCGTCATTGGTTCTCGGTGGACGGCAGAGCCGTGGATTTTTCCTGGCGTCCGGATGGCCGAGCGGTCCGCTTCACTGTCACTGATCCCAAGGGAGATCTTTCTCTTTGGGAAGCCTCCAGTGACGGCGATGGCCCGCATCTGCTCTTACCGGATTGGAACAGCACTCACGCCGAATGCTGCGGCGCCTGGATGCCCAACGGCAAAGACTATGTTTTCTCCGCCATTCGCGACGGTAAGGAGGAACTGTGGGTGCTGCGCGAACCGGAAGGCTTGTTTCAGGCACAAGCGAAACCTGTGCGTCTTACCGGTGGTCCCAATGATTTCTCAACGCCGGCGTCAAGCGTGGATGGCAAGCGAATCTTCGCGTTCGGCGTTCAGAACCAGGAAAAGCTATTTCGCTATGATGCGAAGCTGGGAGACTTTCTTCCTTTCCCGCTGTCCGGCATGGAGGTAGCCCTCTCGCGAGATGGCGAGTGGATGGCCTACCTCGATTTTGCCGAAACGGTGTGGCGATGCCGGCGCGACGGAACCGAACGCATGCAGCTCACCTCGCCTCCGCTGCGGGCAACCTGGCCGCGCTGGTCGCCGGATGGGAAACAGATCCTGTTTGTCGGCAAGACACCCGGCTCGCAACTCACTCCCTATATCGTGGCGCGCGACGGAGGCGCGCCTTCGCAGGTAGCAAAAGACATTTACACATCGTTCGCCGATTGGATGCCGGACGGCGAGTCTATCGTCCTCGACGCCCTTGAACCGTCGGGCCCGAACAGCGAGATGTCGATCGTCCTTTTGAAAAGCGGTGAGATTTCCAAAGTGCCCGGCTCCGCGGGTTTGATTCAACCGCGTTGGTCGCCAGATGGTCGCTACTTGGCTGCGGTGTCCGCCGATTTTAAGATGGTGCAGCTGTTTGATCCCCGCCGGCGGGAATGGACACAATTAGCCACAGCACGACACCTGGGTCGTTATCAGTGGGGAGCCGACAGCCGCGAGCTTTATTTTCAGGACCTCCTGGACCCCCAGGAAGCGATCTTTCGCTGGGATGGCCGCAGCAGAAGGATTGATCGCGTTCTTGATTTCAGGAAGCCGCTTCTTCAGGCCGGCGCCATACGCTGCAGCTTTGAGGGCTTTGCGCCCGATGGCTCGTACCTTGCCTCCATCCGCTCTAACTTCAGCAACGTGTACGCCTTGGACGTTGATCTGCAATAGGTACGCGAAAGTATAAGTATCTTTGCCCCCTAACTCTTTCCTTAACAATTATTTACAAAAACTAGCCCAAAGAATTATCATCCTGCCGTCAAATAAGAAATAGAGGAAGCTCTGTTAGAGTTGCGAGTCGTGGGGGACTCAAGGTTCGCCCAGAGTTAGAATCCTGGATTTCAAACCCGCGAGAGCCAAGATTCGCCAAAGAAACATTCGGCAATTCCTCTCGTAGAGAGGACAGGGGACAGGGATGCTCAATCGCTCGTGGTATCGGTTGGCAGGCTGGACAGGCCTGTGCGCTTTGGTGTTTGTTTTCGCCGGCTGCAGCAACACGCAAAACCCGCAAGCCGCTGGCGGCAAGAAAGGCTCGGGCGGACGTGGGGGAATGAGCGTGACCATTCCCGTGGCGGTGGCCAAGGCCGAGACGCGAGACTTGCCGGTCTACCTGAGCGGCCTGGGTTCAGTAGATGCCTTCAACACCGTGATGGTGAAGAGCCGCATTGACGGCCAGTTAGTGGACATCAAATTCCGTGAAGGCCAGCAAGTCAAAAAGGGCGACTTGCTCGCGGTGATTGACCCGCGTCCGTACCAAGTCGCGCTGAGCCAGGCAGAAGCCATGCTCTATAAGGACCAAAGTGCGCTCAAGGACGCCAAGCTGAACATGGAGCGCTTTGCCGGCCTGGTGAAAGACGGCGTGATTCCGCAGCAACAGTACGACACGCAAGCTTCGCTGGTGGGCCAGTTAGAAGGTGCGGTGCGCGCTGACCAGGCGAACGTTGACAACCAGAAGTTGAACATCAGCTACACGCAGATCACAGCGCCGGTGAGCGGGCGCATGGGCCTGCGTCAAGTGGACATGGGCAACATGGTGCACGCCGCTGACGCCAACGGTTTAGTGGTGATCACGCAGTTGCAGCCCATCGCGGTGATCTTCACTTTGCCGGAAGACAACTTACAGACCGTGGCGCAGCACATGAAGAATGGCACCTTGCAGGTCGAGGCGTATAGCCGCGACGATCAGACCAAGCTGGCAACGGGGACGTTGCTGACCATTGACAACCAGATCGATCCCCAGACAGGCACGGGCAAGCTGAAAGCCGTCTTCGACAATCATGACAACTCGCTGTGGCCCAACCAGTTCGTGAATGCGCGCCTCCTGCTCGAAGTGCGCAAGAACAGCACGGTAATTCCCGCTGCGGCGGTACAGCGCGGGCCGCAAGGCACATACGTCTTCACTGTGAAAGCCGACAAGACGGCCGAGATGCGGCCGGTAACGGTCTCCTTCAGCCAGGGTAACTATGCCGCGATTTCGCAGGGGATCGCGTCCGGGGAATCGGTGGTTACCGACGGGCAGGACAAGCTCCAGCCGGGCACGCCGGTGGAGATTCGTGGTGGAGGTGGTGGTCCGGGACAGAGACCCGCGTCCGTTGCAGAGTCGGGGCAGTAACGACATGGCCAGCGGCGGCGGTCCATCACGACTCTTCATCATGCGGCCGGTAGCGACCGCGCTGCTGATGATCGGCATCATGCTGGTTGGTGTCGTTGCCTACCGGCAACTGCCTGTCTCGGCGCTGCCGCAGGTCGACTATCCCACCATCCAGGTGACCACGTTCTATCCCGGCGCGGGACCGGAGGTGATGGCGTCTTCGGTCACGGCGCCCATGGAGCGGCAGTTCGGGCAGCTTCCCGGCCTGTCGCAGATGACCTCTACCAGCTCCTACGGCAGCTCAGTGATCACGCTGCAGTTCGTGCTGGAGGAAAACATCGACATCGCGGAGCAGGAAGTGCAGGCCGCGATCAACGCCGCAACCACGTTTCTTCCGCGCGACCTGCCCAATCCGCCGATCTATAGCAAAGTGAATCCGGCGGACGCTCCCATCCTCACGCTGGGGCTGACGTCGGACAGCCTGCCGCTATCCAAAGTTGAGGATTTGGCGGACACCACGATGGCGCAGAAGATTTCCCAGCTCAGCGGCGTCGGTATGGTTTCCATCAGCGGCGGACAAAAGCCGGCAGTGCGCATTCAGGCCAACCCTACAGCGCTGGCCTCCTACGGACTGAGCCTGGAAGACATACGCACGGCGCTGGCTCAGGCCAACGTGGACCAGGCCAAGGGCATTCTCGAGAACCAGCGCCAGGCCTTCACCATCAACAGCAACGATCAGTTGCTGTCCAGCGCCGAATATAAGAACGTCATTGTCGCCTACCGCAACAACGCGCCGGTCAAGCTCAGCGACGTGGCCTCGGTAATCGATAGCGCCGAGAACGTGAAGCAGGCGGCATGGATGGGGACCTTCGAGAATGACCAGCCGGTGCTGCAGCCGGCCGTGATCGTAAACATCCAGCGGCAGCCGGGCGCCAACATCATCAACGTGGTCGACCGCGTGAAAGCGGTGCTGCCCCGGCTGCAGGAAGCCATGGGGTCGAAGGTCAATGTTCAGATCCTCACGGACCGTACTGAGACCATCCGTGCCTCGGTGAGGGACGTGCAGTTCTCTCTGGTGCTGACCGTCGCACTGGTGGTGATGGTCATCTTTCTCTTTCTGCGCAATCTGCCGGCAACGGTCATCCCCAGCGTCGCCGTGCCGCTCTCGATTGTAGGCACGTTCGGCGTGATGTACCTGCTGAACTACAGCCTCGATAACCTCTCGCTCATGGCCTTGACCATCTCCACAGGCTTTGTGGTGGATGACGCTATCGTAATGATCGAGAACATCGACCGTTTCCTCGAGGAGGGCCATTCGCCGCTCGAGGCCGCGCTCAAAGGCGCCGGGCAGATCGGGTTCACCATCATCTCGCTGACGGTTTCGCTGATCGCGGTGCTGATCCCGCTGCTGTTCATGGGCGACGTCGTGGGCCGCCTCTTCCGCGAATTCGCCGTCACGCTGGCCGTGACCATCATCATCTCGGCGTTCGTTTCTCTAACGCTGACGCCCATGATGGCGGCGCGCATCCTGAAGGATCCCAAGAAAGCGAAACGCAGCCGCTTCTACATGGCGTCGGAACGGTTCTACGATCGCGTCATCGAGTTCTATGGGCGCACGCTGCGATTCATCCTGAAGCACCAGACGGCCACGCTGCTGGCGACGGTCGGCGCGCTGCTGCTAACGTTGGGCCTCTACGTGATCGTGCCCAAAGGGTTCTTTCCGGTGCAGGACACGGGCGTGATCCTGGGCGTATCGGAAGCCCCGCAAAGCGTCTCGTTCTACCGCATGTCCGAGCTGCAGCAGAATTTGGCCAAGGTGATCCTGAACGATCCTGATGTCGCCAGCCTTTCATCGTTTATCGGTATCGACGGAACCAATACCACGCAGAACAGCGGGCGCATCCAGATCAACTTAAAGCCGCACGACCAGCGGAACAGCGATGCCACAGAGATCATCCGCCGTCTCCAGCCCGAGCTCGCGAAGGTAGAGGGCATCACGCTCTACATGCAGCCGGTGCAGGACCTCACGGTCGAGGACCGCGTGAGCCGCACACAGTTTCAATATTCGCTGGAAGATGCCGACGCCAGCGAACTCAACGACTGGGCGACGCGCATCGTGAGGAAGCTGCAGACGCTGCCGCAACTGCGCGACGTGGCCAGCGACCAGCAGAGTGCCGGGCTCAAGGCCGACCTGGTCATCGATCGCGATACAGCTTCGCGCTTCGGCATCCTGCCCCAGGCCATCGATGACACGCTCTACGACGCATTCGGGCAGCGTCAGGTATCGACGATCTTTACCCAGCTCAACCAGTATCACGTGGTGCTCGAGGTCGGGCCGCAGTTCCATGACGATCCCACCGATCTCTCGCGGATTTACGTGAAGTCGATCACCGGAACGCAGGTGCCGCTCTCGGCTTTCAGCCATTTCGAGACTTCGAACACGCCGCTGTCCATCAACCACCAGGGACAGTTCCCGGTGGTAACCGTCTCCTTCAACCTGGCCCAGGGCGAATCGCTGGGCAACGCCACGAAGGCCATCGCACAGGCGGAGCGCGAAATCGGCATGCCGGCCAGCATTCATCCCAGCTTCCAGGGCACCGCGGCGGCGTTCCAGAATTCACTTTCCACCGAACCGTGGCTCATCCTGGCTGCGTTAGTCACGGTGTACATCGTGCTGGGCGTGCTGTATGAGAGCTACATTCACCCGGTCACGATCCTGTCCACGCTGCCTTCTGCCGGCGTGGGCGCGATTCTGGCTTTGATCCTGACGCGCAACGACCTGACCGTCGTGGCCCTGATAGGCATCATTCTGCTGATCGGCATTGTGAAAAAGAACGCCATCATGATGATCGACTTTGCGCTGGAAGCCGAACGGAAAGATAACAAGCCACCGGAGGAAGCCATTTACCAGGCCAGCTTGCTGCGCTTCCGTCCTATCATGATGACGACCATGGCCGCGTTGCTGGGCGCGGTGCCGTTGGCTTTCGGGCGCGGCACGGGATCGGAGTTACGCCAGCCGCTGGGCATCACGATCATCGGCGGCCTGCTGCTGAGCCAGTTGTTTACCCTGTACACCACGCCGGTGATTTATCTCTGGTTCGACAAGCTGAGCCGGCGCTTCTCGCACTTGAGGCTCGGAAACGTGATCACGCCGGAGGAGGAGCCGGAGGAACAACCGGTTCATGGAGACTGATCGTGAAACAGATTGCCAAAATTGCCATAATCGCCGGAATTGCCAAAATTGAAAACCTTTCGCCAGTGAGTTTTTCAATTACCCAATTACCCGATTTTGGCAATTTTCAACTTCTAAGAAGATGAATATCTCCGCGCCATTCATTCGACGCCCGATCGGCACCTCGTTGCTGGCCATTGCTCTGATGCTGGCCGGCATCCTGGCCTACACGCGTCTGCCGGTGGCGCCACTACCCCAGGTGGAGTACCCGGTGATCAGCGTTTCCGCCGGCCTGCCGGGAGCCAGCCCGGAGACCATGGCGTCGTCGGTGGCTACGCCCCTGGAGCGCCAGTTCGGACGTATCGCCGGCGTGAACCAGATGACCTCCAGCAGCCAGCTGGGGTCCACCAACATCGTTTTGCAGTTCGATCTCAGCCGCAACATCGACGCCGCTGCGCGCGACGTACAGGCCGCCATCAATGCGTCGCTGGGACAGTTACCGGCCAACCTTCCCACCCGCCCCAACTGGCGCAAGAGCAATCCCGCCGATGCGCCGATCCTGATCGTCGCACTCACTTCGGATGCGGTAACCAAGCCCAACATGTATGACGTGGCTGACTCCATCCTCGCCCAGAAAATTGCCCAGGTTCCGGGCATTGGCACGGTGTTTGTCGGAGGCGGAGCCAGACCGGCGGTGCGCGCCGAAGTAAATCCCACGGAGCTCAACCGAATGGGGATCGGGCTGGAACAGATATCGAACGCGTTGAGCGTAGCCAATGCCAACAAGCCCAAAGGCGAAATCACCAATGAGAGCTATGCCTGGCAGGTCACCGACAACGATCAGATCTTCAAGGCCAAGGACTACCGGAATGTCATCGTGGCCCAGAACCGTAACGGGATCGTACGGCTGTCCGACGTCGCGGACGTGCAGGATTCGGTGGAAGACATGCGCAATGCCGGGTGGGCCAACGGCAAGGACGCCGTCTTGATGATCATCTTCCGCCAGCCGGGAGCGAACATCATCGACGCGGTCGACCATGTGCGCGCGGTGCTGCCGCAACTGCAGAACTCGATCCCAGCGTCGATCAAGCTCAACATCATTATGGACCGCACCACCACGGTGCGCGCTTCCGTCCATGACATCCAGCGGACGCTCATCATTTCAATCCTCCTGGTCGTGCTGGTAGTCTTCATTTTCCTGCGCAGCTTGCGCGCCACCATGATCCCCAGCGTAGCGGTTCCGCTTTCGCTCATCGGGACCTTCGGCGTGATGTACCTCTTCGGCTATAGCATCGACAATCTCTCACTGATGGCGCTGGCCATCTCCACCGGTTTCGTGGTGGACGACGCCATCGTAGTGATCGAGGACATCACCCGCTACATCGAACAGGGACTTACTCCGGTGCAGGCGGCGTTCCGCGGCGCCCGCGAGATCGGCTTCACTGTGCTCTCCATGAGCACGTCTCTGGTCGCCGTCTTCATTCCCATCCTGCTCATGCAGGGAATCGTGGGCCGGATCTTTCGCGAGTTCGCTGTGGTATTGAGCACCGCGATCGGCATGTCGCTGCTGATCTCCCTCACGCTCACGCCGATGATGAGCGCCAAGCTCATGCGCGCCACGCCGAGGGAAGGCCACAGCCGGCTTTACAAGGCCAGCGAATGGTGCTTCGAGAAGACCCTCGACATCTACCGGCATAGCCTGGGCTGGGTCTTGCGGCATAAGAGGATCACGCTCTTGGCCACCATCGGCACCGCGGTGCTCAGCGTTTATCTTTACGTCATCATTCCCAAAGGCTTTTTCCCGCAGCAGGACACGGGCAGGATGGGCGGCCGCGTGCAGGGCGAGCAGGACATTTCCTTCCGCGCCATGCGCGACAAGATGCTGCAGCTCACGCAGATCGTGTTAAAAGATCCAGCGGTCGATACCGTTGGCAGTTTTGCAGGCGGCGGCGGGCCCGGCGGCGGTGGCTCCAACACCGGGAACATGTTCATCATGCTGAAGCCGATGAATGAGAGGAAATTATCGGCGGACCAGGTGATCGCCCGTTTGCGACCCAAGCTCACGTCGGTTCCGGGAGCGACCCTGTTCCTGCAGGCGCAGCAGGAACTGCAAATCGGCGGCCGCGGCAGCAATTCTCAATTTCAATACACACTGACATCGGAAGACTTAAATGATCTGAACACCTGGGCTCCGCGAATCCTGGCCAAGCTACGCACTCTGCCCGACCTGCGCGACGTGAATAGCGATCAGCAGAACAAAGGATTGTCGGCTCAGATCATCATCGATCGTGACACGGCATCGCGGCTGGGCATTTCCGCGGCGCAGATCGATTCGCTTCTCTACCATGCCTTTGGCCAGTCGCAGGTTTCGGTGATGTACAAGCCTCTGAACCAATATCACGTGGTGATGGAGGTTGCGCCGCAGTTCCAGCAGGGCACCGACGCGCTGCAGCACGTCTTTGTTCACTCCTCCAACGGAACCGAGGTGCCGCTCTCCGCTTTCGCGCACTATGCGCCTTCGAACACTTCGCTGCAGGTGAACCATCAAGGACTGTGGCCGGCAGTGACGATCTCGTTCAATCTGCCTGCATCGGGCGTATCGCTCGACAAGGCGACACGGTCGATCGAAAACGCGATGGTTGAGATGGGAGTGCCCAGCGACATCCACGGTGGGTTCCAGGGCACAGCCGCAGCCTTCAAAGACACGGCCAAGAGCCAGCCGCTGCTGATCCTGGCGGCGCTGGTCACCGTCTATATCGTTTTGGGTATGTTGTATGAGAGCACGATCCATCCCATTACCATTCTGTCGACGCTGCCCTCGGCAGGTGTGGGCGCGCTGCTGGCGCTGATGATCACCGGCATCGACCTGACGGTCATTGCGGTGATCGGAATCATCCTGCTGATCGGCATCGTGAAGAAGAACGCCATCCTGATGATCGACTTTGCTATACAGGCGGAGCGCACCGGCGAACTGCCTCCGGAGGAAGCCATCTACCAGGCCTGCCTGTTGCGCTTTCGGCCGATCATGATGACCACCATGGCCGCACTCCTGGGCGGACTGCCGCTTGCCCTGGGTCAAGGTGTAGGTGCGGAGTTGCGCCGGCCGCTGGGAATCGCGATTGTCGGCGGGCTGATCGTGAGCCAGGCGCTCACGCTTTACACCACGCCTGTGGTGTATTTGTATCTCGACCGCGTGCGCCTGTGGCTGAGGAGCCTGCGCAAAGCACGCAAGCCAGTTCGGCATCCGCTTCCGGGGATCAGCGGGGATTAAGTGATGATTTCAAATCTCAAATCTAAAATTTGAAATTAAAAATCTAGCCTCGCTTCCGACGCTTCTTATTGGTTGCCTCTTTCTCTTCCACCACGGCAAACTGGACCTTGCGCAGGCCGTGGTCGATGCGGTCCACGAGAACGCGGGCCTTGTCCCCGATCGAATATGTCTTGCGCGTGCGGCTGCCGATGATCTGGCGAGTGTTTTCGCGGAACGTGTAGTGATCTTCTTCCAGCGAATCGATGGGCACCAGGCCCTCGATGAACAGGTCGTTCAGCTCCACAAAGAACCCGAACCTGGTCACGCTCACGATGAGCCCGTCAAACTCTTCGCCCAGACGGTCCTCCATGAACTGGAGCTTCTTCCATTCGAGCAGCTCGCGTTCGGCTTCATCCGCGGCGCGCTCGGTCTGGCTGGAGGTGTCGGCGATGTCGTGCAGGGTTTGTTCCGAGAGGCCAGCCACCATTCTCAGCGGTTTTCTCCTATCTCCACCAGAGTCGGTTCCTTTTGACCATGGGGAGCGCAAGCGCCCTCGCCTGTGGTCGTCTTCATCAGCAGCCGAGGGCGGTTGCTCTCCATGATCTTTCTGTTCCCGCAGCACTGCTTTCAGGATTCTATGCACGATCAAATCCGGGTAGCGCCGGATGGGGGAAGTGAAGTGCGTGTACGCAGGCGCAGCCAGGGCGAAGTGGCCTTCGTTGATCTCCGAATAGCGCGCCTGCTTGAGAGAACGCAACATCAGGAAAGACAGGATACGTTCTTCCGGCTTGCCGGCAATCTTCTGGGCGAGCTTCTGGTACATGCGCGGCGTGACATGGACTTCCTCCGGCAGTTCCACCAGCGGCGGCCGGCGGCCGCTTCCGTAGTGGGAGCGCTTGTCAGCGCGCATCTGCATGCGCTTGACAGGCAGCGACCCCACGCCCAGCGAATAACCAAAGCTGGCGGCGATGGTTTCAAATTCGTAGATACGCTTGGGGTCAGGCTTCTCGTGGATGCGGTACAAGCTGGCAAAGCCGCGCCGCTCGAGGTGCGTGGCCACGGTTTCGTTTGCGGCCAGCATGAACTCCTCGATCAACCGGTGAGCCCAGTTGCGCTCGGAAGGGGAAATGCTCTTCATGAGCCCCCAATCGTCAAACTTGATGACCGGCTCGGGCAAATCGAAATCAATGCTGCCGCGCTTGACGCGCTTATGGTTGAGCACCTTCGCCAGCTCGTACATCAAGTCAAAGTCTTCGGCCAGCCCCGCATAACGGCGACGCAAAGCAGGGTCGCCTTCAATGATGGCGTTGACGTCGGTGTAGGTCATGCGGGCGGCGGACCGGATCACGCCTTCGGCCAGCTCGTAGCCGGCGATCTCGCCTTGCCCGTCAATCTCCATCACGCACGAGAGCACCAGGCGTTCGACCTCCGGACGCAGGCTGCAGAGGTCCGTAGAAAGCTCGAGTGGCAGCATGGGCACAGCGCGGTCGGGAAAATAGACGGAGGTCCCCCGCTTGCGGGCTTCTTCGTCGATGGCCGAACCGTCTTCCACGTAGTGAGCCACATCGGCAATGTGGACGTGCAACTCGTAATTGCCGTTCTCCAGACGCCGGACCAGGACCGCGTCGTCAAAATCGCGGGCGGATTCGCCGTCGATGGTCACGATGGGCAGATCGCGGTAATCTTGCCGCCGATCAAGCTCGCGATGATGGATGACCGGGCTGATCTCCTGGGCTTCTTCGAGCACAGCGTCGGGAAAGACGTGGCGGATATGGTGCTTGCGGATAACGATCTCCACATCGACCCCGAAATCGTCTTCCCGGCCCAGAATCTCAATCACGCGACCGCGCGGGCTTTGCGACGCCGAAGGCCACTGAATGATCTCAACCTCGACGACCATGTTTTCCAGGTCGCCTTCTCCAAGATTTGTGGAGCGCGGGCGCCCCCGCCCGCGGACAGTCGACGCAGCCGAGGGCGGCTGCGCTCCACTAGTTTGATGAGCGGAGCCTCGCTTCACTTCGTCCCCGAGAACCCGATGCCGGGTCTCTTCTTCCCGAGGGCGTTCCATCCCCGGCGGGATGACGATCTCCATGGTCAACTTCTCGTCGATGGGGGAGACGTAGTTATGGCGGCTGCCGTAGTGGAACTTGCCCACCACGGTCTCATGGCGGCGGTGTACCACGCGCACGATGCGCCCTTCGGCGCGCCCGTCGTGGTGGATGGGACCCAATTCCACCAGCACCTGGTCGCCGTGCACAGCGCTTCCGATGGCCGGCGGAGGAACAAAGATGTCGCCCTGGAGCTTGCCCCGGGCACGCGCGGGTAGAGAATCCGGATTGGGGACGACGAAGCCGAAGCCATCCCGGTGCATGCGCAGTTCACCCGCTACGAGGTCCTCGCCCCTCCCCCGCGCGACTCCGCCACCTGGTCCGGGCCGCTGCCCGGAGGACGCAATCGGCAGGGCCCACCGCTCTTTGCCGATGGCCACCAACTGGCGCCGCCGGGCAAGCTCGTGCAACAACTCTTCCAACGACCGGCGCTCTTTGCCCCTCAGCGCCAGGTCGTGGACGATCTGCTTGAACCCGGCCATGTGCCGAGGCTGTTTGCCGATGTAGTGGAGAAGCTCTTTTTCCGTGATCAAAGCAACACCGAGATCTGGTAATGGCGTAATTTGGTAATTGGGTAAAGTTGAAAAGTGCTTCCCCAAAAGCCAATTACCCAATTACGAAATTACCCATTTACCCAAATCCCTGCTTAACTCTACGCCAACAAGTGCCGGTCTATCCTGAGTACTCGCTCTCCTCCGGTGCTTCCGTGGGGCTTTCAAAGCACAGCTTGTAGCCGTCCGGGTCGGAAACATTCGTGACCCACAAGGCGTTCCCGACAAACGGCCTCTGGGCCTCGATTCCCCGAGAGGTAACCTCGCGGTAGAACGCCAGGGCGTCTTGGCACATGAAGCAGATCGACACGCCCTGGCCGAGTTTTCCTTCGGGCGCTCCGGCATGATGTCCTTCTTTCCAGAATTCCTGCAACATGAGAGCAGCTCCCCCGCGCTCCAACCAGCACCAGCGCAGCTGGCCCTCGTGAATCCATTTCTTGGTCATGGTGAAGCCGAGGCCGTTAACGTAATAGTGGACCGATTCTTGGATGTTTCGCACGCCGAAGAAAGGCACAGCCTGCTCGAGGTTGGCTTCGGCTTTCGTTTCCATGCTCATTGTTGAACTCCGATTTGGTTATTGGTCATTGAGCAACCGAACGCCGGAGTCAGGGGCCCTTCCCATCCACGTTACCAACGTACTCTAGCCCGTTTACTTAATCCTCTCCATCTTAGTACTAAGCGCGAATGAGGAATTTCTCTAAGGGTCTTGCCTGATATAAGAAGTGCTCAAGCAGTGTAAATAATTACACCGCAACAATCAGGTCCTCGCAGTCCTGGTCGGCCTGCGGGGACCTAGAAAGATCAGGCCAATCCAGCAGTTCTGGAGTTTTGGCGCACACTGAGAAGGTTTGGCTAGAAACGTGCCATGGCCTTCAAGGCATTTCTCAGCTTTTTGACAACCGAGAGGCAGACGGCGAAAGCTGGCTGCGCGCCACTCAAAAGCCAACTTGAAAGGAAGTATTCGAAATGTGGAAGCCCGCTAATTCGCCTAGCCCAACACCGAAACCGGCCGCGCCGGAACCGGAGAAGACAACCATGAACACCAGCAACACCCTGGCCACCGAGCCCTCGCCCGTCCCCGCCCCACGTAACGCCGTCGTAAACAACCAGGAACAGGCCACGATCGGCAAATCGCTAGTCATCAAAGGCGAGGTCAGCGGCTCAGAAGCGCTATACATTGACGGCCGCGTGGAAGGCACCATCAACCTTCCTGGCCACCGTGTGACCGTGGGCCGCAACGGCCAAGTCCAGGCCAACATCAACGCCAGAGAAGTCGTCATCCTGGGCAAGGTTAAAGGCAACGTGACGGCCAGCGACCGGGCCGAGATTCGCAATGAAGGCTCGCTCAGCGGCGATGTTGTCTGCCAGCGCATCTGCATTGAAGACGGAGCGTACTTCAAAGGCGGAATCGACATCCGCAAGACCGGCGCCAAAGAGATGAATGGCGCGGCCAAGACCGAGGCGGTCTCGGTGACTGAGCCGCTCGTCGCCACCGGCGCTACTGCTTAAACTATTGCCGGCAATTGCTGAGCACATCGGTGATTGCCGGCTTCACTGACTTAACGAGGGACGCTTTTAAGTGCGCCCCTCGAAGTTAACCCGCACGAGATCTCCCCCATGGTTAACAAGCTACTCCAACTCCTCTCCATCCGTTGTTCCCACAAGAACCTTACCCAGCCGTTTGCGGCCTCTTCTTCTTCTGCGCGACGCGCCGCTAACTCCGACTGGGACCCGCCCACGCCGCCCGCGCGGCATTACGTGGTCTGTCTGGACTGCGGGCGAAAGTTCGAGTACGACTGGAACAAAATGCGGGTGATCGGCAGCTAAGTTCGTAACGTCCCGAGCGAAGCGAGGGACCCCTATTGCCGAAGTCGGGCCGTCATCTCTCCGCTCCCACTAAGTCGCTCCGCCGCGGCGGGCTCCTTCGTGCTCGGTCGAGATCACAACCGCCAGGATTTTAAAGGGGTTATTGCGTGTTGGCGCAGGCGGCGTCCGACCTTGGCAACGAAAACATTGACTGTCCCTCATCCGGTCTTCCACACTCGTCTCGCCAAATCTCTGGCTTGCTCGATTCCCATCAGCGTGGTCAGTGCCAGATAGGCGACACCGTAGGGAAGCAGGATTACGAAGGCGCTGACGATCGGTCGCTGCAAATGCAAAGCCAGCCTTAATCCCCAGCCAACCCCTGCGGCCAACGTCGCCGATCCCCACAATTTGACGAAGTAAGCGAAAGGGGTCTCCACAGAGCCGATTCGACGGCTCATGGCGCCCCGCAACAGCAAGAACTCGATCCACGCAGCGAAGCCGGCGGACGCGGTGAGGCCGGCTGCTCCCCACCGCGGATCGAGCCCCAGAAGCTTCGGCAAGAATGGCGCTCCTTTGGGCAACGCGAACAGACATCCCAGGAGCGTGGTTAAAGCCACGCGAACAATGGCGAAGCGCAGCGGGGTACGGGTGTCGCGCAAAGCGTAATAAGCGGAAGAATAAAGCCGGCCGATTGTCGAAGCCACCAGGCCCACGGCCGAGCCGGCCAGGATGCCCCAGACGTAAATGGTGTCCGCGTGTGTAAACATCTTGTTCTGGTAGATGGCCCCGGCAATCACATCGCCCAAGGCGAGAAAAGCCACAGCTGACGGCACGACGAAAAAGGCAATGCGGCGTGTGCTCGAAGCGATCCGTTGACGCAGCGTGCCGGCTACTTCCTGCTCGTCTCCCAGGGCGCTCGACATGGCCGGCAGCTCGGCCACGGAGATGGACATGCCAAAGAGACTGACGGGAAGCACATAAAGGGCCTGAGCGTTGGTCAGCGCGGCCACGGCCCCCGTGGGAAGGAAGCTGGCCAGGAACGCGTCGATGTAAGCGCTCAATTGCACCACACCGCGGGCAATAAACACCGGACCAAAGGTCCGCAGCACGGCTCGCACGTGTTCGCTGATCGAGCTAAAGAAGAAACGGATGGCCGGGGCCAGGCGGACGACGACAGGAAGCTGGATGAGGAATTGCAGCGCGCTGCCGACGACCGAGGCCCACGCCGCCACCACAGCCAGTTGCGACATCCCAACCCGCCGGCCGAAGACGAGTAAGGCCACAATAATGGTCGCGTTCCAGACTACTGGAGAAACGTAGGATAGGAAGAACCGGCGATGGCTGTTCAGGATCCCCAGGCACCAGGCGGAGAGCACCAGTAGACCGACTCCTGGGAAAAAGATACGGACTAACTGGATGGCGAGCTGTCGCGTTTCGCCTCGGAAGCCCGGCGCGATCACGGTGATAAGCCAGGGTGTCGTAAGCACCCCGGCCAGCACCAGCAACGACGTTGCCAGAGCCAGCAAGGAAAATATCGCACCCGCCACGCGTCCGGCGTCGTCTCTTTTGTCTTCGGCCAACAACCGCGCATAGACGGGAATGAACGAGGCTGAGAGTACGCCCTCGCCAAACAGGTTCTGCAGGATGTTGGGGATACGCAGCGCGGCGGCAAACGCGTCTGCGACATAGGAGAGGCCGAAGAAGCGCGCCAGGATGCGCCCCCGCACCAGCCCGGCGATACGGCTCAGCAGGATCGCCGCGGCAACCAGAAACGCCGAACGCGCGACGCTGGGCGCTGCCGGCTGTGGGTTCGCGGGTGAACTCATCTGTCAGGTGAGTGTGGCACAGGGGGAACCCAGGGCGCAAATTATGCTTTTAAGGAGCCTCGCAGCTGCGAACATACTTTAGACTACAGCTTGCATCTGAAGGGTGTCTTACAAGTATGATCGTTCGCCGGCCCGTAGTTTTGCAGGCTCTTGTCTGCTTCCTTGCCCTGATTGTTCCGATCCAGCCCCAGAATCAGCCAAAGCAAGCATCGCCGGCGCCAAGCGCGCAAGCCACGCCTTCGCCTGAAGTCAAAGCCCCCGAGCTTCCCCCAACCAACGATCCCAAAGAGATCGTCCGCCGATCGGTGGAAGCCGACCATCGCGCTTTCGAGCTTGCCAGGAGTTACACCTGCCAGCAACGCGAAGTCGAGAAGAAAATCGGTAAACACGGCGAGGTCAAGTCCACCGAAATCCGGACCTATGACGTGAATTTCTACTACGGCCAGGAATACTCGCGCTTGCTCCAGAAGGACGACAAGCCGCTCAGCGACACAGACCAGAAGAAAGAAGATGAGAAATTAGAAAAGTTTCTCGCAAAACTCCGCAACCAGAGCGAGGAAGAACGCGAAAAGCACGCCGCTAAGGAGAAGAAACAGCACGAAGAAGAGCGCGCTTTTCTTCGCGACATGGTGAATGCCTTTGACTTCACGCTGGTCGGCGAGGAGAAGGTCGGCGGTGAAGATGCTTGGATAATCGAAGCCACGCCGCGCAAAGATTTCCACCCCACCCAGCCGCACGGCGACATCCTCTCCAAAGTTAAAGGCAAGCTGTGGATCGAAAAGAAGGAATACAACTGGGTGAAAGCGGAAGCTGAAACCATTGATACGATTTCTTTCGGTCTCTTCCTGTTTCGGATCCACAAAGGCACGCGCCTGGAGTTTGAAAACCTGCATTTGAACAATGAAGTCTGGCTGCTGCGGCGGCTTTACATCAATGGCGGCGCACGGCTGGCGCTTCTGAAGAACGAAGCCGTGGAACAGGAAGACACGTTTTCCAACTACAAGAAGTTCGCGACTTCATCGCGCATCCTGCCTGGTGCGAAGGAAGTGCCGGAAGAGAAGCCGCAGAAGTGACCAGCCACACAGGTTTGCATCTGTCATCCTGAGCGAGGGCGAGTCCCGCGGCGGCGGGACGAGCGCGAGTCGAAGGACCCCGACGATACATCGCTCTTTTTATGCCGATTCAGGGAGTTTTCAGGAGGGTGTCTCGAGAGAACGCCTTGATGCCTTAATTACGAATTGAGACATCCGCGGGGTCCTTCGACTCCGCGCTTGCCAGCTTCGGTCAAACGGGCATGCTACCGGCGCTCCGCTCAGGATGACACGCCCCAGGTTATCTTTCTGGCCAAACGCCAAGGGCGCCCCTTGGGGGGCGCCCTGGCCTTTCTGGAGGAGGAGAGGCTTACTGGTTGACAGGGATCTTGATGATCTTCTTCTGAATTGCGTAGGTAACGAGCTGGGCTTTGTTGTGGATGTCCAGCTTGCGCATCAGGTTGAACTTATGGGCTTCCACGGTCTTGACACTCAACCCCAGGGTCACGGCAATCTCCTTCACGGAATTGCCTTCGGCTAGAAGCTTCAGGATCTCACGTTCCCGGGGCGTGAGCGTGGAGATGCGCGGCCGCAAGCGCGTGTCGCGCACACGGGAGCGGAAGTCTTCCACCAGTTTGCCCAGCACCTGCGAGCTGAGGTATTTCCCGCCTTTGTAGACGTCGCGCACGGCGCTGACCAATTGCGGCGCGGGTGTATCTTTCAGGATGTAACCCGAGGCCCCAACTTCCAGGCACTGCACCAGATAGTCCTCGTCTTCATACATGGTGAGGAAGAGGATCTTGGTCTCCGGGCGGTTCTTCTTGATCTGGCGTGCCGCTTCGAAGGACGAGAGGCCGGGCATGCCGATATCGATCAGCACGATGTCCGGGCGAAACTCGCGGGCTTTTTCTACGGCGTCACCGCCGTCGGGCGATTCGCCCACAACTTCAAAATCGCTTTCGCTTTCCAGCAAGCGGCGTACGCCCTGGCGAAACAGCGTGTGGTCATCAACGAGCAAACATTTGATCTTCGGCATGGGGGATTCCTCTCAAACTTTAATTTAGCGGCGCCACAGCCCGGGCCGCCATCTGCGCCGGCGGAGCTTCCGTTGTCACGGGTTCGCCCGCGGGCACAGTGATTTCAATGCGCGTTCCTTTTCCTTTAGACGAGATCACGCGCGCGACCCCGCCCAGAACGGATATACGTTCCTTGATGCCGGCCAATCCAAAACAGCGGTTCAGTGAACTAGCGCGGGTTTGAATGCCGATACCGTCGTCTTCCACCACCACCAGCACCATCTGCCCTTCGCGCATCATCTGGACGCTGGCACAGCGCGCCTTGGCGTGCTTGGCGACGTTGTGCAGCGCCTCCTGAACCACGCGATAGATGGCCTGCTCGGTGCCCGGCGCCAGTCGTCCCACGTCGGGTGCGATCAGCACGCGTGTCTTCACGCCGCTGGTCTTGGCCAGGTTTTTTGCTTCTTTACGGATCGCAGCCACCAATCCCAACTCTTGTAGCACCAGCGGAGACAGCTTGCCAATGATTCTCCGGATACCTTCGATGGTGCGGTCCACGACTTCCACCGTCTCTTTGATCTTCAAACGCGTACTGCGGTCGCTGCTGGCGGACTCCATCATCCCCAGATACAGGCGGACGACCATCAAGGCCTGGCCGGTCTCGTCATGCAACTCGCGGCTGATACGTTTGCGTTCTTCTTCCTGTACGCGCAGCAGGTGCGCGGAGAGCTCAGCGATTTTCTGTTCGCGCTGGCGGAGAGCATCCGTCATGCGCGCGCGCTCGATGGCCAGAGCCGTGCGATCGCCGATGGCACGCATCAGGTCGCACTCCGTCGGCAACCACTCGTACGGTTTGGGGAAGCCGATCAACAACACGCCAGTGGCTTGTCCGTCGACCTTCAGCGGCACGCCCCACAGCGATTTAGCTCGTGTATGGATGACGGGCGTGAACGGATCGCTTTCGTTGCTGGTGTCCAAGATCATGCCGGGCTCACCGGTGGACGCGATCTTTCCCGCAAACCCCGCGCCTATGGGAATACGGAAATCGGGCGGCACCTTGGTGTCAAATCCTGCGGCCGCGCACACTTTCAGCGGGCCATCGTCCCCCTGGCGCAACAACAGGGCTCCCATGGAGGCCTGGAACGTGCGGGTAGTGATGTCCAAAACCTTTTGCAAGAGCATCGTCAAGTCGCCGGCGGCGAGCTCCGCGTCCAGGATCGAAAGCAACGCCTGCGACTCCAGCGTTCTCGCATCGAAATACGCGCCGGAGACGATCACGAATGAGACCGATGAGAGCATCTCCAGTGCGGCTTTGGCTTCAGCTTCGCGCTCGGAAAACAAGCCCGCCAG
>DATFQZ010000173.1:0-2359 GCA_035263765.1 Candidatus Angelobacter sp. | reverse complement strand
TGTGATCGTCGTGGTGGGAGAAGTGACTCGCGCGTGGCGTGATGTGGGCGAACTGATCAAGGACTCAGTGAAACAACATTCATTCACTCGCGCCGCCACGCGAATTATGCCGAGCGATCCAATATCGCAGCCCCGGCTGCGAGGAACCATCGCCCTGGTGTTGCAAAAGCACTTTGGAGCACCCTCGGTCGCCTGACTTTTTTTGGCGATTTAGTTGTGGGCGCGAATTAAATAGGTGTCCAGGGAGGAAATCGCTTTTGGCGCCAACTCGGTCTGGATCTGAAATCCTGGGTGTCGCGAGCGCGACGCTTGCTTTCGAACAGCCTTCAATCTAAGGAGATAAGCCGATGTTCAAGTTCATCCGTGTCTACGTGGGCGTCCTCTTCGTCCTGTCAGCAATTCTAGTCGCACCAACGAGCTTACGAGCGCAGGTCCTGTATGGATCAGTGACTGGTAACGTCACGGATCCCAAGGGAGACGCTGTCCCAGGTGCGAAAGTCGATGTGGTCGAAACTGCGACGGGGGCATTGAAAAGCACTACCACTGACGATCACGGCGGCTACACAATGAATGATCTTAAGGCGGGTGTCTATAAGATCACGATTACTCGATCGGGCTTTAAGACGGAGCTTAGAGACGATGTGAGAGTGGAGGCAAACAAAACCCTTCGCGTCGATGCCGAGTTGCAGTTGGGTGAGATGAAGGAGACCGTGGTGGTTACCGCCGGCCAGGAGGGAGCCCTGCAGACCGATCGCGCTGACGTGAATGTGACGATGCAGAATCGCGCGATCAATAACCTGCCTCTGTTTGGGAGTGTCGGTCGAAACTACCAGAGTCTGCTTTACCTGATTCCGGGAACGACAAGGGGCACAGGAGGCTTTTTCATAAACGGCTCTGGCACCGAGGATAACTCCGATGCGGGTAACCCGCAGCGGTCCATGTCTTTCAACGTCAACGGCGTGTCGCGTCTGCAGAACAATCAGAAGATTGATGGCTCGAGCATCATTTATCCGTGGCTGCCGGCCAACACCCTATACGTTCCGCCTGCGGAAGCGATTCAGGAGGTGAACATTGTTACCAACGCCTTCGATGCCGAACAAGGACTCGCGGGCGGCGCCGCGGTCAACGTAACCATCAAGACAGGCGGAAATGACTTCCATGGCGTTGGTTGGGGGTACGACACGAACAGCCGCTTCAAGTCGCGCACGTTTTTTCAACCTCCGAACCAACCGCAGATTCCGAAAAACATCCTGGCCCAATTCGGCTATGCCTTCAGCGGTCCCATCATCCTGCCGCGGTTTGGCGAGGGCGGGAAAAGCACCTGGAGCGGGAAGAACAAGTTGTTCTTCTTCACCGATCTCGAACGCACGACGCGGCGGAATGCGGCCGGCGCTACAGCAACAGTCGCGCCCGCGAGCCTCCGTCCGGACGCCAACGGAAATGTGAATTTTACGGGCACCGGGATCACGGTCTATGACCCGGCATCTAACCCGGACCCTTCGCTGCGCACTCCTTTCGCCAACAACACGATTCCGGCAAACCGGATTGACATTGCGGCAATCGAGATCATGAAGCGTCTACCGCTGCCAACGTTGAACGGCTTAACAAACAATTTCACACCGACCGGCGTAGGTTCGTTCAATCGCACCAACATTGATACCAAGATTAACTTCGTCAGTGACAAGCTCACCGTGTGGGGGCGCTACAGCCGCTCGCCTACGCTCATTATTGACCCGCCCATATTTGGAGAGGTCAGTGGCCCGGCTCTGAATGGCGGGCAACTGGGCACGGCTCCCGGCTTGATAAATGTCATCGGCATCGGCGGCACCTACACCTTCAGCCCCACGCTGGTTCTGGACGGAAATATTGGCTACACGCGGCAGCGCCTCGGTGCGGAAGGCTTCGACATCAATTCGAACTTTGGGCTGAATGTCCTGAAGATCCCCGGTACCAACGGTCCCGATCGGTTGCAAGGCGGGGTTCCTGCCTTTCAGATTAACGGCGGGTGGACCAATATCGGTAACGACAATACCGGGAACCCCTTCCTGTTCCGCGATAACCAATACGTCGGCGCCGCCAACCTCTCGTGGGTCAAAGGCGCGCACTCCTTCCGCTTTGGCGGAGAATATTTGAACCCGCAGATTAATCATTTCCAGCCACAGGGTGGATCTTTCCAGACCGTGCGGGGCACGTTCGGTTTCAGCGGTAACGTGACGCGGCTGCAGAATGACCCGGATCCAATCAGGGCTAAAGAGAGCCAGCAACTTCATAGTTGGGCGGACTTCCTGCTCGGTCTGCCGACCGCGGCCGGCAAGGTTGACCAACTTCGCAACCCAAACTCGGTGTACTGGAAGCAACT
>DATFQZ010000172.1:0-35655 GCA_035263765.1 Candidatus Angelobacter sp. | reverse complement strand
ATCCGCAATCTGCTGGCGGGCCTGGACGCGCACGTGCACAAAATCGTGGTGAACGAGCTGCGCGACGACACTTTCTACGCTGTCATCTGGATGGAACGCGAAGGTAAAGTGATCAGCATCGACTCTCGCCCCTCGGATGCCCTGGCCGTGGCCCTGCGCGTGGATTGCCCCATCTTTGTGGATGAAGAAGTCCTCAAGAGCTCGAAGAGGGCAAGCACTGCGGGCGACCGTGTCTCATCAGAAGAGTTGCGCAAATGGCTGGAAGGCCTGAGCGACGAGGATTTGGGAAGTAGATACAAGATGTAGCTGGTTTCTGAAATCCCGAACCCGCCCGGCGGGTGAGGGAACCCTATCGGCTTACAGGATGGTTGGGCCTGAAGCCTTTTATCGTTGAAGTCATTCGTACCTTCAAACCACCGCGAATCCCAAGACCGGGGACGGCAAGAATGTCTCGCAGCGAAAGGGATCCCTCGCGGCACTCGGGACTACGGAAAAGATGCTTCCCGAAGAACAACTCCAGCGTCTCTATGTCGCCGGCTTCGAACTCCAAACCTTCGACCGTTTCCCAAAAGCCATCGGCGTCCTGCGCGATGGCTGTATAGCGTTCTTGGTTCCAGGTCCGGAAGGCTTGCAAATCCTGGGCAATGTCGGCTGGCGCATGGGCGAAAGCCTGGGGCCGCTGGTGGAACGGGGCGGGAAGAAGGTCTTCGTCCACAAACAGGAGACGGTGGAGGCTACGCCGGAGCGAATCGCCATGCTCGACGCCTTCAAAGCGGATCTGAAACGGCTTCTCAGGGAAGGGTGATCAAACAAGATACAATGCCAGCCATGCGGAAAGGGTTGTCGCTGGGCACCGTCCTCCCCTGGCTTGCCATCATGGTTGCTTGCTCCCAAGGGCCCCTACCAGAGGGACGCACAGCCAGTCTCCTTCCGTATCTTTGAGGTGGTGGACTGCAAAGCTGCGATGCAGCCAATGAGCTTGACGGGAGGCACGGATAAGTATTGCCTTGCCGCGCAGCCCATTGTCACTGAACGCGATGTCAGGGGCGCTCAGGACTCGATGGACGGATCCAATCGGCCAGTCTTAAACCTTTACTTCACCCTTAAAGTGGGCGAGCGTCTTCGTGCAGAGACGCAACGGATCAACTACGAACACGCTGTGCGCGGTGATCACGGAAAGCTGGCAATCGTCATTGAGGGCAAGCTGGTAAGCGCGCCAGAACTTTACGGGCCAGTCGCGGACACGGTAGCCATTAGCGGTTTCACCAGGGAAGAGGCGAAAAACCTGGCAGCTCGGCTGAATTTACAGCCCCATTAAATCAGGCCTATCATCAAGTTTACATAATATCTGTTATCAGACGTTACTTCTATCCACGAAGCGCCTCCCTCGGCGCAAACTGAAGATCTACGGCCCTACGGCTTTAGAACTCCGCTGCAAGACAATTTTGGCCAGGTGACGCTCCGAGGCGCGCAAGTTTCGCCACAAGGCTACCAGTAGAAGCAGCATTACCAGGAAGATAAGACCGCTAAGAATGCCAGTCACGTCTCCGGCGCCCACAGAGTCTGCCTTTCCCCTATGACCAAGCACGGACCACAAGCACAAGATTGACGCGAAAAGGCAGATGATAGCAGGCGGCACAAACTTCGTAAGAAACACGGACGACGGTTGACGTTTTGCGAGCACCTTGGCCTGAGCAGCGATCCATCGATCCGACCTCGCCGGCACACTCAACGTGTCATCCGCGAGATTTTTCGGTATGGGCCACATCCGCGAGAGCATTCTTGCCAGAAACACAAGCAACGCGGCAAGCGGAAGGGTAAGAAGCCAAAGCAAAGCCTCCTTGCCACGGATCGCGCCAACCACCATGATTGCGATTCCGCACGCCGCGAACAGAAGCCGCCGGCGGATTGAGTAATCCCTAGCCATACGAAAGGGTTCCTCAACAGATGATATGACCGAAATAGCGCAAAACGTTGGATACAACAGCCACTGGAGTGCTAGGACCTTCGGAGAGAGAAGGCGGGACAAACAATCGCCAACGCAGCGCGGTGCTAGTTCCCTGCCAGCACGATCTTGGGCTGGAACAACGTACCTGCGACACGTTTGGCGATAGCCAGCAGTTCCCTTTGTCCTGCGAAAACCCGCACCATGGCGGCCTTGCTGAACTCCGGGAGATTAATGGCCGCGCCATGCTTCAGCCTCGCCATGGCTTCCGGCGGTGCGATCACGGCGGGAAACTCGGGCAACACAAGCCGAGGATGCAGGAAGAGACCGGAGACTGCGTTCTGTCCCTCGGCCGAGGCGGCCTCGAGCTCCTGAAGGCTGTGAGCGTCTTCCAGGCGAAACTCACGCACCGCGGTCCTTTTCAGTTCGGCGAGATGCGCACCGGGGCCTAGGACGCGTCCCAGATCGTCGGCTAGCGTGCGCAGGTAGGTCCCTGAGCTCACCCAAGCCGCGAAGCCGGCGCATTTGCCGTTCCAAGCTGTGATGGTGAGCTCTCTTATCTCCACCTGCTTGGCTTTTAGCTCGAGTTCTTTGCCTTTGCGCGCCAGTTTGTACGCCGGTACTCCAGCGATCTTCTTTGCGGAAAATGGCGGCGGCACCTGCTCCACATGTCCTACGAACCTGGCTGCCGCGGCACGCACTTGCCCTTCCGAGAGATCGACCGCCTGCTCGGGGCCGGTGGGCTCGCCGTCGGCGTCATAGGTGTCCGTTCTCAGTCCGAAGCGGATGGCCCCCTCGTAGCGTTTGTCGGCGTCGCTATAGAATTGCGCCAAGCGGGTGAAGCGGCCGACCACCAAAGGCAGGACACCCGTCGCCATGGGGTCGAGGGTACCCAGATGGCCGACCGACTTTTCGCCCAGAATGCGGCGCACCTTGGCGACCACGTCGTGCGAGGTCATCTCAGCCGGTTTGTCGATGATCAGCAGGCCATCCATATGAGCAACCGCACTTGAGCAACTCCCCCGGTTCAAGCATGATAGTGATTAAGCAAAGCAGATGATTCCTCTTCGTGATGACGCGCCACGCTCAACCACACCATTCGTGAACTATTTTCTCATCGCGCTGAACGTTGCGGTGTTCTTGTTCCAAGCCGCGCTGCCGCCACGCGCTGAAGCCGGCTTTGTGGCCAGCTTCGCCTTTATTCCTTATCGCGTTGACGAGTGGCTTGCAGGGACCCAGCCGGCATCCGTCGCGTTCGTGCCGGCTTTTACCTCGATGTTCCTCCACCACGACTTTTGGCACATCCTCGGCAACATGTGGTTCCTGTTTATCTTTGGCGATAACGTGGAAGACCGCCTGGGCCACTTCCGGTACCTTGTCCACTACCTGTTATGCGGGCTGGCAGGCACCTTCACTCACTTTCTCTTCAACATCAACTCCCAGGCAGCCACGCTGGGCGCCAGTGGAGCGATCGCCGGCGTGCTGGGAGCTTATTTCCTGCTTTACCCTGGGGCCCGGGTGCTTACCTGGTTCCTCTTTTTTGTCCTATGGCTGCCTGCATGGCTGGTGCTGGGCTACTGGTTTGTGCTGCAATTCCTGAGCGGAGCCGCGGGGACGATCTACACTCCGCGCGGGGGCGGCGGCATTGCGTTCTGGGCCCACGTCGGAGGGTTCCTGACGGGAATGTTGCTCGTCAAATTGCTGCCCGTGCGCCGTGCCGCGTACTCGTTCGAAGACTAGTTACAAGACTCCTGTCGCGGGGCCGATCCTGATCTCTTCGATGGCCGCTGCCGCGGGCGCGTTCGCGGCATGTAAGACGGCTTCCGCCACGGTCTCAGCCGAGAGCATTTTCTCCTTCGGCGCGTCCGGCCAGAACTGGTTCCAGATCTCCGTAGCCACGGCGCCGGGTAGCAGGGCCAGCACGCGAATGCCGCGTTTCCGCAGTTCCTCGCGCAGAACGTTGGTAAAGCCCAGGGCGCCGGCTTTGGACGCGTTATAGGCTGCCATGCCTGGGAAAGATTGCGTGGCGGCGACCGAAAGATTGTTCACGATCGTGGCGCCGGCATGCATCAACGGCAGCGCCGCGCGCGTGACCAGAAACATTCCGGTGAGATTGGTATCCACCACCTGCTTCCAGTTCGCGATGGGCAGCTTTTCAACCGTAGCGGCGGCATGGGCCACACCCGCGTTGTTGAACAGGACATCGATGGACGCGTGATCCTCGCGCACCGCGGCGATCAACTTCTCCACCGACGCCGGATCGGTGACATCGCAAAGTTGCGCAACGGCTCGAGCTTTGTCGCGCTGCAATTCCGCCGCGGCGGCGCGAAGGCGCGATTCGTTGCGGCCGGCGATCACAACAGCGAACCCGGCACGGGTGAAGACACGTGCCGTGGCCAGCCCAATTCCCTGCCCGCCGCCGGTGATCAGGGCCACCCGCGGCTGGTCGGATCTGGATTTCGTCATTAGAACGAGCTTCCGTTCTTGCCGTTGCGGATGAGGGCCAGAAACTCTTCGCGGGTCTTTTCCGATGCCCGGAAACTGCCGAGCATATGGGATGTGACAGCGGAGGAGTGCTGCTTTTCCACGCCGCGCATCATCACGCACAGGTGACGGGCCTCAATTACGACTCCGACGCCCAGCGGCTGGATAGCGTTCTGAATGGTCTCAGCGATCTGCACGGTCAGGCGTTCCTGCACCTGGAGGCGGCGGGCAAAGATATCCACCAGCCTGGGGATTTTGCTCAGTCCAACCACCTTGCCGTTAGGAATGTAGGCCACGTGCACTTTGCCGAAGAAGGGCAACAGATGGTGCTCACACAGGCTGAACATCTCGATATCTTTGACGATGACCATCTCGTCATAGGTCACTTCAAAGAGGGCGCCGCGGAGGACTCTGTCTGGGTCCTCGTTGTAGCCCCTGGTCAGATGCTCCAAGGCCTTCTGCATGCGTTCTGGAGTACGCAACAGGCCTTCGCGGTCCGGATCCTCACCCAGGCGCACCAGCAGCTCGCGCAGTAACTCTTGCGTCGTGGCTGACCCGAGCGCCGATGTTTCGTATGCTCTTTTCACACTCGCTCCCATTTTCCGTAACTCCCCTTCGTCACTTACGCAAGCGACCTCATTCGCGGATTTCCCGGCCTCCCGCATATTCGAACGAATTGAACAAAGTCTCTTCTATGCGGATTCTTTCGACCTTCGCGTGGCGAAACCCTTTCTCCATCAGGTTGTAGAGAGCCACGCACACATTTTCCGTGGTGGGCACCGTCGTCTGGAACTCCGCCAGCGTATTCAGGTTCTGGTAGTCCAAGCGTTCCAGTATGTGGTTCTTCACAAAGGCGTCCAGGTCGGATAGATCGCAGACCATCCCTGTCTTTCGATTCACAGGACCAGCCACGGTAATCTCCAGCGCATAGTTGTGGCCATGGCCGTGCGGATTATTGCACTTGCCGTACACAGCCTGGTTTTCCTCCGCCGACATGGCATCGCAATGCAGGCGGTGCGAAGCGGAAAACCGGTAGCGCCTTGTCAGATAAGCTTTCATTTCTTCACAACCGCGACTGCCTCGACCTCGATGAGCCATTCCGGCCGCACCAATCGCTTGACGAAAACAAAAGTGCTGACCGGCGGATTGCTGATATTGACAAACTTATCGCGCACTTCGCGCACCACCGAAATCTGAGCTGGATCAACGCTCTCCGCGCAGTAATAGTTCATCTTAACTACGCTCGAGAAGTCACCTCCCACCGCTTGTACGGCCGACTTCAGATTCTCGAAGACCTGCTGCGTCTGAGCCCGAAGATCGTCCCTCCCAACAAGGTTTCCAGCACGATCAAGAGCTACCTGGCCGGCGATGTAAACAATTTTTCCATCGCTGATCTCGGCGACATGTGAATACCCGGTGGGCTTAACGATCGTATCGGGGTTGAAGATACGAAATGGCGCCGTGCTTGTCACTTCCTTGCTCCTTGATGGTGTCTTGTCTTGGGCAACGGCCAGCAAGGGCGTATTGATTAGCGCCGTCGCGACAAGGCAGTAAATTACAAAATTCACGCGCTCTCCCCTGTTACTCTCTTCTTCTTATGCTTCTCCGTAGTAGTCGACAAAGAGATCCGGCGTTTCGTACACGCGCACGCGGTGCAGCGTCGCTACGCTCAACTTCGTGTGCAGCCGGTTCCAGATACTGATGGCCAGGTTCTCGGTGGTAGGAATCTCGTCTTTGAATTCCGGAATCTCCTTGTTCAGAAAGCGGTGGTCGAGTACGTCAATGACTTCCCGCAGCATGATCTCCTTGAGCTGCTTCAGGTCCACCACAAAGCCGGACCGCTTGTCCACCTGGCCCTTCACGGTGACTTCCAACGTGTAATTGTGGCCGTGGCCGTTGGGATTGTTGCACTTGCCGAAGACACGCCGGTTCTCCTCCGCGCTAAACTCGGGATTGTGATAAAAGTGCGATGCTGAAAACTCCGCTTTTCTGGTCAGATAAACCATGATCTATTCGAGCTTCGATCTCCTTGAAATAGATGAGCCAGCCCCCTGCTGGGTTACGAAATGTGCATAGGTGCGGCCCTTCCATCTTACCGCGCCGGCTCGGGAGAGCCGCCAGGAGCGCACCAGCAGCCCTGTGAAGAGTGGTAAGCCAAATAGGGACATTAGGTTAGCGGTCCAGGGAAAGTGCGCTCGGCGGATGCGCACCAGAAAAACCGAATAGATGAGCGCGCTCGCCAGCCACGCCATCAGTCCCAACCAGTGACTTTCCTGCACCATCCAGATCACACCTAAGACCGCAAAACCCACAATGCCCGCAAACTCGATCGCGCGCCACAGCGCGAGCCACAAGGGATGAGGAAACAGCAGCGCCAGATTCTTGGTCCAGCCTTCTAACATGGTTTGGAAGCCACGATACATGCGAGTTCGCACTATGCCGGCGCCCAAACGAAACCAGATTTTTTTACCCGATGCTTTAAAGATTCGTGCTAACGCTACGTCCTCCAATATGTTATTGGCCACCGCTTGATGGCCGCCCAGGCTCTCATAAACGCTTCGCCGGACCATGATGTACTGACCATTGGCTGCCGCTGTCGGATCTGCGGGATCGTTGACGCGCTGCGGAGGATAGGTACGCGCCAGCTCGGCGAACACGACTGGCATCAGGGCGTGTTCGCTCCAGGTGCCGGCCTCCTGCTCCGGCGAATAGGACAGCAGGTCGACGCCGCGTTCCTCCGCTTCGCTGACTGCCGCGGCCAGCGAGCCTGCCAGGTGCTCCGTGTCAGCGTCAGTAAACAGCAGCCAGGGGGCCGTCGCGTCGCGGGCACCCCGGATAAGAGCGCTCGATTTCCCGCTGATACCGGGTGCGGGTTCCTCGGCTTGAATCACCCGAACGCCGGCAAAGGATTCGGCAATCTCGCGGGTATGGTCACTCGACCCGTCGTCCACAACCGTGATTCGGAACGCAATTCCCTCCTGGTTGACGAGCGATCGCAGGCAACGGCCGATGCTGCGTTCTTCATCACGGGCCGGAACTATGATGTCGACGATAGGCTGGGGTTGGTAATGATTCCGTTTGATCAAGGAATTACTCACATCGCTCTGATTCATCGCGATTGCGATGAAACGTCTGCTCATTCGCTCCGCTCACCCAGGACTAAAGTTCCTGGGCTGGGGCCCGTCCCGGCATAGCCGGGACTCGACGCCGGTACACGGTCGTCGGGCCTTTGGCAAGGCCCCACGACCGGATTCGGTTTATCATACAGGTGTGAATCCACAGCGTAGTTTACTCCCGCTGGTTTTGATCCTGGCGCTTGGTCTAGGTGGATGCGAATGGTTCGACCGCGGTTCGCATCCGCGCATGATCGGATCCGCGGCCCCGGATTTCACCGTCACAGATTCTGACCACACAGTATCCTTGCATGATTACCGTGGAAAGATTGTGGTGTTGAATTTCTGGTCGGCGCACTGCGCGCCTTGTATCGCGGAAATGCCTTCGCTGGTCCAATTGCAGAAACGCATGGGGGACAAAATCACCGTGGTCGGCGTGGCCGTAGATACCGAGAAAGACGACTACCACGCCTTCCTTCGCAATCATGGCATCGATTTCCTGACGGTGCTCGACTCAAGCAAGAACAGCTTCAACCTGTATGGCGCCACGGGTTATCCGGAGACGACGATCATCGATCGTAACGGCATGGTCCGCCGCAAATTCGTCGTCGCGGTAAACTGGACGAATCCGGAGATTGTGGAGTACCTGAACAAGCTTTGAGTTTCCGACATTAAATCTGTGAGCGATAGCACGGCTACGATCGCCAGTTCAGAGAGCCCCTTTTGCGTCTGTCATTCCGAGCGGAGCGCCACGTAAACTTGCAGCCCACAGAGGATCATAAGCGCGCAGTCGAGGAACCCCGAGAGAACGTCTCCAGCCGTGCTGATGCAGGGAGTTCTCTCGTTGGTCCGTCGCGCTGGCGCTCGGCCACATCGATTTTCTTGGCGGCCAAATAATCCTTCAGCGGAGCCTCAAGAGACGATGCCGCACTCTGGTGAGAATTCCCTGATGCAGCATGGTGGATGATGCTCCCTCGGGATCTCTCCACTCCGCGCCAAAGAATTCGTGATAGGACAGTTCTTTCGTGGCGCTCCGGTCGAGATGACAGGGCGAGGGGATCGTCGATGCTCCGCTGCGCAGCTACTGTGTAGTTCGCGTCTTGGCTGCAGGCAGAAACTTCTTCTTAACCTTGGCCACAATCACATAATTGGGGTCCACCATCTCATTCAGATGGATCTCGCCGACTTTCGACAGAAGCTCGTACGCATCCAACTCGGAAAGCCCGTAATCGTTGTGGATCCACGCCACCAGCTCAGTGAAAGCAATGCGCAAGGCATCGTCGAGCGGGCGGTAAGCGCCGACGGTCATGATGTATTCGTTGTTTTCAAAGCGCGGCCAATTGATCTTCTGCCCTTTCACCACGTGCACCTGCACGCGGGCGCGCAACGGCACCTCCAGCGCAGTGCCGGCGATTTCGCCGTCGCCCATGGCGGCATGGCCGTCGCCCAGGAACAGCATGGCGCCGGAAACGTTCACAGGAAAGTAAACGGTGTTGCCAACGCTGGCTTCCGGCGAATCCATGTTGCCGCCGAAAGCCTCCGGCACCACGGAGCTGCGGGCTTCACCGCCGGCCGGAGCCACGCCGATACAGCCGAAGAACGGATGCAGCGGAAAACCAACTGTGAACTTTGAATCGAGAGCGTGGAACGTGGCAGTGTTCGAGGCATGATCGATGGGATAGAACCAGATCTTTTCCGGGATTGGCGGGTTGATCATGGGCGTGTAATTGGTGGAATTGATGGCTCCGAAACCGGGAGCCAGCGCCCCAATACCCTGATTGCTGTCCACTGTGATCTCCAGGATTTTCACGGCGAGTGTGTCTCCTGGTTCCGCGCCGTCAATGTAGAACGGTCCTGTAAGAGGATTGTCGCCCTTCGACATGCTGAGCGTGTCGCCCGGCTTTTGAATGGCGTTGCCGAAGCAGTCCACGGTGTTGGTTTCCAGGATGTCTCCCGGCTTCAACCGCGCCACGGGCTGGTACGACGCGGCGTAGGTGTACTTGAGTTCGTTCGGTTTGACTTCATAACGGACCACGCGCGGCGGCGCGGACTGCGCTTGGGCGAACACTGCGACTGTCAGCGCCAGCGCAGCAAACAACGATTTCATGGTTGGCTTTCCTCGGCTCAGGATTATAGACCAGGATCTTTCTGAACAAGCGTGAGCGAATCAGGCTTTGAGCGCCAGGAGCGTGCTTTCTGCGGTGTCACACGCCCGCCGGACTTGCTCCAGTTCGGACTCGCTCAGACCGGAGAATTCACAGCCGTGACGGAAGCCGTTGGCGTAGCGGATGGTGGCGGGAAGAATCAGCGGCGGATCGTCCGGAGCCCCGCGGAACTCGACGATGACCTGATCGCCTCGCTCCAGCGATGCCGGGAGCACCGCTGCCAGTCCCAACTCGCTGATGTCAATCACGCGGCCCAAGTAAATGGTCTCTTTACCTTTTACCGTGGCTTTGACCTTCACTCGCTGGTCATAAGCATGGCGGGGGCTGCGCCTCCGGTCTTTCGACAGATTGCGGTCGGTTTTCACCGAGGGCTTGAGCGCTTCCAGCGCCGCCATCATTCCAATTTGCGCGGAAAGTTGGCGACGAAGCCGTGAGATCAGCACCTGCTGGTAAATGGCGAAGAAATCGAATACCAGAACCATCGCGAATAAACCAGGAATGACGCTTGAAAACTGAAACTCGCTGAGGATGTCTTTCCTGACGCCGGAAAGAGACAACGAGAACACCCCGAAGGTTAGCAACAACATGATGAAGAGGGCTGCGCCCCAGCGCCACCATTCGCGGCGCTCCAATCGTTCCAGTCCCTCTTGCATCTCGCGGATGCTTACGATCCTATCGCTGTCATTCAAGATAGCCATTCGTGCTCACTTAGTCGGAAAGTCTTCGGCCATTCACTGGGGGGAAGCGACATTATCGGTGGTTTCATCCTGGCCGGGGATATTACGAGAGTCCCGGTCCGTAACATGTCCTTAACGAACGTCCATCGAGCATGACAAGCTGCTGTTGGTTGCCGCAGCCTTGGTCCGACTGGGACGGCAGGATCGCACTGTTGCAGGAGACCTTGCGAATGCTCAGCTATTGACGATGAGGAAGCATAGCGGGATCAACACATCTAGTCCCACAATTCATTTCCCTATTGCCGTCAGTCGCGTCGGCTACTGCACCACCAGGGTGATGTTGGTCTGGTGTGTAGTGCTGCCCGAAGTCGCGCTTACAGTCACTGTGTAAGAGCCCGGTGGCGTTCCCGGATTATGGACCACCGTGGTTCCTCCACCTCCACCGCACGATCCCAGCAGTGTAGCCAGCGCCAGAATGCCAAGCAGCAGGAAGAAGGACTTCCGGCGCCGCCGCCCGGCGACTGCGCCTACCAGCACCACTCCCAACGCGAGGAAGCCTCCGCTCGTGAACAGTCTGGAGCTCAAGTTCCCTGCCGGCGGAGCCGCAGTGCCGGCGGTAGTAGAGATGCTGAGCATCGTGCTTCCGCTGTTGCCGCTCACCGACACCTGAGGTGGGTTGAACGAGCAATTCGTCAGCGAGGGCAAGCCGGAGGGGCATGCGAAATTGATCGTGCCGCCAAAGCCGTTGGTCGTTGTCACGTTGACGGTGTAGCTCGCAAATTGTCCGGCTTTGACGGTTTGGCTGTTATTGGGGAAGTTAATACCGTAATCTGCGCCAGGTCCGTTGGCCACAGTTACCGTCACGGCTGACGAGGTGCTGCTCAGATAATTGTTGTCCCCCGAGTATTGCGCCGTGATGCTGTGCTGGCCACCCGCTAGGGTAAAGGATGAACTCGCTGAGCCTGCAGCCACGGTTCCAGTTCCCAGCGTCACCGAATTCTCTATGAACGCGACAGTCCCGGTGGGCGGAATGGCGCTGGCTCCTGTATTGACGGTTGCGGTGAAAGTGATCGGGTTCGGAAACACTGGGTTGGACGGGCTAAAAGTGAGCCCGGACGTGGTTACCAAAGCTCCCACAGCAGGGATCTCCCACATCCCGCGCCCATGTGTTGCGATTCGAACTTTGTGGCCCGCAGCGATAGAAGTTATTTTCAAATCGAAGACCGCCACGCGCGGCAGCCCGGAGCCGTAGGGGTTCCAAGTTGTTCCGCCGTCGGTGGAGTTGTAAACGCCAATATCGGTGCCCACATACACGTTGCTGGAGTCCGCGGGATCAACCGCCAGAGCATTGACGGGAACGTCGGGCAACCCTGTGGACGCCGGCGCCCAGGTGGGCGTCGCTGCATTGAGGTTGGCCGTCTTCCACACATGGCTTGGAGTCCCGTAGCCATCAAGCGTGACATACGCCGTGAACTTGGTGTTGGGATCGATTACCGCGCGGCCGATGTACTTTGCCGGTATGGCGCCGGTGACGTTGGTCAGCGTGGTCGAACCGCTGGTCGTTGCCCAGACCTGGCCGTTCTCCAACCCGACGATGCGCACATTGTCGTCTTGCGGGGAGATGCCAATCGCGCTGATCGCAAAGTTGGCGGTAATCGGCGCCTGGCTGACCACGGCATTGGTGTTGCCTCTATCGATCGAGCGATAAAGGCGGTCTGTGCCGTAGTACACCGTATTGGGATTTCCCGGACCCAGGGTGAGAGGCGCATAGAACAGAACTGTGTCAGCGCAGGTGATGCCGTTACCCGAGGTAGGCGGGTTCTGACACCCGAAGAAGTTCCAGTTTCCGTCGCTCGCGCTGGACACACTCGTTACCTGCGCAAAGCCCACCAGGTTGTTGGACTCGTTGAAATATGTGTGGTACATGGTGACGTTGGTGGTGTCGGCGGCATTTTGATCGATCGCGGAAAAGCCACCGTCGCCAAAGTCGGCGCGAGACCAGGTCACTCCGTCGGGATGCAAGAATGGGGTTCCGTTGTCTTGCGTGCCGCCGATGGTGAAATGTGGGTCGGTGGGATGGACGGCGATACTCTCAAATTGCGTGGCGTTGAAGCCGGTCGTGTTCACGCTACTCCAGGTCGCGCCGCCGTCCGTGGAACGGAAAATGCCGCCGTCGTTGCCCTCATACATAATGTTGGTGTTGTTCGGCAAGATGGCGATAGCGTGAGAGTCGGCGTGCAGGTCGGTTTGGCTGGCAGCGAAGCTTGTGCCGCCATTCGTCGATTTTCCCAAAGTGCCGCTGCCGCAGGAGCCGACCGCGCTTCCCGCTGCGCCACCGATAAAGATGTTACTGGCGCTGGTGGGATCGAGGGCTACTGGCATGTCATAGAAGCACTGCCCGCCACAGAAACCGCGAGCCGCCGTCACCTCAGTGGGCCATGTGGCACCCGCATCTGTTGATTTGAACAACATCCCCTCGTTGAGGCACGTGCCGCTGGAAGGAATTTGGTCCACAGCCAGCAGCACCGTGGTTGTGCTTCCCGCGTGGTTCGCAGCCAGCTTGCCGTTTTCGTTGATGCTGATCGGAAAAGTCTGGGTCCAAGTCGGCGTCGCGGCCCAGGCGTTGTTGCTTACCCAAATTCCGCCCTCAGTATCGGTTTGTCCGAAAACATACACCACCACCGTGTTGGCATTGTTCGGATCCATCACCATGTCCGTGACGGGCCGGTTCTTGTCCGCGGCTGACTGGATACTCAACCGGGCGAAGGTCGGCGATCCGCCCAGGGCATTCGTAGAGAGATAGACACCGCGTGTGGGGACTGCGCTGAAGATGTCGCCACTGGCGCCACTGAAGCCGGATGAAGTCGAGATCAGAATCTGATTCGAGTTGGCGGGGTTCACCAGGATCTTGGTGATGGACCGCCCGGTGAAAACATCGGTGAAGCCATCCGGGTTGGGCGACACAGTTGGTGTAGTGAAAGGACCGGAAAGATCTGCCGTTGTCGTCGCGTTCTGAATGATGTACAGGCCTACGCCAAAGAAACTGTCCAGTGAGAAGTTCCCTTCCCCCGTGCCTACAAACAGCGTGTTGTGGTTATTGGGGTCAATGGTGATGGCTCCGATGGCCAGCGAGTTCGCGGCGTCCATCAGCGCTGTCCAGGTCGACCCGCCGTCCATGCTGCGATAGAGCCCGCCTTGCGCCGTCCCCACGTACACGGTGTTTCCCGTGGTGTCGGTGGTGTCAATCGCGATGGCCGTTACTCGCCCGCTGACGGCGACTACATTCGTGATCGTCTGACCGTTGGGGATGGGGTCCGGTCCTAGCGGAGTCCAGGCATTAGGACCGAGAGGCGGCGCGCCAGACGATACCGCTGACCTGCTTTGCATCCGGACCACGGACTGTTCTTGAACTCGCAGCGTGCGGATGGCACGCGTCCGCGCCTGGGGATCATGTACCAGGTCATCTAAGCCGCGCTGCAGGCGCAATTGCCGGTCGCGCAGCTGAAGGTACTCCTTCTCACTGGTGCGGCTCCGCGCAAAGGGTGGAATGTCCGGACTGTCATCATCGTTCTCAGGCTCCGCAACGCTGGAGGCTGCCGGCTGGCTTGATGCCGGCACAGCCGAGGCGTGAGGCACCGAGTCCTGCGAGGGCGCATTTTGCGAAAAGCACGCTGTTACAGCTAAGAACAAGAGAGCGGCGAATATGATTGACATCCAACTGCGCAACATTTGGGTAGACCTCAACTTTCAGAACCAGACGATGGATGGTTGGGCAAAAAGAATGCATCTGCTCTCTCCCGAACCGGGTACACGTATGGCCTTCTCTGGAAATCCAGAGTAGCTGGATTTTTTCATTGAAGCCTTAGCTCGGTCAACAGAAACGTGCCGGCAGGCCATGACCCTTCGGACATGTCTGGTCGCGAGAGGCCTGGGCTGCGGCGCAGGAGCGCCAATTTCCTGCGCCGGTCGCCGAAGTTGATCATCTAGCCCCTGAATTACCTCACGACCACAGTGAGCGACACGACTGCGCCGGGTACACCGCTGTTCGAGCTGGTTGCGGTCATTGTCATCCTGTAGGTTCCCGGCGGCGTCATCACCGGCGGAGGTGGTGGCGGCGTACTGTGCCCACCGCATCCCACAAAGACCAGGGCCAGAACTAGACCGGATGCCCCGAGCCCCGCCAGGAGCCATGGTCTACTGCTTCTCTGTTTGCCTCTCTTTATAGAGAACAATGCGACTAAGCCAACGAGCATTGCCGCAAAGACGGCAGCCCATCTGCCAAATCGGGATGGTCCAAAGCGAGATGGTCCAAGGGAAGCCACATGGCCGTTGCCGGACGTATCGATGGTCAAGGTTACGTTGCCGGACTGGGTGATCGTGTTGGAGCTGAAAGTTGCCTTGGCATTCGGAGGCAGGAGAGCAACGTTGAGGTTGACGTTGCCGACCGGTGGATTGGTGGAGAGATTCGCCGTGAAGCTGAACGTGGCGGTAGTGCCTGCGCTCACGATGACCGTTGTCGGCGAAGTCGAGGCTATTGAAACTGGCATGACGATTTGCGTGTTGTCAAACGCGGTGTTATTCGAGGGGTTGGCATCGCCGATGCCGGAAACCCTCGCCACGTTCGTCACCGTAGTCGGTGTCGCGGTACTGGAAACGTTTACCGTAAGCGTTATAGGCGGATAGCTGCCGCCCGGGGCCACGATACCGGCCGGCTGTGTGCAGTTAATCTGCGTAGTACCAAAAAAGGTGCACGTCCAACCATTGCCGCTCGCCGCGGTTGCGCTGAATACGAAGGGCAAGAAGTCGTTGACGCTTACCGTCCCGCCTCCCGTTGCAAAGCTCCCGACGTTGGTGACGGTTATGGTGTAGACCGCTCCCTGCTCCCCGGCAACGAAGTTGCCATTATGGGTCTTGGTGATCGCGAGATCCGGCACGTTGATTGTGGTTGGATCGAAAGCGATGCGGCCATTGGCGTCGCCTCCACCGGTAGCTATTGCGAAATTAGTGGTCGATGGGGACACACTGCCGTCCACATTAACGGTCAGAATAATGGGTGGATAGCTGCTGTTTGACGCCAGTACGTCCGACCGAGAACAGGTAATGAATGTGGTCGGCAGAGACGAGCACGACCAGCCTGTGGCATTGACGGCAGTTGCGGTCATGCCGACGGGAAGGCTGTCAGTCACGCTTACCGCGGTCCCGTCGGTTGGGAGGGAGCCGATATCGGTTACCGTGATCGTGTAAGTCCCCGTCTGTCCCACAGTGAAGTTGCCGGTATGGGACTTGACGACACCGAGACTGGGAGCCGGGTTAATCGTCGTGGGATCGCTCGCCGTGTCATTGGAGGTGTTGATTTCCCCACCGCCGGAAACTGTGGCGGTGTTGGTGACAGAAGGCGGCGCGTTCCCCGCTACGTTCACATTCAGGTTGATCGTTGGATAGCTGACGCCAACGGCGAGAATATCGCCGCGCGTGCACGTCATGGTTGTGAGGTTCGTGGAAACGACGCACGTCCAGCCATTTCCAGACGCCGCAATGATGGTTATTCCCGTAGGGAGTGTGTCCACAACGGTAACAGCGCCCTTTGTCGGGCCAAGCCCAACATTGCTGACTGTCAAGTTATAAATGGCGCCGAACCCTTGAGCGAAACTACCGGCAGCATGGGTTTTGCTAATTGTGAGGTCCGCCGGCGGAGGAATGATGGTGGTGGGATCACTTGCGGTGTTGTTCAGGGGATTCACGTCGCCGCCTCCGCCAACCGTGGCAGTGTTCGTCACCGTTGCTGCCGCGTTGTTCGCAACGTTCACCGTCAGCGTAATTGGCGGGTAGCTGGTGTTGGAGGCTAAGGCGTCAGCACGGGTACAACTCACGGGGGAGGCTGCATTGCAGCTCCAGCCAGTGCCGCTCACAGCGTTGAACGTGAGCCCCGTGGGCAGAACGTCGGTCACGGTTACTGTTGTTCCATCTGTCGGGCTGAGGCCGGTGTTTGTAACGGCGATGGTGTAAGTCTCGGTCTGGCCTTGGATAAACAGTCCGCTGTGGGTCTTTGTAATCGCGGGGTCGGGCCCAGTCTGAATGATGGTCGTTCCATCGTTGGCCGTGTCGTTGGAGGTGTTCTTCTCGCCGCCGCCGGAGACCGCTGCGGTATTGGTCACGAACCCCGGTGCGTTACTGGAGACGTTAACCGTCAGCGTGATGTCAGGGTAGCTAGCCTTCGGAGCCAGCACGTCCGTGCGTGTGCAAGTGAGCGGGCCCAGGCTGCACGTCCAACCGGTGCCGCTGATGCCCGTTGCTGTAAGCCCCGCTGGCGGCAGCGTATCGGTCACGGTCACGGTGCTGCCATCTGTGGGCTGCCCTCCAGAGTTCGTGACCGTGATGGTATAAGTCTGACCGGTTTGACCCTGGGTAAAGTTACCGCTGTGGGTGAGGGCAATCGTCATATCTGGCTTGTCACAAGTGTCAAATTTGAAGCTATTGATGCGCGTGTTCCAGTTGAAGGAACCCGTGGCTTTCAAATACTCCGTGGTGTACCAGAAAGTGCAGTCGTCCACCGGATCGACTTGCATGGCGCTGTAGTCACCCCAGCGCGTCAGTCCATTGATCTCCGAACCCGTGCCCGCCATGATGGAGATCTCCGGTTGTAGCGTGTTGGGCGGGTCGGCGGCCCGCCGCGCTGCGATTGAGATCGACGGAAACATGTTGCTGCTGGAGACGCTGTACCCCACGGCAATATCTCCGACCTGGTCCATGGCGATGCTGCCCATCCAGCGGAAGTTGGCATCGGGAGCGAACGTCGATTGCTGCGTGACCGTGGGCGTACCGCCGGGATTTTGGATCTCATACCAGCGTATTCCGGAATTTTGGTTTACCGGATCGGCAACCACGGAGTGGTTTACCACCAGGGACTCGTGGTCGCCGAAGTTGCGATACGCCAAGCGATACATCAATCGGTCGCCCAGCGAATCCACCAGATTGGTCGTGCCCTGCTGAGGAACGCAGCCCCGAACTTGCGGGCAAAATGGAGTGAATGGGGCGACGGGAATATTGATCGCCGGGCCGAAAGTGGAGTTGGCCGGCGTCGTGAAATCGACGTGGAACTTGTATAGGTTCAGAGAATTGACGTCAAACTCCACCATGTAATTGGGGGAGCCTGGCGGCGGGAGAGTATGCCCATCCATGTCCGCCGGCAGCACTCCACCAACCGTAGGCGCCTGTTGGAAGCAGATCTGTGTTGCTGCGGTGCCGGCGAGCATAGCGGCGCGGTCATAAGCGCAGGCGTCAGCACCCAGAAAACTTATGCCGCTCGCGTCGAACATGTTGAAGGTTATGTAATATGCGTCCGGCCAGACACTCATCTTAGGGTAGTCATCGAAGCTGGTATACGAGAATTGATACCGATTGTATGAGCCGGTGGCATCGGGAGTAGTTGAAACGGCGACGCATTGGAAGAACGGCCCGAACCTAGGCGGCGGCGTGGGGTTGAGCACAACTAATTGGCTCAGGACCCAGCGGTCAGCTATCTTGTCATACAAAACAATGGGATCGCCGTCGTCGCTCGTTTCGCACTCGCCCCCGAAGCCTTTCCAAAGTGCATTGCCAGCCACTGGAAAACCGGCCACCAGACTGCCATCGCTCTTGTTGAAAACAGCGAGGCTGAGGTTGACCCACTGCACATATTGCGTGAGGCCCACGGCGCCGTTGGTGTCGGGCGGTGCGCAACAATCAGAAAAACCTGCCGGCGTGCCTTGGCCAATACCGTCGAAATTAAGCAGGAGCGTAGGGGACAAAGAGACGGGAGGCGTAACCGGGATCGTCGCCGCTGCTCCGGCAGTCTGCAGCACGGGGTCCGGTTCGTTGGCCGGCTTGAAGCCTGAAGGCAGTGGGATGGCTCGCACCGGCTCGCCTTCTTCCTGTTCCGCGGCAGGCAGACCAGCGGTTTTGGCCAAATCCCGCAGCGGCGGAGATACGTCATGGTGAACGTCACTTCGTACCTTCAAGGTCTGGCCCTGAACAGAACCCGGCACAATTGAAACCACGGACAATGAAAGTGAAACGGCTAAAAAAAGGAACCCGGACAATGGCCTCAGCGAACGGTACAGCATAGGTTGTGACCCTCAACTTTCAGACAAACCATGACCTATGAAAACCAACCGCTATCCCCTAGCGTTAGTAAAATGCCCGCTTATCCATAAACCTGAGTAGCTGAATTACAAATAGTTTCACTTATCTGGAACTAGGTCAACAGACGTTTGATATGCCAGAGGGTAACAGCGAGCCATCAAATCTTAACGTTGCGGAACAAAGCTTTACGTTTAGGTAAGCGTGTTCACGTGAGGCGATGCGGGGATGAACGATCCCAGGATGGCTACAAGACAGAAGCGGGATGAGAGCGGGATCTTCCCAACCTTGGTCAAGCTGCAAGGGACTCGACGCGCTACACGCGCACCTGTCGCAGGCGCAGCGCGTTGGCCACGACCGAGACGGAGCTGAAGCTCATCGCGGCCGCAGCCAAAATCGGACTTAGGAGGATTCCAAAGAACGGGTACAGGATGCCGGCTGCGATCGGCACGCCAAGCGAGTTATAGACGAAAGCAAAGAAGAGATTCTCTTTGATGTTCTTGATGGTCTTGCGGCTCAGGAGCCGTGCCCGAACAATGCCGCGCAGGTCACCCTTGACCAGTGTTACGCCGGCGCTCTGCATGGCGACATCGGTTCCGGTTCCCATGGCGATTCCAACATGGGCCTGGGCTAGGGCCGGAGCATCATTGATACCATCACCGGCCATGGCGACGACGCGCCCTTCGCCTTGCAGGCGTTTGACGACTGCGACCTTATCTTGCGCAAGGACCTCCGCGACGACTTCGTCGAGGCCAAGTTTCGCAGCCACAGCGTCAGCCGTTGTTTTGCTGTCTCCGGTGACCATAACGATGCGAATGCTCTCGGCGTGCAACTGCCGAATCGCTTCAGGAGTGGTCGGCTTGATCGGGTCGGCAACACCAAGCAGCCCGGCTAATTTTCCGGCGATAGCGAGAAACATTACGGTCTGGGCGTCTCCACGCAGGCTTTCCGCCAACTCAAGGAGTGGATGAATGTCGACCCCGAGATCGTCGAGGAGTTGGCGATTGCCCAGTACGACTTCCCTGCCCCCGATCCGCCCCTTGACGCCTTTTCCCGTGATGGACTGAAACGCCTCCACCTCGACGGGAGAAATTCCGCGGTCCTTTGCGCCTCTGACGATCGCTGCCGCCAGCGGGTGCTCGCTGGCTTTTTCCAATGTTGCTGCCAGACGCAGCAGCTCATTCTCGTTGATTTCACCGGCAGACTTGACGGTCACCAGCTTGGGCTTGCCCTCGGTCAGTGTCCCTGTCTTATCGATCACTAGCGTGTCAACTTTGCGGAGTAACTCGATGGCCTCCGCATTCTTAAAGAGCACGCCCACGGTCGCGCCCTTCCCCATGGCTACCATGATCGACATGGGCGTGGCCAAGCCCAGCGCGCAAGGGCACGCGATAATGAGGACCGCAACCGCGTTCACCAGGGCGTGAGCCATCCGCGGGCTGGGCCCCCAAAGCCCCCAAACAATAAACGTGAGGATCGCTATCCCCACCACGATCGGCACAAAATAGCCGGCCACCACGTCGGCAAGTTTCTGGATTGGAGCCCGGCTGCGCTGCGCTTCGCTCACCATGCGCACGATCTGCGCCAGGAGCGTCTCAGCGCCGACGCGCTCGGCGCGCATCACCAGCGCCCCCGTGCCGTTGATGGTGGCTCCGGTCACGCGAGAGCCAGGCTGCTTTTCCACAGGGACGGGTTCGCCCGTGATCATGGATTCATCCACGCTGCTGGCTCCCTCGACAACTGCGCCATCCACAGGAATTCTTTCGCCCGGCCGCACGCGCAGCCTGTCGCCGGGTCTGACAGAGTCGAGTGCAACATCGACTTCAGAACCGTCGTCGGCAATTCGGCGCGCTGTCTTCGGAGCAAGACCGAGCAGCGCCCGGATCGCCGCACCCGTCTCACTACGCGCCTTGAGCTCCAATACCTGCCCTAACAGCACGAGCACAGTAATGACCGAAGCGGCTTCGAAGTAAGGCGCAACCGTTCCGCCCTCGCCGCGGAACGATGGCGGGAAGATCGTAGGGAACAAGGTTGCGATTACGCTATAGAAATACGCCACGCCCACGCCGAGGCCGATGAGCGTGAACATATTCAAGCTGCGGGAGACAATCGACCGCCAGGCGCGGACGAAAAAAGGCCAACCCGCCCAGAGTACAACGGGCGTTGCCAGGATCATTTCGAACCAAGCCCATCCGCGCGGCGATAACCAACCTTCCAAAGGACGGCCGGGGATAAGATCGCCCATTCCAGCGATCAGAACGGGTATGGTCAGAACCACGCCGATCCAGAAGCGCCGCTGCATGTCACGAAGCTCGGGATTCTCTTGCGTGTCTAGCGTGACCGTCCGCGGCTCAAGGGCCATTCCGCAGATGGGGCAGCTGCCAGGCTGAGAGCGTACGATCTCCGGATGCATGGGGCAGGTGTACTCAACTCTTTCTTGCAGGACAGGAAGGGCAGGTTCCAGCGCCATGCCGCATTTCGGGCACGGGCCAGGCTTGTTCTCTTGAACCTCCGGATCCATGGGGCAAACGTACGCGGCAGTTCCCTGCCCAGATACCACGGGAGTTGATGAAAACGCCTGTGGCTTCTTGGCTGCGGATAAACCGCCTAACTGCACCAGGCCGGACGGAGGTCGCGGAGTAAGGAATTTTTCCGGATCGGCGGTAAACCGCTCAACGCAACGTTGGCTGCAGAAAAAGTATTCTTTGCCGTGGTATTTGGCCGACCCACGCGCTGTCGCCGGATCAACGTCCATATTGCAAACGACGTCTTTGACAAGCGTGCTCATGGAAGAGAGCCCCTCAGATGTGCTGTGACCACAACACTTCGGTGCCACAGTGTTGCAAAGAGATGCTTCTGCCGGACGAAAGGACTCAATGTAAGATAGCATCTCGCACTTGAGGGAAGCCATGAAGAGGCACTTCATCGGAACTGCCGTTGTTATTGTATTTTGCGCGGTTGCCGCGCTCGGCCAAAAACCTGACTGGAAGGACTATGAGTACCCTGACGATGGCTTCGCCATCACCACGCCTTTCAAACCTAAGTTGGAAAAGCAGCTCGTTGACACAGACGGTGGCAAGTTGGAAATGCATTTGTACAATGTTGACGCGGGCCCGCTCTGGAGCCTCGCGATCGTCGTAGTCGATCTCACGAAATTTGGCGATCTTCCAGCCCAACAACTGCTGCAAGCTAGCAAGAATGGTGCTCTCACTGAAACCAAGAGCAAGCTTGTTGCCGAGAAGGTGATTTCTCTCAACGGTGCACCGGGGCTTGAGTATGAGACCGAGAATGCTAATGATCACTCGCTTGCCCACTCTTACTACGCGAACGGCAAGACCGTCACGCTTATGTCCGTTGCTAAAGTAGGCTTCCCGCTTTTTCCCGATGCTGAGCGTTTTTTTGGCTCTCTCCGTTTCATGCCGTCCTGGAAAGAATATGCATTTGCCGGTGACGGCTTTGCTATCTCTGCTCCTTACGCGCCCGTACTAAAGAGCAAGCCAGTGGCAACTCCTGCGGGACAAGTTCAAATGCATCTTTACAGCATCGACCTAACAAGCGGCTCAGGAGTGATGATCAATGTTACGAACTACGGCAAGGACAATAAGCTTTCGCCCGCCGCTCTTCAGCTCACGAAGGACGCGACCGTGCAATCGATAAGCGCAAAACTTCTGTCAGAAAGAGATATTTCTCTGGACTCAAACCCGGGGATCGAATTTGAAATGGGAACTGAATCTTACCGCGCGCGGTCCCGTTATTACATTGTCGAAAGCAAACTTGTTGCTATTGTGTCATATGCTGGAGGGGGAAGGCCACTTCCTCCGGATACGAGTCGAATCCTCGATTCCCTGCGGTTGCTGAGCCCACAAAAGCAGTAAAGTTCAACAAGATGTGCTAAAAACCGCTGCTTCACTGGTTTTGTGAAGTTCGGGTTATGTTAGATTCGTTCAGGAGATATAAGCGGAGATATAAGCCTGTCAGTCCGTCTCCAACAGCCCGCCCAAACTCTTACGGAGCCAAAAAGATGACGCTGCTCGACGTGGTTTTCAAATACGGTACGCCGCCCGGAGAGAAAGAGATGATGGCGCTCAACAACGCCTGGGAAGTCTACGGCGTGCGCAAGATCAAGTTCGGCGAAAAGGACCACACCATTCGGGTGGAATACGACGCCACCCGCTTGAATGACGAGGAGATCGCGGGCATCTTGCGGAGGGCGGGACTCGATCTGAGAGAGAAAGTCCAGTTGGTATAAAAGTCGCTCCAGAACATCACAACAGCAAGGGTCCCTACTTACTTCAGGCCCCGGGCAGCTCCTTTGCCTGGCTCTCCTTCGCGAGCCCAGTCGGATCCTATTTGACAGTCGTCGCAAACTAAAAAAACACCAATCTTCTGCTCACGCTCGGCAGCAGCGGAGCAGGTCCCACTGTTACCCCAGCAAGCCAAAACCTGGCTTTGCCGGGGGACCCTGCTCTTCCCGCTCTGCGGGATCGGCGTTCGGGATGGTGGTCTCGTTGGGATGATCTGTGGCGGTGCTTACGGTTTGGCCCAAAAAGCAACGAGGCACTTTCGAATGGGTCTCTGGCCGTTCGACCCTCGAAAGCGCCCCGATGCGCGCCACTTCGTCTGGCATGGGGTAGTGCATCCCCTATGCCATTTGGCTCAGGTTGAAAACAAAGCACTTAGCAGCTACTTTCCTCGTGGCGGCGGGTAGGAATTCCCCGGCCTTGAAAAATTTTCCATGTAAGCTTCAGCTCTCAGAGAGAATTGGACGCTTACGCAATTCCTTGCCCAAAGAGTCAGAAGATTTCCGCAACACGCAAAAAGGCAAGAGCTTTCATTTGATTCAACTTCAGGAGGAGAGATCGTATGGCCAATTTTGGAACCTCGCGAGTCATTGACGTAAATCCAGCTCCCATCTTCCGCTTCGTGGTGATAGGAGCAATGGTCTTTCTGGTGTTCATCATGCTGTACGCCGCCGTCGCCTATGTCCCGCCGGGCCACGTCGGAGTACTTACTTCGTTTGGCCGCGTCACCGGAGAGGTATTGCCAGAGGGCACACATTTCGTGTCGCCGTTCAAAATCAATCATGTGCTTTCGGTGCGCACTCAGACCCAGGAGGAACATACGTCCACGCCGTCCAGCGAAGGCTTGAACCTGGAGATCGACACTTCCCTGATCTATCACCTGAGTCCGGACAAAGCAGCGGCCGTGTTCCAGACGATTGGCACACAGTATTCCGCCACGATCATTGAGCCGAACCTGCGTTCCACCATTCGCGATACCACGGCCGGCCACTCCGCCAACACACTCTATTCCAGCTCGCGCAAGGAAGTGGAAGACGAGATCCGCAAGGGGCTGCAATCCGCATTGGAGCCGCGGGGGATTGTGATTGAAGGCGTGCTGCTGCGCGACATCCAGCTTCCCCACGCGCTGCGCGCCTCCATCGAAACCAAGCAGCAAGCGGAGCAGGAATCGCTGGCCATGAATTTCCGTTTGCAGAAAGAGCGGCAGGAGGCGGACAGAAAGAGAATCGAAGCTCAGGGCATTCACGACTTCCAGCAGATCGTGGCTCAAGGCATCAGTCCACAGTTGCTCCAGTGGAAAGGAATTGAGGCCACGGAGACGCTGGCCAAGAGTGCGAACACGAAAATCGTCGTCATCGGCAACACCAAGACTGGATTGCCACTGGTGATGGGCCAATAAATCAGCTATTTCAGCGCGAACATGGCATTCACGTGCGCGTTGATGGTCACGCTTTGCGGCGTGAACTCCGCGGTCGGAGCCGGCGCGGCTACGTTACCTGCCATGGCGGCGCGTTGCACCATAGGTTGCGCCAAGATGACGGGTTGGGTCACATCGACTGAGGCGTAGAGCAGCTCACCCAACGTGCGTCCGCCGGCGGCAGCGACAGCGGCGGCCTGGTTGCGGGCTTTGTGGAGAGCGTCCTCCGCGGCTTTAGCTTTGGCCGCGTCCACGCTTTCCAGCGTGTAGCTGAGAGCCTGGTTCTGCATATCGTCAATGTCGGCGGTCTGCTCGATGATTCCGCCGATCTTGGCGAAATCCCTCAGCTTCAGGGTCAGGTTTGTTGAGACGCGGTAGCCAACAACTTTGTGTTTCGGATTCTTCCAGTCGTACATCGGCTGCACGGAATAAAAGCCGATTTGCAGATCCTTGGCATCGAGACCGTTGCTCTTGATCACCTGGCGAACGCGATCGGCAGCGGCCGCGGCGTGGTCGTAAGCCGCCCGAGATGTGTCTTGCTGCGCGGCAATGTCCAGGCGTAGCACAGCTGTGTCCGGCGCGGCTTCAAATTTTCCGTCGGCACCGGCAAAGATGGTGTTGGCTTGGACCACAGGCGTCGGGGTTTGCCCAGTTGCCGGGCAGGCCGTCAACAGAACGGCCACAAGCGAGCAAAGAGTGACTCTCATATCAACTCCTTTTCCGAAAATATTAGCAGTTCTCGATTAGCGTTGACCTTCGCACCCTCCGAATATAGGCTAAAGTCGCAGTCAGACGGCTGCGGAGGAAAAGCCAAGATGCTGAGAAAGACCGCTGTGCTGCTGTTATGGGTACTCGCGCTGGCGGGAGCGCAAACCGGCAACTGGGCCAAGGCTCAGGCCCAAGGGGAAAAGAAAGACGCCCAGCCGGCGCCCCCGGAACCGAAATTCAAAGTCGGAGACATGGCTCCAGACTTCACCATGATTGACCAGAACCGCCAAAAAGTTCAATTGAGCAGCTTCCGTGGCAAGAAGAATGTTGCTTTGGCTTTTGTGGTCTTCGCTTTCACGGGTGGTTGAACCCAGGAAATGAAAGCCTTCCAGGAGAACCTGCAGAAACTGGAAGGCTCAGACACCCAAGTTTTGGGTGTAAGCATGGATAGCCCATTCAGCAACGCAGCCTGGGCCAAGGAGATGGGTTCCACGTTCCCGATCCTCAGCGACTGGGGTGGGGACGTGACGAAAGAGTACGGCATCTACAATCCACAGTACAAAGCTGCGCGGCGTACCACTTTCCTGATTGATAAGGACGGAAAGATCGTCGAGATCAAAATGGACAGGGAGGCCGTTGATCCCACCGCCATCGTTGCCTCCTGCGAGCGCAGGAAGCTCAAGAGCTAAATGGCGGCCACCGCCGAACCTAGCGCCCGCCGTGATTCTTCATCGCGGCGGGCTCTTTTCTTGCTTTCGTTCGCTGAACTGCTGGCTATGTCGCTGTGGTTTACCGGCACGGCCGTTCTACCGCAAGTCACTGCCATGCCAATGTGGCACTCCGATCTGGCTCTGGGATCCTGGTTGACCATTTCCGTGCAGATCGGCTTCTCGCTCGGCGCCATCACCTTTGCTCTTTTCAATCTGCCTGACATTTTCAGCCCGATTACCGTATTTCTGGTGTCTGCGCTGGCCGCGGCCGCAGCCAACGCCGCATTTGCTTTTGCGGTGCCGTTTCCCTTAGCTGCTTTGCTCTTGCGCGGCGCAACGGGATTCTTTCTCGCCGGAGTCTACCCCGTAGGCATGAAGATCATTGCCGGATGGTTCCAACGCGGGCGCGGGCTGGCGCTGGGCATCATGATCGGCGCTCTCACCGTTGGCTCCGCGGTGCCGCACGCAGTGAATTCCGTGGGCGGGATCCAATGGCGCACCGTGGTCCTGCTGGGCAGCGTGCAGGCTATGGTGGGAGCGCTGATCGTCGCCTTCGCCGTGCGCGAAGGACCGTTCGCCATGCCGCAATCCCGGCTCGACCTGTCGCAAGTCACCGCCATCGTCCATAACCGGCGCTTGCGCCTGGCCAACCTAGGCTACCTCGGCCATATGTGGGAGTTGTACAGCATGTGGGGATGGATCGCAGTTATCCTGCGCGCTTCCGCCGGATGGTCGCGAATGAAGTACGAAAGCGGCGCGGCGCTGGCGATTGCCATCGGCCTGGCCGGCTGCGTCTGGGCAGGTGCCGCCAGCGATCGCCTGCAGGACCGGGCCGAGGCGGAACGGGTCGGACAGAGATCAAGAGTTACCATCATCGCCATGGCCGCAAGCGCGGCTTGCTGTGTTCTGGCTGCCGCTGTCTTTCCTCACCCCTGGCTTTTGCTTCTGGTCTCGCTGGTCTGGGGGATCGCCGTGATCGCCGATTCGGCCCAGTTTTCCGCCATCATCAGCGAAGTCTCCGACAAAAGCTACGTGGGCACGGCTCTCACCTTGCAGACTGCCCTGGGGTTCCTGCTGACGGCCTTTGCCATACGTTCCACGGAATTCATCGGTTCGCATAAGGGATGGCGCATAGCCCTGGCCAGCATGGCCATCGGCCCCCTGCTCGGGATTTGGGCGATGAGCGGATTGCTCTCTCGTGCTCCGCAACCCGAAGCAAAATAAAAGAACCACAACTTTTCCAGGAACTTGGGTTGTAGCCTGCGAAGTCAACTTACTCTTGGAGGGGCAAGATGCGTAAGTTCCATTGGATCGTGGCGGCCGGCATCGCTTTCAGCGCCGTCGCTTTTGCACAGACCACCAATCCCAGTCCGACAACCACTCCCAACAGTTCCAGCACCGATATCAAGAACGACAAACAGGATATCCAGGCAGACAAGCAGGAATTGAGCCAGGCGCAACAGGTGGTCCAGCAGGACAAGACGAAACTGGCTGCCGACCGGGCCAACCATGCCAGCAAGGCCCAGATCCAGGCCGACAAGGCACAACTTCGGCAGGACCGGGCCCGGCTGAAGACTATCAAAGCCGACCTTCACAAAGACAGAAAAGACCTACGCCAGGACCGGCATCAGCGTCACCGCCGGCGCAACGCGTAAAACGCTCTTCCGCGTGCAATTGCAGAAACGCTCCGCCAAACTGTGCGGAGCGTTTTTGTCTGAGTGGGTTAACGCGCTTGGCTAGTGCGTCGCAGCACGGCGTGATACCTGACGGGCGTGGTGCGGGCGATCCAAACGTTCTGCCCGACGGCGATCGTTACGATTCGGCCTGACGGATCGGTGAGCTTTACCTCTGAGGAGGCCCCCCGGTTACTCGCAATATATTCCAACTTATACGAGCCAACACCGGCCAAGGTCTGCTTTACTACTCTGCCCTGAGAATCGTATTCGTTGGTCAGAATGGTTTCCGGCTCGGTTCCTGGCTTGCGCATCACGGAAACAGATGTCATGTGGTTGCCGGAATCGTATTGATAGAGAGTCACCTGTCCGTCAGCGCGCCGCACACGCGCCAGACAACCTGCTGCGTCGTACGCGTAAGAAACGTGCCCGCCATTGGTTGTCGTGGCTTCGGTAATTCGCTTCCGGTCATCGGACTGAAAGGTAACCCCTTGACGATCACTGGCCATAAGGGCGCGCAGCACCCGGTCCGGTGAACGCTCGAAGTGCAGGGTATTTCCGCCGGCATCTTGATACCCAGTCCAATAGCAACTAGTGTCGCTGCAAGGGAGATATGTGGACTGCGCTCCATCGCGATATTGCAAGCGGAAGTGGCCGGAATCCCAGGTCATGCGAGCGCCGTAAGTATCGTCCGAATCGTCATGGCCTTCGAACACGACGCCCGGGTTGAATCCCCGGCCCGGGCTAACGCGGTCCAGGTTCTCTTGGTCACCATCTTCATGGTTGATTCGGATATAAGTCAGCGCGCCGGGGCCGTCCGACGACAGAAAAGTGTCGTAGCTGTGACTGGTTCCCATACCCAAAGACATTGCCGGATAGTTGGAAATATAAGCCCGCCGGAACTCGATGCCGGGGGTCGAGTCTATCCGGAAATCCATACTTCGCTGCATGAGCACGCCCAGAACCAGGCTGGTGTGAAAGGTCTCCTCATCCGTAGAAACCACGGGATGGCCAGGCCTGCAGTCCGATAGGACCGGCTTCTCCGGTGCGATTTCGTGCGTGTGATATGAGTACTTGAAAAAGAGGCAAGGCCAACCCTCACCCCGGCGCCCGTTCGCCGACTCTTCCGGATGCAGGTCAGACTCATAGATGTTGTCTGCGCCCCCATCGGGCGTAAGTGGCGAATACAGCACGCTCGTGGGATCGAAGCTCTCCGGCACGTCAAGAAACAGGATGGCCACATACTTGGTGAGCATCTGTTTGGTACTGGCTAACCGGAGATCGACATCGGGCGGATCACCCCAGAAAGCAGGATTCATGCGACGCGTGGAAACAACTGCGAATCGGTCGGAGTGGAGACTATAGGTAAACTCCCATCCCAAAGCCCGCGGGAAAATATCTTCGTCGGTTAGCGCGATCATCACAGAGTCGGGTGCTTGCGCGATCTTGGGGTACGCGTCGCGCATTTCCCACATGATCTCTTCCGCCACACACTGGCGCCGGGCCGGAATGCAATCAGACGATTTGACCTCGATCTGGGGCAGAACAGTGATCTCAATGCCGAATTTCTCGCGATAATACGAGGCCAAAGATTCCGTCGCAATCACCTGCCGTCCAACGGGCACAAAATAGAGCTGGCCGTGGGCGTGAAACTCGTCGGGCCGCGCCACGTTGCCGTGTTCTACCGCAATCTCCGTGGTAGGCAACCGTGCAGGGCCGTCGCTTGTGTTTTGTGTGTTTTGGTCTTGAGTGTTTTGGTTTTGCGTCTTCTGAAAGAAACCGCTTTCCCGAAGAACTCGGTAGAAGCTAAACCCAAAGAAGAAGAGCGCCAGGAAGCAACCTATGCTCACGGAGATCAATAAAGCCGGTTTCCGGCGGCCTAAAGATTGTGGCCTCACCGGATTGACAGTTGTAATCCCGCAGTATGGACAGCGAACTTGCGCTTCCATCTGATTCTTGCAGTTAGGGCATTGCATGTGAGAGGCATTTTAGGAAATTTGGCAAACCCCTGAAACTGCCCGAAGCCTTAGCACCCTAGGCATGTTAGAGCGATGCGGGCGGAGTGAATGTTGCTAAAGGACTATCCGCGTGCGGCCATCAGTCTGCTCAGTTTTTCCAGCGCCTTCTCTATCCGCTGCGGCTTACTGAGCACGCCTGCAAACAGGTCGCCGGTGCGCTCGAAGCGGCGCAGCACGTTACCGATGTGAAACTGCTGCGGCTTCAGCCCGGGGCGGACTTCATCCCAGGCCAGCGGTGTGGCTACCGGCGCCCCGGGATACGCGCGGAGCACGTAAGGAGCGGAGATGGTACTGCCTTCCCTATTCTGCATCCAGTCAAAATAGACTTTGCCTTTTTCACGCGAGGCCACGCTGCGCGGCGTGGTGAACAGATCAGGACGTTCGGCGGCTACCCAGCTGGCCAGCACCTGCGCGAAAGTGCGCGTGTGTTCGTAGGTGTAGAGCGTCTCCAGGGGCACGTAGATGTGCATGCCGTCGCCGCCGGTGGTCTTGGGATACCCCTTCAGCCCGATGAGATCGAGCTTCTCCCGGACTAACTGTGCAGCCTCCACGATGCGGTCATAGCCGCAGTGGTGCGGATCAAGATCAATGAGCACGAAATCAGGACTCTCCAGCGATCCCAGGCGGCTCATCCACGGATTCTGGTCAATGCACCCCAAATTGGCGAGGTACAGTAACGCGGCCTTGTCGTCGGCGATGACCATCCGCGTAGAGGTCTTCTCCCCCGTGGGGATTTCCTCGGTGTGCAGCCATTCCGGGAAACTCGCCGCGACGGCCTTCTGGAAGAAGAACTCTTTCTCAATGCCGTCCGGATAGCGTTTGAGCGAGAGCGGCCGGCCCTGGAGATGCGGAACCAAAAGGTCGGCTACTGCGGCGTAGAAGTTGACGACGTCGCGTTTGGTGTAGCCGTCGGCAGGATAAAAGACTTTCTTCAGATTGGTGAACTTCAAGCTGCGGCTTTGGATGGTCAGCGTGAGTTCGGTCGCGTCAGCCGGCAGCAGAGGAGTGTCGCCCGCCCTTGGTTTTTTATCCGGCGAGTGCTTTACGCCGGCGGCGTTTTCAGCCGGAACCACTGCAGTCTCGCGCACGGTGTCTTCGGGTGATGCATCGGTACGCAAGCCTTGAAAGACCGGCGCGCGCAGGCGCTCATCGTCAGTCCAGGCGGTGAATTTGACCACGCATACCAGCTTGGGTTCGACCCAAGTGACTTGCCCGATTTCTTTCGGGACATCCCTGAGCACAGGCTTTTTCGTGATCAGCGGTTTGATGGACTCAAATACTGACTTCAACGACGCCTGCGTGAACCCCGAACCTACGTTCCCGGCATAGACCAACTTCTTGTCCTTGTAATAACCGAGAACCAGCGAGCCAAAAGGCTCGCGCTCACCCAGGATGTAACCGCAGATCACGAAGTCTTGCTGGCTGGTGACCTTGAACTTCATCCATTCCGGGCCGCGCCTCGATTCGTACCGGCTGCTGGCGCGCTTGGCCAGGATTCCTTCCATTCCCTTCTCGTGGACAACCGCGAGCAACTCTCTTCCCTTGTCGGCAAAGTAATCGGGGTGACGCACGATGGGGTCAGGCAGGACGATGGATTTGAGCAGGTGCCTGCGATCAATGAGTGCAGCGCCGCGCAAGTCGTAGCCATCAAGATAGAGAAGATCGAACGCGAAGAAACTGAGCGCGTGGGGCTTTCCACCCTTGGCCGATTTGTGGATTCCAGTCCGGTTCTGGAGAAGCTGGAAACTGGGCACGCCATTCTCGTCCAGGGCCACGACCTCACCGTCCAGGACAGCCGAATCCGCACGGATACTCTTCTCCAGTGCTTCGGCGACCTCGGGAAACTGTTTGTCCATGACGTTGCCGCGGCGCGACACCATGCGCACCGTGCCATATTTGATGAAGCAGATGGCGCGGTATCCATCCCACTTGACTTCAAAGAGCCAGTCGCTGCCGGAAGGAATTGCGGTCAGCGGGGCCAGCGTGGCCAGCATGGGCTCGATTTTGGACGGCATCTCGGCCTTGACCGCGCCTTCGATCGCCGACAAATCAGCCGGCGCTTGCAGCACGCTGCGGATATCGTCTTCGGGGTTCCAGCCGGGACGCACCGCGAAATCTTTTTTCTTGATCAACAGCCAGTCTTTTCCGCCGGCGCGCTTGGTGCGCACCAGAGCAAAGTCGCCGAGCAGCTTCTGCCCGTGAAAGCGGAGCTTCAAGTCACCAGCCTTCCATTGGTCCGCCCGGCTCTTCTCGCCTAGGATCTCGTACGTGCCGCGGTCCCAGAGAATGACTTTGCCGGCGCCGTAATTGCCGGCGGGAATCGTCCCCTCAAAACTTCCATAGTCCAGAGGGTGGTCCTCTACCAGGACGGCCAAACGCTTTTGATCGGGATCGAGTGTTGGGCCTTGGGGCAGCGCCCAGGACTTGAGTACGCCGTCCATTTCCAACCTCAAGTCGTAGTGGAGACGTCGTGCGCTATGTCGTTGAATAAAAAAGCGGTTCCCTTCCCCAGCCTTGACCTCTGCGGGGGGTTCCGGGGTGCGTGTGAAAACCCGTTTGCGCCGATATTCCTCTAATGACATGAGTGATTCCGCTGTCCTAGCGAGAATTGAAATGCACAGTTTTTTATGCTAAACACGTAGTCTCGCCCAGAAGTCGGAGAAAATTCAATGGCCAGTACCGTATGGAAGGGACACCTGACCTTCGGGTTGCTGTCACTTCCCGTAAAATTGTACAGCGCAGCGCGTAGTGAGAGCGTCAGCTTCAACCAGTTGCATAAGACCGATCACTCGCGCGTAAAACAAGTCCTCTACTGCCAGGCTGAAGACAAGCCTATCCAACGAAGCGACATCGTCAAAGGCTACGAGTACGAGAAAGACAAGTACGTTGTCGTCGAAGACGAAGAGATCAAAAAAGTCGCTCCCAAGACTGCCAAGACCATGGAAGTGCTGGAGTTCGTGAAGGCGGCGGAAGTCGATCCGATCTTTCTCGAAAGCTCCTATTATCTGGCGCCCGATGAAGCCGGCGAGAAGCCGTACGCCCTGCTGTTCGAAGCGTTAAAGCAGAGCGGTTGCGTGGGCGTGGCCAAGATCGCCATGCACAACCGGGAGCACATTGTGATTCTCCGCCCCGGCGAGCGCGGCATCCTGCTGCACACCATGTACTTTCCAGACGAGATTCGCCAGGTGGAAGAATTCCGCACCGATACCAGCGGCGTCAAAGACAACGAATTGAAGCTGGCCAAGACGCTGGTGGAATCACTGCTGGCCCCGTTTGAGCCGGACAAATACAAAGACAACTACCGCGAGAACCTTATGGCCATGATCCAGGCCAAAGTCGAAGGCAAGGAAATTGTCGAAACGGCGGCGCCCACGCACAAAGCGCCGGTCATCGATATCCTTGAAGCGCTGAAGATGAGCCTGGCGGAAGGCAAGAAACCTCCGCGCGCCGTGCGTGAGGCGACTACCGGCGCGGCTGTGAGCTCGGCCCGGGAAGACGAAGGCAAAGGCAAGAAGGGACGAAAATCGTCGACGGGCGACTAGGGTGAGCCCAGAGGGTTACTGTCTCCAAGCGCGGGGTGGAACAGGTCTTCAGGCCTCTCGATACACGCGAAACTCCGTCCGCCACGGGGTGGAGCAGGCCTTCAGGCCTGCGTAGAGGTTGGTAGTCGGTCGGCTTTAGCCGTGCTGGGAGCGAAGGCAACCCCGGCGGCTTTTAGCCACTGCGTTTCCTCTTCCATCTCAAATCTCCTGAGCTGTCTGGATATTTCTCCGCAGAATCAACCAGGCCAGTTTCCACGGGATTCTGTTCGAATGATTGCGGTGCTTCAGAAATCACGTCAACACTCATGCCGACCCCGAGCGCCGGAGGCGCGACCACAGGGTAGCCCACGGCAACGCCGTGGGTAGCGTGAAAAAGAGGAGAGCGCCAGCGGCGCGGCACAGGATCTTCACCCATATGCGTACCGCGAATCTTACAGGCGATGAATCCCCTGTTCGAACGTCATCATCCGATAACGTGCTTCGTTGTGTCGCCCCTCCGGGGCTTTAATCTTATATGCGCGTTACCCGCGGCTAGCGCCGTGGGCTACCCTCTCGGCGCGCCTCCGGCGCTGGGCTTCTCTCAGGCGATGCCCCTTTAAGGCCCGCTGAGAGGAACGGCCTTAGTCCTTGTTCTCAACAATCGCCACAGCCCGGTTGTTTTCAAACGTCACATTGATCACGCTGTCTCCGCTGCGGTATTGCAGCATACGGTTTCCGTAGTCTCCGCTGGTGGCGCCTCTCACCACTCCTAGCGCAAAGCCGACCTGGAGCTCGTTCATTCCCTTCTTCGCCTGGCGCTGGTCGATCGCCGTCCATACTTCCGCCGGCCAATGCTTGTAGAGTTCGTGGGGATCGGCGAAGAAGAAATTGTCATTGGCGGTGAACTCGAAGTTGTCGCCGATATTGGTTCCTACAACGACGGCAAAGTTGCCGGACTGTCCCGGTCTGTCGACGACCGCCAACACTTTCTTCTGCACAATGGCAACCTGGCCAGGCGCCAGCGCAGCCGGAGCGCGTTGCAGCACGACGTCTTTGATCACAAGTTTTTCAAGCGGTGGCAGCACGGCGGCTTGGTGTGCTAAGTCAGCCGTGCCTGCGTGGTACGGATAGTACGGAAGCGCATTCCCCGCGCGCACCCAGACCGTCTTCCCCACCATCTCCTGGGCGGCGGACTTCAGGTCGTAGGGAAAAATCTTGGGCGATGTAACGTAATCATCGACCACCGGCTGGTAGGTATTCGCAGGCGCGGCGGCGGGTGTCTTCATGGGCCGGCTACGCTGGTAAAAGATGTAACCGGTGCGAGCGGCTACCAAAGCCATTAGCACCACCAGGACAATCAAAACACGCTTCCCGATCCGGGGATTCATCCACTTTCAATCTATCATTGAATGATGGACTCCGCAGCCGAGGGCGGCTGCGCTCCAAAGCCTTCCGCGAATGTGAACCGCAGGCGGAACGGGGATAGTTCTATCTGCAGAAATAGAAAAAAATGGGGGACCGCCAGGCTTCTGGTGGTCCCCCTTGTTGAATCGCCTCTTCCTTACTCCCGGCTCTTAGAACATCAACTTGACCGCGAATTGCAGAATGCGCGGATCACGCGAGCTGGTGACTGTGCCAAAACTTGCGAGACCAAAGCGCATGTCTACCGTGTTCAAGTTTGTATGGTTAAAGACATTGAATGCCTCTGCACGGAGCTGCGCCTTGAAGCGCTCGGTCAGGGACATGTTCTTGAACAGGCTGAGATCCTGCCGCCAGAACCCGGGGCCTATTACGGAACCGCGCGCTGCATTACCGGGAGCAACACTGGCATTGGGCACGAACGCGCTGGTGTTGAACCACTGCGTAATGGTGTGCGCCGCACCCGCGTTGGGATCGGCTATCTGGTTGGGCATGGAGATGCATCCTGAAACGCCGATGCAGCCCAACCCTGGCCAGTCAGAGGTCGAAAGGGCACCGAACGGATTGGCACGCGGTGTGAGCGCCAGGCCGGAATTCACGGTGGTGATTCCGGAGAGTTCCCAGCCTCCCGCCACGTGGCCCAGGAGCCCATGCTGCGCCTTGAACCAAGGCTCAATCAGCACGAAGTCCGCGCTGAAGACCTGCCTGCGATCGAGCGATGTCGGCCCATACTCCAGGCTCGTGTTGTAGCGATCCTGCGCTGTGGTGTGGCTGGCCCCGAAGTTGGTGCTGGTGCTGTACCCGACGCCGGTTGTCGGATCCACATCACCCAGGTTGTGCGACCAGGTGTAATTGACCTTCACCAGCGACCCATCTTTCCAGACTCGCTGGAGCGAAGCTTGCAGCGCACTGTAATTGGAACCAAAGATGTTCACGAAGTCGCTGATTGCGCCATACCCCAGGAATGGACGGATAGCGTTCAAACGCTGCGATTGCCCGCTGGAGGTGATCGGCGCCGCCATACCCAGCTGGGTTGCATAAGCGCCTACCGGCGGCTGGTTCAGATCAATGAAGCCGCTCAGGTGATGAGCCGAGGCGCCGAAATAGCCGACGTCCACGATCATGCCCTTGGCAATCTCTTGCTGAACGTCAAGGCTCCACTGCTCGACGTAGGGAGTGTTGAACGGCAACCCCACAATGCGCAAATTCCGCGGCAATGCGCTGATGGAGGGAACCGCGGACCCGGGGTTGTCCATGGGAATGTAAACCGTGTTGCCGCCCGAGGTGCCGGTACCAATGCTGATGCTCGAGTTAAACGGCGGGTTGGTGAAGATGTTCGATTCAAAGTTGCCGTAGGCGATGTAGTCGTGCGAAATGCCATAGCCG
>DATFQZ010000171.1:0-2439 GCA_035263765.1 Candidatus Angelobacter sp. | reverse complement strand
TCTCAAGTCCAATTTTTTCGTGAAAAACTTGTAAGTTTTGCAACAGAAGGCGTGGGATCAGCGCGGTCTGCTGTCCGGGGGGCTCCCAGTGAGGCCTACGCGCCACGGGCCAGCTAATGCGGGCCCCGGGGCCTCCTAATGCGTGGAGGGCGGATCGTCCTGATCCGTGGCGGGCAGATCGTCCTGATGCCTCTTGCCACGGATGCGATCGATCGCGGCGCGGAGGCGCTCGGTTGACGTTTCTCTCGGCGCCTCGGCTTCGATAACCTGCAGTGTGGCAGTTTGCGGTGTGTACAGGCTGAGCATCGTGCAGCGGCGTTCAATTATTTTCGTGATTAGAGCTCCGCACGCCACGTCGCCTTCCAAAGCTCGGGCGTAGAAGGTTTCCTGCAGTTCATCGAGCCGGGCGAGCTCCAGCGCCAACGTGTGCTTACGGGTCTTGTCGTCAATCGTTGTTTCCGTAAAGCGATCAAGTACCTTACTCACCTCGGCCAACGTGCAGCCCTGCGCCCTGGCAATAGCGCGCGCGGAGCGGCCGCTGACGCGTTGCTGGATGATCGTGTCGTCGTTCATTTCGGCAGCATACCACGAAGCCGCGCGCGGCGCTCAAGGTCGCGGGTAACGCCGCTCAGGTGCCCGACCAGCTTGCTTTCTTCGGCGCGGATCTGCGCAACGATGCGATGAAAGCGTGTGTGATGACGCGGACGTTTCGGGATGGCTGCGAACGGATGCGGGTCGATGCCGATCATCCGCCGCCAGCGCATGACCCTGTGAACGCCGGGCACCGACCGATGCAAATGACGGCTCGCGTGTTCGAAAACGCAGCAAGTCCGGCAGGCGATGGCGTCGAGATAGACATGCTTGACCCGCCGACCGCACCGGCACTCAAACCAAGGCCGTCCCTGCTCGTCCCAAACCACCAGAACGGGGTTCCCGTCGATCAAAATATTCGGTGCCCGTCTGGCGAGCAGGCACCCCCCGTGGTCGCCCCACTTGAGCCGCGTGACCGCCCCTTCGGCGAACGCGCCGGTGCGGTTGAGTTTGAACGCATCGAGGCGCAGCCGGTTCTCGACCAGACGGTCGGCGGGGAAGTAGGACTCGTGATAGCCGTCATATAATCCAAAGCACGCTATCATGACGGTGAAATCAACTGTGGAGACAGCCCATTTGAGCTGTCTCATCAACCGCTTCACTTTCAGACCGAAGCCAAGAACCAGAACACCATTTCAGCTCATCGATCACGTCCATGAACCCCGTCTAGATGGCCAAGGGGGATTCTACATGGCCATGTGAGAAAAGTTGGCCATGTATAGTAGGTAGCCAAAAATATAAGGTGGTCAAAGACCTGCAACCAACTATTCATGTACACGCTCACACTTCTAGATGGCGGCGCGCCGGGCTCATCGAGAGGATCTGGCCCCAGGTAGCCGATCGGCCAGGCAGGCTTAACTCTCGCCCGAGGAACGGGCCGAGCTCGAAGCCTACTGGCGTGAGGATTTTGAAGAGGCGCAGGCGCCCGATTTCAGATGTTGCCTCGGACCAACCATCCGACCGCGAAGACCTTCATTCCCTCCTTTTATCTATAGAAAGAAGAAAGAAGAAAGAAGATAGAAACAGAAAAGGAGTTGTATGACAGGTGGTCAGTTTTCCGCACACCCTTGTGGTGTTTTCCGCACACCTTTGCACGAAAAGGTCATCAGTTTTCCGCACACCTTTGCGTGGATGGTGTTGCCGTCACGATTACTGCCGCCAAAGGAGGGTAACGGCTGGACTCCGTCCTCGGCGGCGGCTGACGGCGACCGCTCCGGCTTTCTCTAGTTGCTCTAAAGCCTGGTACGCTACCCAGCGCGAAAGACCTAGGGAGGCGAGTGTTTCGGCCGTGAGTTTTACAGGGCTGCGGCCCCCTGGTTGATAGATAAGCTGGTCCAGCGCAACCAGCAGAAACCATGCCGTGCCGCTAACGCGGTGGTCCCGCAATTTGCGAGCCAAGGTGTAAGGGATAGGAACAAATAGTTCGGTGACTTGCGGGCGTCGCCGGCCCCGAGAAGCAGACCCAGCCGGGGTCGCCTGTGCCTTGCGCAGCGCGTCGAGGTCGTCGAAGACGCTGGCGGGATCAGGGGAGTCCACAAGCCTCAACCGGCTATGTTTCTTAGCCATGGGACACCTTCTGTAGGCCACCATTGCGGAAGAGTTCGCGTACCTCGCACCACATCGCTTGGCCCTTGGCGTCCGGCTTGCGGACATCACCGAGGCACTGCGGCCAGCACACCACCGCCTCAACTTTCACCCGGATAGGAATGCCAGCAACCTGCCGTCCGGCTTCGGTCATGATCTCGGTCATGCGCGCGATCGTGGAGTCGAGCTCGTCGAGCGGCGCCAAAATCCAAAAGGCATCATGCACCGGAGCGGCAATGGTGATTCCGCATTCGGTGGCCACGA
>DATFQZ010000170.1:0-36721 GCA_035263765.1 Candidatus Angelobacter sp. | reverse complement strand
TCCTGGGCACAATTGTGAAAGCTCCTGACGAGAAGCAAGCCGCTTCGGGATGGATCTTCGTTGAGGGACGCAACCGCATGGTTCGCCGCGTCGACGTTGCCCGTGCCGTCATTGTTCCTGCTGCCGGAGCTTCTTCAGGACAAGGCAAGAAATGCGGTCCCGAGTGCCTAACTGTCGGCCAGGAAGTCAGGGTCACCGCCGAGCAGGATGGATCTGGCGAATGGCATGCCCGACGAGTAGAGATCTTGGGCCCGACCTCGACCAGGAGCAGCAGGATCGTCCCACGGACCGCCAAGAGTGCTTGCCCTTACGAAACTTTACCTTTACAGCCGTCACAAGACCGGGGTTGCTGGATAACCGCCCCCATCCGGTTGTGCATCCAACCGCTTACGGAGAAATCCATAATTACCCGATGGTCCGGCGGTATAATGAACGATGTCCTGTAACCGAGAAGGACCGGTTCTCGCAGGAGTGTGCTTTTATGAAATTTAGAGTTTTAGCGCTTGCATCCATCCTGGCCGTGTTGAGCGCGTCGGCGCTGGCCCAAGACGACAAACAGAACCCGCAACCGCAACCGCCGGCATCTTCACAGAGCCAGCCTGGGAGCCAGCCTGCACAGAGCCAGCCTGCCGATCAGAGCCAGGCGCAGCCGGCTGCCGACCAGAGTCAAACCACGCCCGACACCGCACAGCCCGCGGACGATAAGGCCAACGACAAGGACCCCAAAGCGAAGCACGATGGCGGGAAGAATGACGTTGATTCCATCGGCAACCGCAAAGTCGGCGGCTTGGACTGGTACTCGATCGAGACCGACATCAAGATCGGGAAGACTTACGCGCAGCAGTTCGAAGCCAGCACCAAGATGATCCAGGACCCGGTGGTCAACGAGTATGTGAACCGTATCGGACAGAACCTGGTTCGCAACTCCGACGCCAAGGTGCCCTTTACGATCAAAGTCGTGGATTCGGATGAAGTTAACGCCATGGCTTTACCGGGCGGCTTTTTCTACGTCAACTCCGGGCTGATTCTGGCCGCGGACGACGAAGCCGAATTAGCGGCTGTGATGTCGCATGAAATCGCTCACGTGGCCCTGCGTCACGGGACGCGCGGTCAGACCCGTGCGGATATCGCGAACATCGCCAGCCTGCCACTGATTTTCCTTGGAGGCGGGATTGGTTACGCGGCACGCCAGGTCGCAGGCATCGGCCTGCCGTTGACCTTCCTCAAATTCTCCCGTGGTTTTGAAGCGGAAGCGGACTATTACGGCCTGGAGTACATGTACAAAGCAGGCTATGATCCCAACGCCTTCGTGACCATCTTCGAGAAGCTCCAGGCGCTGGATAAGAAGAAACCGGGTGCGCTGTCCAAGGCGTTCTCCAGCCATCCGCAGACCCCGGATCGCATTCAGAAGACGCAGGAGGAGATTGGCAAGATCCTGCCGTCGAAAGACCAGTACATCGAAACCACGTCTGAGTTCAACGATGTCAAGGCACGCCTTGCCGCCATCGAAAACCGGCACAAGGTGGATGATCCCAACAATCCCAACAAACCGACCTTGCGGCGCACGGCGTCCACCAAAGACAGCTCGAATGGGGACAAGAAAGACGACGACCGTCCCGTCCTCAAACGGCGCGATCAGTAACCCAGTCAGTCAGATCTCTCAAAAACCACAGGCGGCCTTTTTCAAGGCCGCCTGTTTTGCGTTGGAACCAAGGAGAGAGAGACGAGGGTCACTTGCTCGCGAAAGACTCTGTAGCTTTAGCTGGCATTGCCTCAAAGCGGCCCGCACGCGAGCTAACGATTTTCATTTGCTTCCAGTCGTAGGCGAATTCCTTCCCACAGTCCAGACACACCACGTACGTGCCGGTCACGGAAGCCGCAGGGGGGACACGCTGGCCGCGCTTTTTGGTAATCGGAAAGCTGAAGTTCTTGTGGTTGCAACCGAACAAAAAATCGATCAAATCCAACATATTTTCACCGTCATGGGTCCAGGAAAAACTTCCTTTGCCCAACTACTTGTGGAAACTGTGGCGCAACCAAAGGGCGCCGCTCGCGCGTTACGAAAGGCCGAACCCTTTAGTCTTCCCAGCGTTAGATTCAGAGCTGGATGAAAAGGTTCGCAAGGATTAGGTAAAAATATGTAACCCATTGAAAACAGGGGTAATATCGAGTCGGAGAACCTTAGGCTTTTCCCTTGCTGGGCTTAGCGGCTCGGCACTTGCTCATAATGGCTTGATGGAGGCGGGAACGGAGGGATTCTGGAAGCTCGTAAATCTGATTGTCGCGGTAGATTTCAATGGTCTTCTTGGTGGTGTTCATGACCACGTGGCATTCGTGGCACCAATGGAGATGTTCGTCCAACTCGGCCTTTGTGCTCTCAGTGAGGGTACCGTCCAGGTAATCGGTCAACTCTTTCAAAAACTCAGTGCACTTCACGTTGGCCATCTCCGTTCTTCTTTGATCGGAAGTATTTTGCCAGGCGTTCGCGAAGTTGCAGACGCGCGCGTAGCAGCCGGGACTTGACGGCCGGCACGCTCAGACCGAGCATTTCCGCTGTCTCTTCGGTAGAAAGACCTTCCACGTCACGCAGCACGAAAACCGTCCTGAAGCCAGGCGGCAAGCCTTGAATGGTCTTTCTCAAGATGTCTCCCAGCTCGGATTGCCCATAGTTCTGTTCCGGATTCGGGGCCCAATCAGCCACTTCCCGGGGGATCGAACCTTCTTCGGTTTCGACGTCTTCATCGAGTGAAACCGTCTTCTCGTTACGCCGTTTGCGCAACTTCATCAGCGCTTCGTTCACGGCGATTCGCACCAGCCAGGTATAGAACTTCGAATTCCCCTGGAACTGGGCAAGGTTCTGATACGCCTTTAGAAACGCGTCCTGAACTACGTCCTGAGCGTCTTCCTCGTTGTGCGTAATATGCTGCGCAATACGGAAGATGTTCCGGTCGTACCGGTTCACCAGCTCGCTGAACGCTTCCAGATCCCCTTTTTTGGCGGACTGGACCAGCGCCAGCTCATCGAAATCTTCCCCGGCCCTTTTTTGGATGGTCTGCATGCCGCACCGACTCAAAATAATTTACTATGTTTCCTGCGTGCGAGGGGCGAAAATTTTTCAAAACCCCGCCTTACAATAGACGCCGGGTCCGAGCTTTTGTTACCGTACGGTTTCCATCATCATGAAAAGAAACGTAATCCTCTTGGTGATAAGTTTCTCTTTTCTCCTCTGGGGATGTCAGAAAAAAAAGCCTGCTGACGTAAGAATCCAGGTGGTCATGAAAAAGTACGCCATCGAGCCGGCGGTGATCCGCGTGAAGTCTGGGCAGGTGGTTGAGCTGACGGTCACTACCTTAGACGTCCAGCACGGATTTGATCTCCCGGCCCTGGGCATCAAGGAGCCTGTCCAGCCGGGCCGGACGACCTCGATCTTGTTCACAGCCCCGGCCCCAGGTGAATACAAAGTGGCCTGCGGCATCCTGTGCGGACCGCATCACGAGGACATGGCAGGCAAGTTGGTGGTGGAGTAGGACTAGGGGGCAATCCGGGTGGTATGCTGCGCCGCTAGTTGCCATACCAAGCCCCGCTTTACCCATACCCGAGTGACTTGGAACTCGCCAGAGAGGTTTTGCCCGCGGTACGTCCACTCAGTAGTAATTTTCCCGGTCACGATAGCTGTGTCGTTATTGAACACATGCAGCGTCCTTTCACTCAGGTTCATCGTGTCGTAAATCAGGGCGTTGGATCGTTGTAGTTCAACGGTTTCGGACTTGTTGCGGACCTTGCCCTGGAAATCAGTATCTGTAAAACCGTCATCCAGATTTTCGACCCACCAGCCGGCGTTGCCCTTCAAGATAGCCAGGCGCATTTCATCCTCGAGCTTTCCGATCATGGCGCCGATATTCTCGGTCGGAGCTGGGGGCTTGCGTGCCGTCTGCGCTGAAAGCAGTACAATGCTGGTTAGGAGCAGAGCTGCCAGGACCGCGTTGCGTGAAGTCATGGTTCGTAATCTCCTGGAAAGACCGGGGCGCCGCGGCTTTCGGGGGAGGGCGGCCCAGGTCACTACTAAGATACTAGAGAAGCTGACTTCGGTAACCTCGCAGATTGACAGGGGATGCGAAGACCATATAATCGCCGCAAAGCATAAAGAAATGCCACGTCCTACTGAGATCCAGGCCATCATCGAAGAGGCGGTTGCCGAGGTGTTGACGGCGGCCCTACCCGGGCTACGGGTAGAGATCGTCCGCCGTATCACGGCACAACTTGAAGCCCTGTCCTCGGCGCCGGGCACATCACCCACTGATTTATTGAACGAAGCAGCGGCTTCGATCCAGGAAGCTGGATCCCAGGCCGAGATTCTCCGTCGCTTGCTCGAGGGAGAATCCAAGTTTGGCAGCCGCGTAGCCTTGTTCGTGGTGAGAGGCGGCACCATCAGCGGCTGGCAAGGCATTGGATTTCAGGACAACGATGTCATCAAGAGCATGAATCTGAACGGGTCTTCCAGTCTGGTGGCCCGGGCGGTTCAGGAACGTATCCCCGTCGGCGGTTCGATTTCTAATTTCGACGGTACATTCTTGAGCGCCGTCAAGCCACCGGCTGAGGACAACTGTGTGGTCTTGCCCCTGGTGGTAAAGGACAAAGTCGCTGCGCTGATCTATGGCGACGCCGGCGTCGCCGCCGGCGGGACGCTGGACGCGCCCGCCCTCAGCACCCTTACTCGCATGGCGGCCCTCTGGTTGGAGTTGACCGCGTTGCGTAAGGCCGGCGTCACTGCCCCTGAGGAGGCCCAGCCCGCTGCTCCTGCGCCTCCGCCTGCACCAGTCGCACCACCTGCACCTGCACCTGCACCTGCCGCCGCAGCTGCCGCTCCCGCTCCTGTCGAAGACGAACTTCATCGCAAGGCCAAACGCTTTGCCAAGCTGCTGGTAGAAGAGATTAAGTTGTACAATCAGCCCAGAGTGGCCGAAGGCAAGCACAACCGTGATTTATACGACCGGTTGCGGGAAGACATCGAAAAGAGCCGGGCCACATACCAGAAACGCTACGGGGAGACTCCCGCGGCGGAGGCTGATTTTTTCAACCAGGAATTGATTCGAATTCTGGCGGACAACGACGTCTCCCTCATGGGTACGAGTTTTCCGCGATAAATAGGGAATCTGTGGTACGCCGAACCTTTGTTGTCTCTCTTGTGTGCGCGCTGGTGTGTCTATCGGCCAGCGGCATTCCTCAGACGCACAAAAAACAAAACTCGAAAAAGAAGAGCGCCACGCCGGCTGCGAGTAAGCTGGGGAAAATCAATCGCGCTTTTGTTGCGTCAGCAGACCTCAAGCCCATGGCGCAGCAACTGCTCACGAATCGCACGCCGCAAGCTTACGCAGCGGTCGAAGGCTATGCGCGCAAGCAGGCCAGTCCGGAGGCTGCAGGCATGGCCTGGATGGTCCTGGGCTACGCGCATTACCTGGACAAAGACTACGCCGCTGCCCGCGCTGCCTGGCAGCAGACCGCAGCGCTTGGGCCGGTGGTTGGCGACTATTTGACTTGGCTGCGGGCCAGTTCGTACCAGGGAGAAAACAATCCGGCGCAAGTCGTCGCGACCCTCGAGGGCTTTGAGCAAAAGTATCCTGACTCGCTGAACCTGCACGACGTGCAGGTGCTTTATGCCAGCGCGCTGATCGCCGGTGACCAACCACAGCGCGCGGTCGCCTATCTGGAAAAGCGCCGCCAGCCCGACCAGCCGGACTTGGAACTCTTGCTGGCTCGCGCCTACCTGGCGACCTCTGACAAGACGAAGGCCAAGGAGATTTTGCGTCGTATTTATTTCGAATTACCGCTGAGCACGGAAGCCGAAGTGGCGGCAACGGAGTTGAAGGAGCTGGCCGAGGCGCATCCTGCGGGCAGCTTCGAGCAGCGGCAAAGCCGCGCCAAAGCGCTGCTGAAAGGCAGGCGCTATCAGGATGCCGTCAACGAATTCAGCGCCCTGGTCGAACAGGCACCGACCCGTCAACTCGCCGATTTGCAACTCGATTACGGTTCTGCGCTCTACCGCGCGCGGCGCCAAGATGATGCGCGACGGGTTTTTGACAATGTTTATCGCGGGCCGTCTTACAGCGTGGACCAGAAAGCCCAGGCGCTGTACTTCCTGGCCGAGATCGCCCGCGACCACGACGATACCGCGCTCCACGCGGACCTCATCGAGCAGTTGCGTACCCTGGCTCCGGCCAGCCCATGGATGCAAGAAGCGCTCCTCTCCGCCGGCAACATGTACATGCTGCGCGGCGAGTTCGAAACCAGCATTCGGTTCTACTCAGAGATGTATCATCGCCAGCCGGCCGGGAAGTATGCGGCAGCCGCGCATTGGAAGACGGCATGGCTCACCTATCGGCTCGGGAAGACCGACGAAGCAGCGCAGCTTTTTGACGAACATCTGGAGCGATACTCCGGTTCGCTGGAAGTTCCGGCCGCGCTCTACTGGCGCGGTCGTATGGCGGAAGACCGCGGAGACCAGCCTCTGGCTCGAGCTTATTATCAAAAGCTCTCCGAGACGTTCAAGCACTATTACTATGCCAACCTTGGCCGCAACCGTCTCGGTAAGATGGCGGGCGATCAGGTAACCGATCCGTCGGTACTCGACAAGCTGCCGGCGCCGGCCGCGCCGCCCAAGAATTGGGACACCCCCACGGGCAATCTTCGCGCGCAAAAGGCGCAATTGCTGGCCAACGCCGCGCTGTACGATTTCGCGATCCGGGAGTTGCAAGCAGCCACCACCGGACTTCCGCCGTGGCTGGCCAGGTCGGAAGCCGGCGTTTATGGCGACCAGGGTAGTTACGTTCGCGCGCTCGAAGCCGTGAAGCGAGCGTTTCCCAGCTACTTTGCAGTGGAAATTGACCAAGTGCCGCGGCCGGTTTGGGAAGCGCTCTTTCCGCGTGCGTACTGGGACGATCTGAAGAAGAGCTCGGCCGAGCACCAGCTCGATCCCTACCTGGTGGCATCATTGATCCGCCAGGAGTCGGAGTTCAACCCCGCCGCGGTCTCGTCTGCCAATGCCATGGGACTCATGCAATTGCTGCCGAGCGTCGGCAGGAACCTGGCGAAGGAAGCCAAGATTCGGCATTTCTCCACGGACGACCTGCTGACCCCCACGATCAACCTGCAGCTGGGTACACGTTATTTCAAACGCGCGGTGGACCACTACGATGGCCAAGTGGAATACGCCTTGGCTGCCTACAACGCCGGCGAAAATCGCGTGGCGGAATGGCGATCGAGAGGGAAATACCGGGACATGGAAGAATTCGTGGAGTCGATCCCGTTCACGCAGACTCGCGAATACGTTCAGGCCATCCTGCGCAACGCGGTGTTTTACAAGCTGCTGTATCCCAATTAAGACAACTCGAGAACGCCTCTACTTCTTGCTGTATCGCAGCTCGTAATCCTTGCCGTCCACGGCGCTGACTCGCAGCAGATAGAGGAATTCTTTCCAGGTGCGTCCTTCATCCTGGCTTTCTTCTTCCACGCGGAAGAATGCGGTTTCAGGACGCTGATGGTCCGGCGTCAACGTGATGGTGTTTCCTCGCAGTGTGTACGCTCCATTGCCGAAGTAGGCTTGGGTTGTCTCGAGGACTTGGCTGTTGTTGACCCTGTTGTACTGTTGGGCCGCGGCGGCTCCGCCATAGCGGCCGTTGGCGGCAAAGGTGAACTGGTCCGCGGCGGTAGCGGTAGCCGCGGTCCAGACTCCAGCGATCCTCTTGCGCATGGCGGTGCTCTGATCTGTGGCAGGCCAGTTCTTAAAGCTCAGGCTATAAAAGAATCTCGGCCAAAAGTTGTAGACGAGTTCTCCCATGCAACTGCTCACCAAGGGGTCCCGCGACACTCCTGAAATCACCGCCAGCTGATCGTTCAGCTTGGCCACAAAAACAAACCCCAGTCTGCTCTCCGGGGAGCCTCGAGGCGCAACGCCTCTTCGGACCATCGCGTATTCCCAGCCTTGTCCCGAGACGCCATGGACGATGGACGACGGCATCGGAGTGCCTCGGACCGTCATGTTTCTCAGTTCATACATCTTGTACACTTCGCGAAATGCATTGTCGGCGTCAACCAATATGTTGGCGCCGGCGGGCCGCATGGGCCAGAGGGTGACTACGCATTTCTCGTTCGTGGCGGAGGCCGGCGACATGAGCACAACGCCATCGGAATAGTTCGTGCCGGCCCAGCCCGGCGGCATGGCGTACACGTAATCAGCAAGGGTGGCCATGTTGTTCGCTTGCGCGTGTGCGGAAGGTGTTACCAGGGCAAAGCAAACGGTGAGGCAGAAAACGTGACAGCAGTGGCGTAAAGTCATGCCGCTTATCCTGCCATTTTTCTTTCTCTAGGGCGAGCAAAATCAGTTATGGATGATTGTGTGCCTGTGGCACACGAGTGCAAACGGGTTTCTATCCCGCTACTTTCTCTTTCTCTTCCTGAGGGGCCAGAAAAATCTCGCTGAGCAACAGCAGAGCGCCGACGACGATAGCGCTATCGGCCACGTTGAAGGCCGGCCAGTGATGCGATCCCAGGTAGAAATCCAGGAAATCAATGACGCGGCCGCTGGCCACGCGGTCCCAGAGGTTGCCCATCGCGCCGCCGGCCACCAGCGAGAGCGCAATGGCGGTGGTGTTCATGGCATTCCCGTTCTTCCACAGCAGCGCGGAGACCACGGCGAGGGCAGCCACCGAGAACAGAATCAGCATGGCCACTTTGAATTCTGAAGGGGACTCGGAAAACAAGCCGAAGGCCGCACCCTGGTTCTGCACGTGTGTGAGGCGAAAGACCCCCGGGATCACGTCCACGCTATCGTGCAGCGTGATCTTCTGTGACACCAGCCATTTGGTGAGGCGATCCAGAATGACCACCCCGCCGGCAATCAATATGTGGTACTTCCGCATGAGTCAGTTGCCTCTGCGACCTTCAATCTCCGCCAGCACCGCCACGCACCGCTCACACAGCGTAGGATAACGCGGGCTCTCGCCTACGTGGACCGAATAATTCCAGCAGCGCTCGCACTTCTGGCCCGGGGCCTTGCTTACTTCTACGCGCAAGGCGGGTGCTGCGTTCCCGGTTTCCGCATGTTTCAGCTCCACGCCGGAGACGATGAACAAGAAGCGCAAGTCCTTCTGGTAGCGCTCCAGCAGCGCCAACCGGTCCTGCGGGGCATGAATCGTGACCGCCGCTTCCAGGCCGCTGCCGATCATCTTTTCCTGGCGTGCAACTTCCAAAGCCTTCAACACTTCACCCCGCACAACCATCAGGGCGTCAAAATCAGCACGCAAGCCCTGAAGGTGCGCCACTCCCGAAACATCGCCGGTAAGCTCTGTGTCCTTAGGAAAGTATGACAGATGCACGCTTTCCGGTCTTCCCGAAATTTTCGGCATAAAAGACCATACTTCTTCGGAGGTAAAGGTGGTAATAGGCGCCAGAAGCCGCACCAGGGCTTCGCCAATCCGCCATAATGCGGTTTGGGCCGAGCGCCGAGCGCGTGAGTCCGGAGCTGCCGTGTACAGACGGTCCTTCAGCACATCAAAGTATTCAGCGCTTAGGTCCGTAGTGCAGTATTCATTCAATTGGTGATAGATTCGGTGGAACTCGAACGAGCCATACCACGCGACCACCTGCCGGCTGATTTCCGCTGTGCGCAGCAGCATGTACTGGTCCAGCGGCAACATGTCCGCGAAGGCCACGCAGTTTTGTTGCGGCTGAAAGTCATAGAGGTTGCCGAGGATGTAGCGAAACGTGTTGCGGATCTTGCGGTAGTTCTCCGCCACACGCTTCATCAGATCTTCTGACACCGTCACATCTTCCTGGAAATCGACCGACGCTACCCACAAACGCACGATTTCTCCGCCCATGCGGTTCGCGATCTCGACGGGGTCTACTCCGTTGCCTAGCGACTTGGATGTGGCGCGACCCTGAGGGTCCAACGTCCACCCATTGGTGGCTACGGCGCGATAGGGTGACTGGTTGCGTGTGCCTACAGCACACAGCAGGGAAGAATGAAACCACCCGCGATATTGGTCACCGCCTTCGAGATAAAGGTCCGCGGGCCAGGGCAGTCCCGGTTCCCGGCCCAGCACCGCGGCATGGCTGCATCCGGATTCGAACCAAACGTCAATGATGTCGCTCTCTTTGCGGAAGCTGGCGCCGCCGCAAGGGCACTTGGTTCCCTGCGGAACAATCTCCTGAGCTGGATGCCGGTACCAGGAATCCGAGCCTTCGCTGGCAAACATATCCACAACTGCCTGGTTTACCTGCTTAGATTCGAGAAGTTTGCCGCAGGCTTCACAGAAGAAAACCGCGATGGGTACTCCCCAGACCCGCTGGCGTGAGATGCACCAGTCCGGCCGCGTGGTGATCATGTTGGAAATGCGCTCCTCGCCCCACGACGGCAGCCACTTCACTTTCTTGATTTCGTCAAGCGCACGCTGGCGCAAGGTGCTGGAATCCACAGGTGCTTCCATGGAGATGAACCACTGCTCCGTGGCGCGAAAAATCACCGGATTGTGGCAGCGCCAGCAATGCGGATAGGAATGCTCAATTTTGGCCTCGGCCAGCAACACGCCGCGCGACTTGAGCAAATCGACGATCGGCTGATTGGCCGCAAAAACCTTCTTGCCGTCGTACTCGGGAAGGCCGTGGCGAAGCACGCCGGCTTCATCCACATTGCAGGTTTGGTCCAGCTTGTATTTCACCCCGGTGTAGAAGTCATCAGCGCCGTGCGAGGGCGCGGTGTGAACCGCTCCGGTGCCCTGGTCGATGGTGACGTAGTCGCCCAACACGCCCAGGACCTTGCGATCCAGGAAGGGGTGGGCGAAGGTCGCGTATTCCATTTTGCCGCCATCGAACCGCGCGATCTCTGTGGCCCCCGTAAGGTTGCAACTCTCGACGGTTGCTTTGGCCAAGGCGTCGGCCACAATGTAGATTTCGCCGGCGTGCTCCAGTGCCACGTAATCAAGTTTGGGATGAAAAGTCACCGCCATCGAGGCCGGCAACGTCCACGGCGTGGTGGTCCAGATGATGGTGGAAACTTTCTTGCCGGCCAGGCGGGAATCGATCTTCGCCGGATCACTGGTCAGCCGGTACTTTACCCAAATGCTCGGGCTGGTGCGTGTAGCGTACTCGACCTCGGCCTCCGCCAGCGCCGTCTTGTCATGAATGCACCAGTAAACGGGTTTCAGCCCTTTGTAAACCGCGCCGCGCTCCATGAATTCGAACAGCGTACGCACGATCACCGATTCATACGGCGGCTCCATGGTGGAGTAAGGCTGATCAAAGCGTCCAAACACGCCGAGTCTTTTGAACTGGTCGCGCTGCAGTTCGAGATATTTTGTGGCGTACTTGCGGCATGCCTGGCGGACATCGAGTGGGGCCATCTCCAGCTTCTTGCGGCCGAGTGATTCATCCACTTTGATTTCGATCGGGAGACCGTGGCAGTCCCATCCAGGAACATAGGGAGAGTCGAAGCCGGCCATGGTCTTGGATTTGACCACAAAATCCTTGAGCGTCTTATTCAGGGCGTGCCCTTCATGAAGAGCCCCGTTCGCGTACGGGGGGCCGTCATGCAGAACGTAGATGGGGGAGCCTTTGCGGCACTCCCGAATTCTTTCGTAGATGCCGGTTTTCTCCCATTTTTCCAGCCATTTAGGCTCGTTTTGTGGGAGATTGGCCTTCATCGGAAACTCTGTCCTGGGAAGGTTAATTGTGGTCTTAGGGTCGAGGGGCGCGCCCATCATCTCTCCGGTTTTAGCAATAGCATTTCATTATAACCAGGATTTAAGCGGGGCCCTCCGGCGCGCTTCCTTGCAAGAAGCCTTGCAAGAACTTCGGGTGACAACGGCGCCGCCACTTACGAATTCTTAACAGAAAATTTTTTCTGCGGCTCTTGAGTTTTCAGCTCTGCTCCTGACATCCAAATTGCATCCAACAGGGGAAAGCACCTTGCACTGGGAAACTTTTATGGAGAGAGCAACTTGCGTTTCGGTTCGCACATCTCTATGGATGAATCCGAACCTCCAGATGGTGGCGCAACGGTAGTACGGGTCGACTCATGGCGAATCAGGTAATTGTTCCTCGTCCCAAACCTCCCGAAAGGAAACAGATTTCAAGCGCGGGTCCGTCCGCGGGCGGCGCGGGGCCGATGTTCACGATTCCGGACATGCACGAGGGCATGCTGCGTTCGTTGTTCAACAACGTCAAGGACGTGCTCTTTCCGGAAAAGCTTCCGCCGCTGTTGCTCACATCGCGGCCGGTTGCCGTTCGCGAGATATGGAGCCGGGGCACCCGGAAGCGCTCGACAACGAGTTCGGTGGTGCTGCATGGCCTGGCAATCGTGGGCCTGATCGTCATCTCCATCATCGGGGCTCGCAAAGTGGCGGAAGCCCCGCGCGAAAACGTCACCATCGTTGCCCCGCCCCTGAGCGATTACCAGCCGGTGATGCAGCCCAAAATCGCTCCCAAGCAATTAGCCGGCGGTGGAGGAGGCGGCGAGCGCGCCAAGGTATTCGAATCCAAAGGACATCTTCCCAAAATTGCGCCGCAGCAATTCACGCCACCCACAGTGGAAATCCGCAACGAGAAACCTAAACTGGTCATGGATGCGACTGTGGTGGCCCCGCCGAACGTCAAACTGCCCGACAACCGGGCGCTGCCGAACCTGGGCAATCCTATGTCGGCGCGGGTAGGCGGGCCGCTTTCAAACGGGACAGGCTCCGGCGGCGGTATTGGCTCGGGTAAGGGCGGCGGCGTCGGCTCCGGCACCGGACCCGGACACGGTCCAGGTGAAGGCGGCGGATACGGCGGAGGCATCTACAAACTCGGCGACATCGGTGTGACTCCACCTGTCGCAAAGTACACCCCGGAACCGGACTTCTCTGAGGAAGCGCGCAAAGCCAAGTATCAGGGAACCGTGACGCTGGCGGCGGTCATCGGGCCAGACGGGCGTCCGCGCAACCTGCGCGTGGTACACAGCCTGGGCATGGGCCTGGACGAAAAAGCACTGGAGAAAGTGAAGACCTGGCTCTTCGAACCGGGCAAGAAGAATGGCCAGCCGGTCAGCGTCGCCATGACGTTGGAAGTGGATTTCAGGTTGTTCTGATTTCTAAAATCCCGAACCCCCGGCTTTGGAGCCGGGGTGAGGGATCCCTACCCGCTATCAAGCTATCCAGCTAGCTCTCGCTCAAGGAATGCCTGGGGGAATCAAAAGCGGTGTTGCCGGAATTGTTACGCACGAGTTCTCAGCTGCTCTTCCAAATAGCCGCGAACAACGTTGGAGACAGCGTATTCTTGAGTTGCTCCCAGCATTCTCTTCTTAAGTTTCTCCGCGAGCGTCTTGGCAGGAACTTCTGTGAAGGTAAAGTACTCGTTTCCTTCCATGCTATTAGGCCACGCTACGCGCGACCGCCACTCAGTGGAGCCTTGCAGCCGAAGAGGAATAGGCGAACCCAGGCGCTGCTGCAAAATGGACAAGACTTCCTCCAGCCCAGCTGGGTCCGGACACGTTGAAAAATAAAGCTTGCCTTGCTCCAATGTCACAAATGTGAGGAAGTAATCATCAGCCCAGGGGCCTTCATTTGTGGTGTACTCAACAACCAAGATGATGGATGCGATTGGCAGGGACCAACGTGGCGTTCCTGCCGCCTCTACGTACTCCAGAGTCGACTCTCTGGCTCGAAGGGCATACGTGGTTGTCACTGAAGTTCCTTCCGAGTGTCGTGTCCCGACTGAGTTTGATCAGACCATAGGGTTCCCTCACCCCGGCTTAGAAAACCGGGGATTCGGGATTTCAGAAAACGACTTGTCTCTCACCGCTGAATGCTTTGCCGCTTCCAAACAGCATTCCCCTGCCGGGATCGGGCTGCCGTGCGGGCAGGTGCGCGGATGGCCCAGGAACGAGCAGATGCTGTCCGTAGCTTCGGGTGACAAGATGTGCTCGAACTTGCAAGCCTGCTCGGCAATTTCCTTTTCATCGTGCACGTGGAAAGTCTCGGTGAACAGGAGCTCTGCCAGGCGATGGCGACGGATGACGTCCTCGGCGCGTTTCCGGCCCTTTTCCGTGAACACGATCATGCGCTCGCCGTGGCCGGAGAAATCAGTAGGAGGCCGGAAAGCGACATGACAGCGGTTGAGAACCTGCTTGTGGGTGTGAGGATCAGGGGTATGCGCCGGCAAATCCACCAGGCCCAGGGATTGCATGCGTTCCACGGCCAGCCCCATGGGCAGCGTGCCTTCCACTTCCACGCGTCCTAGCTCGGCGGGCTCGCCGTTTTCAGCCAACACCCAGAGTTCTTCCAGGACTTCGTCGAACTGCTCTTCGTCGGACATGGCGAAGGTTTCTTGCGATGCGATCCTCCCGTGGTGCAGCTCCAGCAGGCGGTCGGCGAGCCGGGCCACCACCGGGTCGTGCGTGACCATGATGATGGTGCGTCCCTGGGCGTGCAATTCACGGAGCTGCCGCAGCACAATCTCTTCATTTAAGGCATCGAGATTGCCGGTAGGTTCATCCGCCAGCACGATTTGAGGATCGTTGATCAGTGCGCGCGCTATGCACACTCGCTGCTGCTCGCCTCCGGAAAGCTGTGACGGCAAATGATCGGCGCGGTCGGCGAGCCCTACGCGGTCGAGCGCTTCCAACGCTTCTTTCTTGTCGGTCATGCTGTGGAAATACTGTGCCAGCATCACGTTTTCGAGCGCCGTGAGGTAGGGGATCAAATGAAACTGCTGGAAGATAAACCCGATTTTTTCGGCTCGAAAACGATTGAGCTCCGCCGGAGACATATCAGATGTATTGCAACCATGGATCCAGATTTCGCCGCTGCTAGGCTGATCCAGGCAACCGATGAGGTTCACCAGAGTGGACTTGCCGGAGCCGGAAGGGCCCATGATGGCCAGCCATTCGCCGGGCGCAACAGTGAGAGAGACATCATCGAGCGCACGCACTTCAAGATTGCTCTTGTACACTCGAGTCACGTTCTTCAGCACGATCGGCATTATTCTCCTCGCAGAATCCCGGCCGGCTGGATTCGTTGCAAGATACGCAGCGGTGCGGTCGAAGCCAGCAACGCCAAGGCCATGCTGCCCGCGAACACCGGCAGCAGCAATCCCGGTTGCGGAAAGATGGCCGCATCAAAGTTGGCTCTGCCGATCCAGAAAGCGATTCCGCTTCCCAGGATAAATCCCGCTGCAGCGCCGGCTACGGCCAGCAACGCCGCTTCCGCGGTAAAGAGCAAGTTTACCGTTTTGTTGGACGCGCCGAGCGCTTTCATTACCGCAAAGTCCTTGCGGCGCTCCAGAACCGAGCTGGTCAAGGTGACCATCATGCACAGCATGATCAGCGTAACAATGACCGCGGATGCCGCCAGAACCACGGCACGAGTCTTACTCACTACGGCGGTCTGCGCCAGCGTGATCTGTCGGACGGGCTTGATTTCGAGGCCAGGCAGGGAAGACCTCAGAGTGTTGATGGCGGCTTCGATCTCCTGAGGACGGCCTTCCACACGAACCAGCGCAGTGTTGGGTTCCACTCCCGTGAGCGCACTGAATTCGTTTTGATCCAGGTAGATGCGGCTGTCATCATCAGTGCCTGAGCTGAAAATTCCTTCGGGCTGGAGCGTAGCCTGGCGGGCATTGAAAGACACTTTGACGGCTTCACCCTGCCGAGAGAAGGCTTCCGCGGCGCGCGAGCCCATCAACACTTGTGTGCCATGATGGCCTGTATCGCGCACCGACCAGGAAGAATTCAAATCACGAAAGGCCTTTACGTCGGTACCGCCGACAACCACCCGGGCGCCATTGGGCCCGTTGGCGATAGCATACGCAACCGGAACGATCAGATGCCTTGCGGCGAGCGTGGAATCGATTCGCGACAACTCGTCGCGGGTCAAAGCGCCGCCCTGCTTGCTTACCACCACGTTGGCGCCAAAACTGCGAAACTCATGGCTGAGCTTGTTATCCAGGTCGGAGTACACGGTGAGCGCTGCAGTGGCGATGGTCGCCACCACAGTAACGGAGAGCAGGGCAGTCAGCGCCCGGTCCTTACGTACCCACGCGGCTTTGACCAGCAAGCGCAGGAAGAGCTGCCGGCGGCTCATGCATCACCTCGCAGCACCACTGCGGGATCAAACTGCGTGGCCTTGCGTACCGCGCCGGCGCTGCCGGCAAAGGTCACGACGAGCGCCGCGCAAAGGATCAGCGCCAGCACTACGGGATGTACTTCGATCGAAGAACCAAAAATGCTGCTGCCGATATAACGCGCTAGCGCTGCCCCGCCAAGAAAGCCGGCCATTCCTCCAGCCAGGGCCAGCAATCCAGCTTCGGTCAAGAACAGCGAGGCAACCGAAGTGTTGCTGGCGCCCATGGACTTCATCAGGCCCACTTCCTGACGGCGCTCCAGGATCGTGGCGGCCATCGCCGCGGAAACAGCCAGCACTGAAGCCAAGAGCGCGGCCAGGGTGAGCAACAGCATCAGCCCTGAGATACGCGTGAGTATCTTGCCCTGGTTTTGCTCCACCTGGCGAACTTGTTCCACGCGCACGTTGGGCAACGCCTCGCGGATTTGAAACGCGATGGAGTTGGCATAGGGAGAGCAGTACCAGCGGTCGCGCATGGCCGGCGTCATCTTGCTGGGATCACGGCGGCCAAAAGCATCTTCCGGCTTGGTGAGCGCGCTTACCGCCACGCGGTCCACCGCGTTCGGGCGGCCCAGAAGCTGCTGCACGATATGCAAGGGCGCCACAATCGCTTGGTCTTCCGATCCTCCGGTGTTCAAGACGCCGCTCACGCGCAGGTTCTTTCCCGCGATCTCGACCTCGTCTCCGGGCGACAAACCAGATTCGGCGGCGACCTTTTTCCCGACGAGAACTTCAGGGGGTTGGTTCGCCGGCCATTCCGCGTAGTCGTGCGGCCATTCACCTTCAACTTGCCACCAGGGATTCACGCTGCGCGCACCCGTGACGAAATCCTGTTTCCCGTAGTGAAGGGGCTGGGCAAAGTAGGTTCCGATAAGCTCGGCATTGGCGGCCTGGGTGGAGTGCAGATCCACGAGCGTGTTCTTGCCGTTCTTAGTCACGGTGACCGGCGCAGTCAGAGAGGGAACAAACCCGAGAATGTTGTGTCCCCAAAAGATCCCTTTGAGCTTGGGCAGCTCTGATTCGGCGACGTACGCGCCTGAGCTGGCCGGTTTCAGATTCACGCCCCCCAGATTGACGTCAAGGGTGTCTTCAATGGGCGTAATCACCAGGTTGGCGCCGGTGGACCGAAGTTCCTGGCTGATCTTGTCGCCGATGCCGGCCGCCACGGCAATCATGGCCGTGGCGATGCTCATGCCCAGTGCGATGGCCAGGAAGGCTATGCTCTTGCGCCGCTTCTGCCTCCGGAATGATTCGAACAATAGCCTGAGGAACATTTCAGTGCGAGAATTGCCCGGCCTCCTCGGCCAGGTCAGTGATGCTGATCACGACCGAATCGCCGCCCGCAGCGGTGGTTGAGCGCAAGGGGATGGGATTGCAGCCACCCGGCTGGCCTACGCTTTGCGAGTTCAATGGGGCCGCACAATTTTTGCAGATGAGCCCTTGTGCTCCTTTGTAAAAACCCGCGCTGCCGCAAATCTGGCAGGCGTCAAAGATGGTGGCCACCTTGCCGTCAGGCTTTCGATAAAGAAGAAAGCGCACTTTTACGCCGTTTCTGGGGCCCCCCGCGAGGAGAACGTCGGCGCTGTAGCGGCGCAGCTCGCCTTCGGCAAGATCTTTGGTTGCGATAACGGTGCGGCCGTCTTTGTCGAACGACACTTCTGTGGCTGGAGAAAGTATGGGTTCTTTTGCCTCAATGAACCCCGCTGTTCCAATAACGATGAATGTGAACGCCGTGGCCACCAGCAAGTTTGCCCACAGCCGTTCGCGCTTAGCGGTCCATTGTTGTTTGCGCGCTTCCGCCTTTGAAGCGGCGGTAGCGGGATCAGCAGGAACTCTGCGGACGTATTCCAGCAACACCATCAACACCACCAGTGTGAGCATGGTGGCAGGGAAGAAGAATTCATTACGCACGATCGGTCCGATCAGTGCCATTTCCTGCCTACTGGAGGGGATCACTCCTGTCTCCGAAAGCTCGTGGAAACCGGTGATGATCAGCTGTGCCGCCACAAAGAGGAGAATGATCGTGGTCACCCGAAAGAAACGCCGCAGGTCAATGCGGACGCTGCCTTTGACGAACATCACGCCAAACACCACGGCCAGGGCTACGCCCAGGAGCGTGCCCAGAAAACTCATGAGTTCGGTGGAATTGAGCGAGACGCCTTTCAGGATCACCACGGTTTCCACGCCCTCGCGGAAGACCATCAGAAACACAAAGAAGAACAGCCCCCAGCGTGAGCCGGCATCAGCCAACGTGCCGACTTTACTTTCAATCTCGCCTTTCAGCTTGCGCGCCGTGCGCATCATGAAGACGATCATGCCCACCACCAGCACCGCAGCAGCCAGCATGATCCATCCTTCCAATTGGTCCTGGGTAACGGGCAGGTAGGAGAGTGCAACCGCCCCGGCCACACTGCCGAGCAGGGCTGTCACTAGCGCGGCATAAACCATGCGGCGCAAGTCGGAACGCCCGATTTTCTCGAGATACACCAACGTGATGCCGACGATCAGCGCGGCCTCAACGCCTTCCCGGAGTGTGACCACCAGGGCCTGGAACATAGGCAATTATGAAAATGAATTTCAATTTCAATTTCAATTAGGATTGTATCGGTCCCGTCCAGCACAGTCAACGAATTGAAAAAACAGCATTCAGCACTCAGCAATCAGCCCGCAAGCAGCTTTCTTCCCTTAACAGCATTTAGCGCATAGTGGCCGTTCAGGAGCTGAATGCTGATTGCTGAATGCTGACTGCTGGCAGGTCCGACATCCTTTGCCGCAGGCTTGGCTTCCAAGCAAGTATTGACCGCGCCACACATCACCATTATCAGGTCGGCGCAAGAAATGGCCGCGATTCATCCCGTCTGGCAAGCACTGTGCGCCTCCGAGCGCACAACGATCTTCCAGGACTTCCACTGGAACCTGCTTGCGCTCACCATGTTTGCCGCCCGGGAAGAACCTTTCGTGGTCTGCGCCCGGGACTCGCACGGGTTGGCCATCATTCCCGCTGTTGTGCGGCGTAGCGACTCCACTCTCCGTCTACTGGGAGAGGAGCTGTTCGACTATCGGCAGTTCTTGCATGAAGGCCGGGAGGAAGTCCTTGGCGCTGCGCTGGCGGTTCTGGGGCAGCGCGGGCTGCCGCTGGAGGTCTATGCTCTCCGTGATTGCGACTGCGATGCCGGACTGCGATTGGCGCCCTTCTCCGCTGCCCCCGCGGTACTGCGCGGAGACATTTCTCCGGACAGGTTCGCCGGCGACCACAGCCGCCTGGCGCGCAATTTGCGCCGCCTGGAACGCCTCGGGTTTGCCTTGCATAGCTACGATGGCAGGCACTCCGCGCTCCTGCGCTCCGTCTATCACAGAAAAGCCAGCCAGGATCCAGCCAGCCTGTTTCACGATCCTGTGCGCATCGAGTTTCTGGTGAACGCTGCCGTTTTCCATCCCCGGACGTTTGAGATCTTCACGCTGGAAACCAGGACGCATCTCGGAGCGGCACTGGTCACCCTGCGCGACCGTCTCACGCGCCGTTTCTATACCGCATGGTTCGACCCTGAGCTTCACAAACATTCTCCGGCGCTGACCTTGCTGTATGAAATTACGCGCGTGTCGCTGGCGGAGGGTCTGGATTGCGACTACATGACCGGTGAGCAGCCTTACAAACTGCGTCTGGCTACAACTTCCGTGCCGCTTTATCGCCTCCAGGCGACCTCGGAAGAACTCAGCGGGCTCGCTCGAATGCCGTCTCCGGAAGTCCGCGAGGTCGCGTGATAGGCGCGGCTCAAAGATTCTTCAGATACCTTTTGGCGTCGTGCAGGCGAGGGAACAGCTTTTCCTCTTCTTGAAACGCCCGTGGATGCACGCAGCGCCGGCTGCCGCGCAACTTGACCGGGTGCCGCAAGTGAAGCATTTCGTGATAGACCAGGTATTCGATTGCGTACCTGGGAACAGCTGGGTGATCAAAGATCCGGCTGACAACGATTGTGTTGTGCGCCGGATCGTAGTGGCCGAGGTTTTGCCGCGAATGATTTCCGCTCCAGGTCATTTGTGGCCGCGCCATCAACCCATGAAAGAAACGGCGATTGAGATCGTCGAAGATCTCCTCGAGGTGGTAATGCTCGCCGGTCGGGCTGTGGATGCGTTTTCGCCCGCGTATCTTACGGATCAGGTGTGTCTTAGCTGCCATCGCGCTGCTGCCCGTGAATTTACGGTAGCGTGCAGCGAGCGCCGCATCGATCCTGCCCCGATAAAGCTTGGCGAGCAGGATGTGCAGGATGGCGTGGAGAACGCCATGGGGTGCGCCTTCCAGCAGGTCTGACAGGCGGACCAGGATTTTCCCGCGACGCAAACGGATAGTGTTGTTGAGATTCGTGAACGCGAAGAAGCGGACTTCAAACTCGGGCAGAGAAGCGCCCGAGCGCACCTCGCGATAAGCTTCTTCAAAAATGGTCCTGAGCCGTGGGATCATGAGCCTTGGTGTTCCGAGCAGAATGATGCAACCGGCACGTCCAGGCAACAACTATTTTTTCTTTTCCGACTTTTCGTCAACATCCTTGTATTCAGAGTACTCACGGGCCATTTCGGCAGTGGACTTGAGAGAGTCTTCCGCATCCTGGAGCACGAAACGAAAGGCGGGGTAATCTTTTTTGAGTCCGGGATCCGTCTCCAGCGCAGACTGCAGCGCTTTCATCTTTCCATCCCACTGATCGCAGGCTTCCATGACAGCCTTTACCCCTTTACGGAAGTCTTTGCGGTCATCCTTGGTGAGCGGACGGCCCTGGTAGGCATCGAGGTTGTCGCTGATCTCGTCGAGCAGGGTGGTGAAGTCTTCGAGCAGGTCATGGATCTTACGGCCGCGGTCCGCTGCCGGCTGAGGCGTCGAGCGCAAGGTTTCGATGCTGGCTAAACGTGCATCCGTGAACTTGATATAGAGTTTCAGGCGCGTTTGCGGCTCGAGAGCCGCATGGCGGATCTGGTCGGCTTCAGCCTCGGTCAAGGGATCGCGCTTGCCGGCTGAAGCCACCGTCACCATCAGCAAAAGCAGAATGACGAGACGAGTTGCAGTTTTCATTTGCCGTCCTTTTTTGGAGGCGCGAACATGGCGTCGAGCAAGTCCTGTCGAAATTGCTCCAGTTTTTTCTCGACTGCGTCAAGGTCGGGCCGGTCGTCCGCAGCCAACGTCCGTTTGACGCTTTCCAAATGGCGCTGTGTGTTGCGAAGATGAATCTCTACTTCTTTGCGGTTGTCTTTCGAACTCAAGGCGCCATCGTGCGCTTTGCTCGCATAGTCCAGAATTTCGTGCACGGTGGCGTGTGCCTTCACGGACTCGCCCTGGTTGAATTGATCATTGGCAAAATCCACGAGCGACTCGGCGAGCTCAGAGTAGACTTTCGCCTGACGTCCTCCGCTGGCCTTGGCGGCTTCAGCTTTCAGGGTCTCAATGCTCTTCTGCGCTCGAGCAGCGGCAACGAGCATCAGCAGCATGAACAACACGGGAATCCTTCGCATAGTCATTGCGGCGTTATGGCCTTGAGGCGATGGCGCGCCTGAAATTCCTGCTCGGGTGATTTTCCTCCCGAAGCTTCAAGAAAGAGTTTATAGTTTTCGGCTGCCGGCTTGAAAGCATGAAGATTATCGTACGAGACTGCGCGCAGCCAATAGGTGCCAGAGGTCTCGGGCTGCAGCTTGGCGCGAGCGTCCAAGGCGCGGATGGAAAGCTCGTAATGCTTATTCTGCTGCGCGGCATAGGCCAACTCGAAATAGGCCTCTGCCAGGTCAGGTTTCAGTTGAACCGCCCGGAGCAGCTCGGCTTCCGCGTCAGCGTACTTCAGGCCATGCAGCAATGCGATCCCTAACTTCAAGCGAAGGCGGGAATTCGAAGGCTCCTTCTCCACCAATTGCTGCAAGATCGGGATTGCGGCGGCATACTTCTTATCGTCGACGTAGAGGTCGGCCAATTGGCGCTTGGCTGCGAAGTTGCCGGTGGTATTCAGGGGCTCCAGCATCGCGATTGCTTCCTCGCCTTTGCCTTCAGCGATCAGCGTCTGGCCCAGCAGGATCACAGCGGAGGAGTCTCTGGGATTTTGCTTGAGATACTTGCGCAACCAGACCTCGGCGTCGGCATAGCGTTTGTGCTGGTTGAGCAAGTCAATCAACTGCGCCATGCCGCTGGCATCGCCGGTCAGGGCGGCCTTAGTGTAATGCCGCTCGGCCCCATCCCCATCACCTGATCGCTGCAGGAGATTGCCTGCATGCACGGTCAGGCTTGGATCGCTAGGGTTGAGCTCAGCCGCCTTGTCATAGGCTGTTGCGGCGCCCATCAAATCTGTCCCGCCTTCCTCGAGGGCCCTCGCCAATGAGAGCCAGGCTTTACCAAGAGCTTTGTCGCCGCCGGAGTTAGGTTTCAACGCCACCGTATGTTTGAGTACCGGTACCGCGGCGGCGGAATTGTTCGCCTTGATCAGATCGAGCCCCAAGTTGAGATTGGCCTCAAACCAGTCCGGCGCCATATCGACGGCTTTCTGGTACGCAGTCACTGCGTCCTGCGTTTTTTCTTGATGACTCTGGGCGAATCCGAGGTCAAACCAGAATTGCGGGTTCCTGGCTTGCGATTCGCTTAGAGCCTTCAGCTTCTCTTCTGCCTGGGCGTATTGCTGCGTCTGGAGAAGGGTTTCGGCTTCCTGCAATGGATCACTCGCTGGACTTTGCGCATGAGCGGGAGTGCGCGGCGGCCCGGGAGGCTTCTGCGCCGCAAGAGGTAACGCCGGCCAAAGCCCTACGATCGCGGCAATCGCGATCATGGCCTTGCTCCCATTCATTCTAGCCGCTGCTTCCATTTCGGCCGTCTCCATTTCGTAAGACGCGCGCCAACCACTTGCCCGTGTAGGATTTTGCGCATTTGGCCACCGTCTCCGGGGGCCCCGCTACGACGACTTCACCGCCGCGGTCGCCGCCTTCCGGCCCTAGATCGACGATCCAATCCGCGGTCTTAACCACATCCATATTATGCTCGATCACCAGTACCGAGCCCCCGGCGTCAATCAGCTTGCGGAAAGCCGCCAGCAGTTTGCTGACGTCGTCAAAATGCAGGCCGGTTGTGGGCTCATCGAAAATGTAGAGAGTGCCTTTGCCGGCGCGGGCCCGCTTGCGGCGCTCTTTTTCTTCCGGCGTCTCCGGCTCAGTGTCAAATCCGTGCGCGCGGCCCGCGGGGATCAAATGTGCCGCCAGTTTCATACGCTGGGCTTCGCCGCCGCTCAGCGTTGTGGCCGACTGTCCCAGGCGCAGGTAGCCCAAACCGATTTCTTCGAGCACGCGCAGCTTGTCCGTGATCTTGGGGACGCCGGAGAAAAACTGCAAGGCCTCGCGCACGGTCAGGTTCAAGACCTCGTGAATGTTTTTGCCTTTGTAGCGTACTTCCAACACGCCGGGCTTGTACCGGGTGCCTTTACATTCTTCGCAAATCAGTTCGACGTCGGCCAGGAACTGCATTTCCACCGTGACGGTCCCATCGCCCTGACAAGTCTCGCAGCGTCCCCCGGGAATGTTGAAGGAAAAATGCCCCGCGGTATACCCGCGCTTTTGCGCGTCAGGGACGGCAGCAAAAACTTCACGGATCGCGTCGAAGGCTTTGATGTAGGTCACCGGGTTGGAGCGCGGCGTGCGCCCGATGGGTGATTGATCCACCAGCACCACGTCCGCGACATACTCTCCTCCGGTCACCCGCCTGAATCCGTCGGCGGCCGGGCCGGGACCTGCAGTGATGCCTTTTTCCGCGGCCAGAGCCTGGTACAGAACGTTGTGCACCAGCGTCGATTTGCCCGATCCGGAGACCCCAGTCACCGCTACCAGCATGCCTAGCGGGATTTCCACGTTCAGGTTCTTCAGGTTATGCGCCCGCGCGCCGTCCACGCGAATAGCGGGAGCCCCCGGTTTGCGGCGAGTCTGCGGGACTTGAATCCGCAACTCGTGATTCAAGTAGCGCCCGGTGAGGGAAGCGCTCAGCTTCTTGAGTTCCTCATATTTTGCCGACGCCACCACTTTGCCGCCGTTCTCTCCCGCGCCGGGACCCAAATCGAGAATTTGGTCCGCCGCGCGCATCACGTCAGCATCATGTTCCACGACCAGGATCGTGTTGCCGAGATCGCGCAGCTCGTGCAGGATGTTGATCAACCGTGCGGTATCGCGGCTGTGCAGCCCGATGGAGGGTTCGTCCAGCACGTACAAAGCTCCTACTAATCGCGAGCCCAGCGACGTGGCGAGCTGGATCCTCTGAGCTTCGCCGCCGGAAAGCGTGGATGCCAAACGATCAAGCGTGAGATATTCCAGGCCGACCTCGTTCAGAAACTTCAGCCGTTCCTGCACCTGCTCCAGAATCTGGCCGGCAATCTCCGTCTCCTCTTGTGTAAGTTTCAGCCTGCTGAAGAAAGCTGCCGCCTGTTCCACGGTCATGGCCGTGGCTTCGCGGATATTTTTCCCTTCAAGTTTTACTTGAAGGGCGTCGGAGCGTAGCCTGCCTCCGCCACACTCGGGGCACTGCGCGTATCCGCGGTACCGGCTCAGGAAGACACGAACGTGCAGCTTGTATTTCTTTCGTTCCAGCCAGGCAAAAAAGCCCTGGATGCCGGGGAACTTATCCGCCCCTTCGATGACCATTTGCTGCTGCTCAGGCTCCAGGTCGCGCCAGGCTACGTCAAAAGGAATGCCGTGTTCCTTGGCAAACTTGCGCAGGTCGGTCTGCAGGCTGCGGTACTTCGGCTTGGTCCAGGGGTCGATGGCGCCCTCGGAGAGAGACTTCGAGGAATCCGGGATCACCAGACCCATATCGAAATCGATGGTGTTGCCGAATCCCTGGCAGCGAGGGCATGCGCCGAACGGATTGTTGAACGAAAACAGCCGAGGTTCCGGCACCTGGTAGGCAATGCCGCACTTCTTGCACGCGAACTTGTTGGAAAAGCGCAGCTCGCGGGCAGGTTCACCTTCGCGGGGAACGGTTTGAAACACAGCTTCGCCGCCTTCGCGATATGCCTGCTCCACCGCATCGACGATGCGGGAGCGCTGGTCCGGCCCCACGACGATCCTGTCCACCAGGACAAACAGCGGCTGCGCGAAATCAACGTCGAGCAACGACTCCGGTGTCGAGAACTCGAAGATTTGCCCGTTCTGGAAGAGGCGGTTGAACCCTTTCTTGCGGAGGTCGAACAGCCGTTCCTTGAGCGCCGCGTTCGCGGCCTCAGCTTCCGCCGCGGCTTGCGCTGCTTTCCTGCCGCGTCCTTTCTTTTTCTCCTCGGCGGCCGCTTTCTGGACCGGGAAGAGAACATTCAGCCGGGTGCCTTCGCCGAGCTTGAGCACCGACTGAGCAATCTCATCCACGGTGTCTTGCCTAACCTGCTGGCCGCACTTGCGGCAGTAGGTCCGGCCGACGCGCGCGTACAGCAGACGCAAGTAGTCGTAGATCTCCGTGGCGGTGGCGACGGTGGAGCGCGGATTGCGCGTGGAATTCTTCTGGCGGATGGCGACGGCTGGTGCGATCCCGTCAATCAGGTCTACGTCCGGCTTTTCAATTCGCTCCAAGAATTGCCGCGCGTAGGCTGAAAGCGACTCGACATACCGCCGCTGGCCTTCGGCGTAGATCGTGTCGAACGCCAGGGAAGATTTTCCCGAGCCGGAGACGCCGGTGACCACCGTCATGGCGTTGTGTGGGACCTCAAAGTCAATGTTCTTGAGGTTGTGCACGCGAGCGCCGCGGACAACGATTTTTTCTTGGGCCGATTCGGACATGAGGGAAGCGGCCACTCCTCCGCGCGGCAGACGGACTAAGCAGGGCCAGACTGCGTGCCTCCGGAGGAAAAGCCGAAACTTCCATTATAAGCTGAAAAACGATCGCTGGCTTTCCCGGAACCGTGTTGCGTATCCACGAATTGTCGCGTAGAAATGACTATGGCCGTAGAGGTCCAAGATCGCCGCTCGTACTTGCCTCCCGCCAGTGGGCCGCACGATTCATCTATTCCTTTGCGCATTGATGGTCTGGTCAAGCGTTTCGGCCAGGTAACTGCTGTTGACGGCATCGCTCTCGAACTGCGCAAGGGAGAATGCCTGGGACTTTTGGGCCCCAATGGTGCAGGCAAGAGCACGTTGATTCGCAGTGTTGTCGGCCGTGTGATCCCCGATGCCGGCACCATCTCGGTTTTTGGCGCGCCCGCCGATTCCAAGGCCGCTCGGGAAGCTCTTGGATGGATTCCTCAGGAATTGGCGCTCTATCCCAGGCTCAGCTGCCGCGAAAATCTGCAGGCATTTGGCCGTTATCACGGCGGCAGGGGCGTGGCGCTTGAGAAGGCCGTCGAGCGGTGTCTGGGCTGGGCAACTCTCACGGACCGCTCCTCTGAACTTGCGAAAAACCTCTCCGGCGGCATGAAGCGCCGGCTCAACATGGCAGGCGGCCTTATTCACCAACCGAAACTCGTCTTGATGGATGAGCCTACCGTGGGAGTGGACCCCCAGTCGCGCAATCACATTTTCGAAATGATTGAAAAACTGCGCGACGATGGCATGTCGATCATTTACACCACGCACTACATGGAAGAAGCCGAGCGGCTATGCGACCGCATCGCAATCGTTGATCACGGCAAGATCATCGCCCATGGCACGAACGCCGAACTTGTACAAAGCGTCTTCGGGTCGAGCAGTCAGGTGCTTATGCGTTTTGGGGAACCCGACGAACGCATCGCTGCCTGGGGCGCGGAACGCGGTGGCCAGGTCGTCAACGGCACTGCCCAGTTCACGGTCGAACATCCGGCCGAGATTGGCGGCCTTCTCGAAGCCGCGGCGAAGGCCGGGTTTGAGCTGATCGACCTTTCGGCCCGCAGGCCGAACCTCGAATCCGTTTTTCTACATTTGACGGGAAGGGAGTTGCGCGATTGATCCCCGCGATTGTTCGAACCGCTATCGTCTCTTTGCGCCGAGACCGCGGCGCGCTCGCACTTAGTTTCATTCTGCCGGTGGTTTTCTTCAGCATTTTCGCTAGTATCTTCGGCGGGCGCCACAATACCACGCCCAAGGTCACAATTCTCGTGGTGGACGAGGACAACAGCCGGGCCTCGCAGCGGCTTGTACAAGGGCTTACGCAAGAAGGTTCGCTGGTGGTACAGACGCGGCCTGATCCGGTGAACGGCGCAGAGCAGCCCGAATACACGGCCACAACTGCGGAGGCCGCGGTAAAACAGGGGGCTGCGCCGGTTGCCGTCATCATTCCCCGCGGGTTCGGCGATAATCCGATTGCGTTTGGTCCGGTAGACGCGAATCATCCCGCGATCCAGCTTCTCAAAGACCCGAGTGACATGATCGCGCCGCAAATCGTTACCGGGCTGCTCCAGAAAGTTGCGATGACCGCCATGCCCGACGTGATGGCCAGCCAAGGGTCCAAGTACTTTGATCAATTTGCTGGGCTCACGCGCGAGCAGCGCAACCGGGTCGACCAAGCCATGCGCGATCTTCGCGAGCGTGAGCAGAGCGGCACGGCCGCGTCCGAATCGGGCGGAGTTGTGGCAATCACGGCTCGCGCGGTCGTTGGTCAAAACAAGAAAAACGACACGATCTCGTTTTATGCCGCTGCGATTGGAGTGATGTTCTTGCTGTTTACGGCTAGTGGCGCGGCCGGGGCCCTGCTCGATGAAGTCGAAAGCGGCACACTCGACCGCGTGCTCAGTTCGCACGTCACCATGACCACACTGATGCTGGGCAAGCTTACCTTCAACTCATTGCTCGCGTTCTCGCAACTCGCCGTGATGTTCCTGTGGGGATGGGCGGTCTTCAAGCTCGACTTCTGGAACCACATTCCAGGATTCATCGTGATGGGAGTCTTCACCGCACTGGCAGTGGCAGCGTTCGGCATGTTGCTGGCCAGCGTCTGCCGAACGCGCGCCCAGCTGGGCGCGCTCTCCACGCTTGTCATTCTGATTATGTCTTCCATCGGCGGCAGCATGTTCCCGCGTTTTCTTATGCCGGAAGCGATGCAAAAAGCAGGCTTGCTCACGATCAATGCCTGGGCGATTGACGGATTCACCAAGATCTTCTGGCGGGACGAGCCCGTCTCTCATCTGTGGCCGCAGGTCCTCGTCCTGGCAGGGATTGCCATTGTGCTCTTCAGTATCGCCCGCAGGGTAGCGCGGCGCTGGGAATTTGCTTAATTCGCTGAAGGTTAGTCCTTTTCATAAGACAGTTTTCGGTTACTATCTTCGAGTGGCCATCAAAGAAATTCAGGTTTCCGGTTACCGCTCAGTGCGCGAGCTGCGGCTCAAGCTGCGCCCCATCAATGTCCTCACTGGGCCCAACGCTTCCGGCAAGAGCAACCTTTACAACTCGGTGTTTCTTCTCGCCAAGGCGGCCGCAGGCGGCTTTGCCCAGGTGATCGCCGAAGAAGGCGGGATGCCATCCGTATTGTGGGCCGGCGCGCGCAAATCGCGATCAGCGGGATCGTCACGGCTGGAGCCGGCACGCATGCGACTGGGCGTGAAGACCGAAGTATTCAACTACGAGCTGATCTGCGGTCTTCCCAAACTGCAAGGCCCGATTCCCACCAAGCAATTCCGCTCCGCATTCGCCATGGATCCGGAAGTGAAAGAAGAGCACGTGTGGATGGATTCCGGCGGGCTCAACGTTACGTTCTTCAAGCGCAGCGCCAGCGGCGTTTGGATCCTCGACAGCAATGAGCGCCTCACCGACTACTCCGGCGAACTGCTGCCTACCGAATCCGTGCTCTCGCAACTGAGAGAGCCGCATCTGTATCCTGAGCTCTCCGCGTTGCGCACGGAGATGAACCGCTGGCGTTTCTATCACCATTTCCGAACCGATCTTGAGAGCCCGCTGCGCCATCCGCAGGTCGGGGTCCGCACCCCGGTCTTGAGCCACGATGGCCGTGATCTCGCCGCCGCGCTCCAGACCATCAACGAGATCGGCATGAGCGAAGATTTGCACGAGGCCATCGACCAGGCGTTTCCCGGCGCGCAATTGGAGATCGCGCACGATAGCGAGACCGGGATGTTTGCCGTGGAGATGCGCATGCCGGGATTGCATCGTCCCTTACGCGCCCGTGAACTTTCCGACGGTACACTGCGCTATTTGTGCCTGCTGGCGGCGCTGCTCAGCCCGCATCCGCCGGCGTTGCTGGCGCTCAACGAGCCGGAAACCAGCTTGCATCCAGATCTGCTCGAGCCTCTGGCCCAACAGATGGCGCAGGCCACCAAGAATTCGCAGCTCTGGGTGGTCACGCACTCAGAGAAGCTGGCTGAGTTGGTAGAGAAACATTCCGGCGAATCGCCCATCCGTCTGCAGCTCGAGAACGGCGAGACGCGCGTGATGGGACAGACGCTGGTCGAGGCTGAAGAAGCGGGGTAGCTGCTAATAGCCAGCACCTAGAAGCCTATTTCAAGTACTGCAGCATCTCTTTGAAGGCTGGTGAGCCCGACTTGCCGAGCAGTTCGTAGATCATCATCTCGGTCGATGAGATCACGCAGCCGGCTTCCCGCATCCGCTCCAGGCCCAGCTTCCAGTTCAGCTCGGCGCGCGAACCCACCGCGTCTGCGGCCACGTGCACCTGCAATCCCTGGTTGAGCGCGCCCAACGCCGTTTGCATCACGCAGATGTGGGTCTCCATACCGCAGAGAAGAAGCGTGTTTCTGCCCGCCAGCAAACTGATCGCAGAACAAAATTCGCCGTTGCCGAAGCATCCGAATTCCAGCTTATCCAGAGGCGTAACTTTCGGCAGCAGGGAAGCGATCTCCGGGACGGTTCGACCCAGGCCCTTGGAGTATTGGGTGGTGAGGACCACCGGCAGGCCGAGAATGTTGGCGAGCCGGATCAGCAATTGTGCATTCCGCACCAGGCGCTCCTTCTCGTGGATGGGCGGGAGAAGCCGCTCCTGGATATCAATCACGCCCAGGATGCAGTCCTCATTGCGCAAGGGCTGGCGCGCGACTTCGGAGTAAGGAAGAGTCTCAGCAGGTGTAGTGACCATGGAGAAATTGTAATGCGAGGATTTGGTAATTGGGTAATTTGGTAATTGGGTAAATTATCGAAACTCTTGCCAGCTCGGGTTCCCAATTACAAAATTACCAAATTACTCAATTACCCAATTGTCTTCAGATCGAAGATGCCCGCTCTTCCACCATCAAGCGTGTTCATCGGGCACGGTCGCTTGGTGCCCCAGGTGGTGGCGTGGCCGCGCTTGCCAGGCCGTGGTCTGCCAGTTGTCTTTCACCGCATCGCGTTTGATCCAGGGAGGCAATTCCAGGCGTAGATAGCGACTCAGCGCTAGCGCGTAAGGTTCGTAAAGGCCGCGAAGGCGCAGAAGTTCTTGATTAGCGGCATCGTCTTCGGCGAGTTCCATTCCCAGGCCACGAAGCTGGACGCGGATTTCCTTGAGATCGTCAGCCGACAAGCGGTTGGACGAGCCGTCATGGTCGGGGGGCCTCCCGAAGACCTGGCTCAAATCCACAAGGGCATGGCGGGCGATCGCGAAAGTCATACGCGCCTGATAGTGGCACATGCCGCTCAGACCGGCCATCGCCAGCGCACACACGTCGAGGATGACGGTCAGCGATCCGATCCAGGACTGGTTATCGTGCTGCGAGCGAAAGTAGGCCAGCACGGGATAGGAGAGGTGGCTCTCCATCAATTCCGCCGACCAGCGCTCCCAATCGTGGAGCAAATCTGCCAGCGCGTCCAGGCCATGCTGCACGTCTGCGGACTGGGCCGCTTTTGACAGGGCTTGGGAGCTGTCGGCAATGTGTGCATGGCGGCGCAGCAGCTCAAATGCAGTGGGCGGCGACCCGGCACGGGCGTCCAACAGGGAAATCGTGGCTTCGCGACGGGAAAAGGACTGGTAGAGGACGGGCAGGTAGCCCATCACCAGCGCCAGGAAACCAAAACCGATGCCAGCTTCCAGCACCGTGACAACGCGGGCTAACGGCGAGGCCGGAGTGATGTCACCCAAGCCGAGCGTGAAAAGCGTCGTGCCGCTTAAATAGAGCGCGTCGCCGAAACGGTGGGGACTGACAGAGCCGCTGAAGCGCGCGCCATCGCCATAGGAAATCAGAGCGAAGCCGAACATCAGCCCGATGGCCCAGAAGACAAGCAACCCGAGCAAGGAGAGTGGCCCGTAGAAGCTCAGCAGCGAGTCACGTTTCCTCCGTTGCCGCCGCAGACCGGCGAGGGCGCGGTAGGGAGTCCAGGTAGCGCGATAGAATAGACGCGTCAGGCGAAATTGGCGCGTCACGCGGCGGGGAAGCACCAGCGTTTCAAACGTCTCCCACAGCACGATCAAGATCAGGAGAATCCCCACGACGACGGCACATGTATTCAGCACTCGAAGTTCCTCACGGGATGAGGATTAGATTCCTTGAATCGCGGAAACAACTCAGTTTATCCAATGGCTCGGCACGAGCAAAGGTCTGAACCTCGATGAAAACGCTTCTGCACGCTCTCACCAGCCATCCCTATCTGGTCTTGTTGCTGTCAGGGTTGCTGGAGCGCACGGGTTTTCCGCTGCTGCTCTCGCCGGTTCTGGTGGGAGCGGGAGCGCTGGCCGCGGCCGGCGGCATGCGGTTCGACCTGGGACTGTGGCTGGCCCTTGCTGCCTGCGTGGTTGGCGACGCCATGTGGTACGAGCTAGGCATCAAAAAGGGCGATTCTGTGCTTTCCACTTTGTGCCGCATCTCTCTTGAGCCCGAAAGCTGCATTCGCCGCTCCAAGAACTTCTTTGAAAAAGGTGCGGCGCGGACCTTGTTGTTCTCGAAATGGCTTCCCGGGGTTTCCCACGTGATTCCCGCCGTCGCGGGCTTGAGCGGGGTCGAGCGCCGGCGTTTCTTTGTCCTCAATGCGGCCGGCTCAGCGTTGTGGATCTTCGCGCTGATGCTCGCCGGCTACCTCCCGGTGGAGCGCATGCACGTCGCCTCCGCTGTCGGTCCCATTGCCTTCGAAGCCGGTTTGCTCCTGCTGGCTGGGAACGTGGGGTACAAGTACATCCAGAAGCGGCGTTTCCTGCAGGAGTTGGATAAAGCGCGAATCTCTCCGGCAGAGCTGCGGGGCATGCTGGACACCGGCGAGAAGGTAATCATCATTGACCTCCGGCATCCGCTCGATTCTGTCACCGATCCCCGGACCTTGCCGGGCGCCGTGCGCATCTTGCCTGACGAGCTCGTGGGCCGCGCCGGCGCGTTGCCCAAAGACCAGGAGATTGTGCTCTACTGCACTTGACCGAACGAAGCTACCAGTGCCCGTGTGGCACAGCGGCTGCAGCAGTTGGGGATCAAGCGCGTGCGTCCGCTCGAAGGCGGATTTCAGAAATGGAAGGCGCTAGGTTACCCACTGGTTGCCCCGCAGGAAGTGGCTTGGCCCAGCGCCCGGATCATTAGCCCGACCGCAAGCGCATAGTTTGATTTCGCGAGCTACCCAGCTTAAAATCATGAAGAGGCCGGTGCTTTGCGCCGGCTTCTTCTTCACGGTTGCTGCCCCCTCGTTCAACGGCAGGACAGCTGACTCTGGATCAGCATATCGGGGTTCGAATCCCTGGGGGGCAGCCAAATTAGAATCAAGCACTTACGATTTCTGATTCCCCTAAAAAACGTCAGTGGTAACAAATAGTGGTAACAATTTGACGTAAATGCGTGTAAATGCAGGTGCGTACGCTGGAACAAACGGGACAAAACCTGCTTTTCCAGCCTTCGGTTGCCCGCACTTTAACGCGCTGTCGGCATCGGAAAACGACTATGCGCCGCCGGTGTTTTTTTGACTGATTTCATGACCTGTAAGAAAACCATCAGTCATGACAGAGAGAAGGCGGCCGAAACTTCCTCGTGGCCTCCGTTGGCATTCTAGGTCCCCGTACATCTGGTTTAGTTGGCGCGATGCTCAGGGCAGACAGCATCAGCAATCGACCGAAAAGACGGATCCGGCGGAGGCCTTGTTGTTCAAGCTCCAGTTCCTGGAGCGCCAAAGCCAGAATCTGGATGAGATCGAACTCGATACCGAGGATCTGAGTCATCTGCCCCTCGGACAAGTGTCGGAGATGTATTTCAAGTGGAAAACGGCGAACAATTCTCCGCTCACCGTCGCCCGCGAACGGCGGATTTTTAAGTCCGTTCTCAAATTCTTTGGCGCACAGAGGAAGGTGTCATCAATCAGGCTTGGCGGTATCCGGCAGTACCAGGAAAAGCGTCGCAGCCAAGTCAGCTCAAACCTGAAGAAGCAGATTTCCGGCCGGACGGTCAACTATGAGATGCAGCTGTTGCGCGACGTCATGGTCTATGCGGATTGCTGGACGGATCAGCTGGAAGTTCGGTACAAGCCGCTTCGCCACATCAAGGGCCATGTCGGGAAAACAGCCGACAAGGAGCAGCTCGTGAAAATCATGGCGACTGCCAAGGGGAATGACTATTGGCAACTGGCCATGCATTGCGCCGCGGTCGCTGTGGGCACGGGTTGCAGAAGCGGGGAGATCCGGAATCTCCGTTTACAGGACATCAACCTCGAAGAAGGAAGAATCATCATTCGGGGAGAAATTGCCAAGAACCGGAGGCACCGCGAACCTCGTCTCATGGCCCTGGCGGAGTGGGGCCTGCGGGAATTGCTGTTTCGAGCGCGGGTGCTCGGAGCAACTGAGCCCCAGCATTATCTATTGCCGTTCAATGTCAGCAAATCGCGGAAGTTGGCCAAGAGCACTGGCGCCAAGTGGGATGTCAATCGGCCAATGACGACGTGGGTGAAGTCCTGGCGCAAGCTGATGGACGCTTGCGGCATGAACGGGTTCCGGTTTCACGATCTGCGGCACACTTTCAGAACGCTGGGAGCAGAGGCTGGCGTTCCCCTGGAAGTGATGATGGCGCAACTTGGGCACATGGATCGGGAAACGTCCCTGGACTATGTCCATATCCAACAACGCGCATTGGAGCGCGCCAAACAGCTCATCGAGTCTGAACAGCGAGAGATACTCTCTGCCGCTCAGGAAGGTGTCCCGCAGAACACTGCGGAAGCGACCGGCTCTTTTGACCGAAACCGAGGTCGGCGATAAAAGAATACGAAAGGTGCCATATGAACAGCAATGCATTCAGAAGAACGGCGGACGTACTAACAGAAACGAATCAAGGCGGGCAAGGCCCCAGTGGGACCGGAGAGGGCTTTCGACCCAGGTCGGTAGGCAGGATTCCTATCGGAAATGATCACACAGATCTGTGGCTCAGAATGTACACCGAGGAAGAAGTGTCGGAATTACTTCAAGTATCACTTTCACAGCTGCGCAAATGGCGCATGAAAAAGAACCAGCGTAACTTACAAGGACCGCCGTTCAAGAAAATCGGCCGTCTGGTGCGCTACCCTGGCCGCAGCCTGCAAATGTATATCAACGGGGAGGATCACCCCTTGGAAGAATGAGACCTGGGTTGGCGTCGCTATTCCAGCGAAAATTTGACCGAGATGTGAAATGGACTTACCGTCTCCTCCGCTGGGCAGGTTTTCGGTATGCCCGCGAAAGGCGAAGAAGTGTTTTCTTCCATCCAAGGTGTTCAGGCCGGGTTGGGTCAAACTGGCTACATCACCGACGCGATCACTGCGACCATCGTTTATTTGGCCGCGAAACTCAACAAACCCATTCTCCTAGAGGGACCACCGGGGAGCGGCAAGACTGAGTTGGCTTACGCCGTCGCAAAAGCGACCGGTACTGAAGTCGAGCGATTGCAGTGCTTCGTAGGAATCAACGAGGAGAAAGCCATCGGCAAGTTTGACGAAGCCCTGCAGCGGCTGGCCGTGGAATTACGCTCGAAATCCGGCTCCGTGGAGTGGGAACCCCTTAAGCAAGAGCTGCATAGCCTGAAATTCTTCAGCGCCGGCCCGCTCTTGCGAGCTCTTGAGTACCCGAGGCGATGTGTTCTTCTTATCGATGAGTTGGACAAGGTAGATCAGGCTTTCGAAGCCATGCTGTTGGAGCTGCTCTCGGTTTGGCGGTTAAGCATTCCCAAACTGGGCGTGGTCAAGGCGCAGACAATACCCTTTGTAATTTTGACCTCGAACGAAGAGCGCAGAATTTCGGACCCCATCCGCAGGCGAAGCTTCTATCTTCGGATTGACCACCCTACTCCGCAGCGTGAGGCCAAGATTCTCCAACTGCGAACGCCCAACCAAAGCGCCGAGTTTCACCGCGGCATGGCTGGCCTGGCGAAGGCCTTGCGGGGCTGGAGTCTGGAAAAGCCGCCCTCGATCTCGGAAATGCTGGATCTGGCGCAGGCCCTTGAAGTCTTGGAAGAACCCCGAATTACGCCTGAAATGCGCGACGTTCTACTCCCGCTCCTCGCCAAGACCGAAGCTGACCGCAAAAAGCTCTTGTTGCGGGATGGCTGGGCCAGTCTGGTTTACGACGCTCAGCAATACAGCGTGGAGGCGGCCGAGTGATGAAACAAGCCAGCTTGCTTTTGATTGTGTTTTTCGGGTTTCAGTGCTGGGCCCGTACCGGCAATGAATCCAGACAGGAAGCCGAGTACTACGTGGCTGCCTACGCCCAGCACTATCGCGTTCCGGTTGAATTTGTCCGCGCATTGGTCGAGCAGGAATCAGGCTGGCACAGATGTGCCATCTCCGGAAAAGGGGCGGCGGGCCTGATGCAGTTGATGCCGGATACCGCCAGGAAACTCAACGTTCACGATCGCTGTGACGTCAAGCAAAACGTCTCCGGAGGTGTCCGCCACCTGGCGGGGCTGATGGCCAAGTTCCACGGAGATCTGAGGTTGGTCGCAGCCGCCTACTACGCGGGTGAACGCGTGATCGAAGCACGCGGTCTTCGGTATGCCAACCCGGACGTCGTTGGTTACGTCGCCAGCATCCGCGAACGAGTCGAGCGCCGGCGACAGTTTCAAAGTGCGAGTGCCCTACGCACTTCAGGGAGAACACGATGAGAGTGCACTTGTTTCTGATTGCCTATCTGATGGCTGCCCTCTGTGCCGCTCAAACGCAGGACAGCGCGGTTATCCCGAGCGTAACAACAGTAGCGATGGAGGAAGGCACGGTCACGCTGCTGCACCTCGCTCCCGGCTACACGACTTCAGTCAAGCTTCCCGAGGAGGTCAGTGCTGTAGTTGTTGGCAATCCGGCAAGCTTCAAGGCGGAACATTCCGACGCCGAGCCGAGGCTGGTCTTCTTGAAGCCGATTACGTCCCAACCGAGCGAAAGCAATGCCTTGATCACAACCAGGTCTGGGCGGGAAATTGCGCTTCATCTCGTCAGCGCTGGCAAAGCGGGAACCAATCCCCGGATCGATTTCTTCGTGGAATACCGGCGGCCACAAAGCGTTGTAGTGAGTTCCTCGGATCGGCAGAGTTTTCTGATTGGCGAGACGCGCCCGATTTCGGAGCCCGCATCCGCCAGCAGTCCTCCCGCTCCTCGGAAGCCAGATCTGGTCGGCATGCAACTGGAGAAACAGAAGAGTCTGTCTTCCCCCGCCTGGGAGGGCCGGGAAATACTCACTGCCTTAGGAGCATCCGTTAAACAAGATCAGCAGACGGTGCTGGCTTTTTCGGTTCTGAACGGCTCAAACCGGACGATCG
>DATFQZ010000169.1:0-35763 GCA_035263765.1 Candidatus Angelobacter sp. | reverse complement strand
CGCCACATGTTGCCGGGGCGCCCGCGCAGCGAGTCGGGCGTGAACTTGCCTTTCAGTGATGCCAGATCATAGCGGACGTAGAGCGAACCGCCGTCTTTGGGGCAGATAGTCTGCGGTTGCGCTCCGCTCAGGTGCTCGCCGCACTTGGAGCATTCCAGGTATGTGATAGGGGCCATGCAGGAAGTTTAACAAAGTCGCAAAGCAACAAAACTTAATGAACCCTTTAGGTACTCTGAACGTCGATAACCACGGTGTGATAGCTCTGCTCGCGGCCGGGGCATTGCCGGCTCGACGACGTGCATCCGCAAGGAGAAAAACTATGACACGTATTTCCCAAATGTGGGTTCTAACGCTCGTTCTCGCGAACGCGCTACTTATACTCCCGCGCGTATCCGCACAGCAAACGGAAGAAGACAAACCACAACCTTCAAAGCAGGTGCCAACGGCGCCGGTCCCCTCGCCAATCCTGAGAGCGAAGAAGGTCTTTATCTCCAATTTGGGATCGGATCTCTTATCGCTGGAGCTTTTCAGGCGCCTTGGGGAACCGGATCGGCCGTATAACCAGTTCTACGCTGCAGTCAAGGATTGGGGGCGATACGATTTGGTTTCTTCTCCAGCAGATGCTGACTTGATTATCGAAATCCAAGTCACCTTTCCGGTGATCTCATGCGGTCGCCTCGAAACATGCCAGCTGCGTCAGGCCCAGTTAACCATCCTGGATCCGAAGACGCATTTTACGTTGTGGAGTTTGGTCGAGTCCGTTGAAGGCGGGCGCAACCTGAAGTCATTCGAAAAGGGCGTGAACCAAGGGATGGACAGCCTCATGGCTGACCTGAAAAGACTTGTAGCCCAACCGGCATTCGTCGCTGACGGCGCGGCCCGATAGCGCTGGCCTGTTGAGCGATTTGGCCAAAAATACCCCGTCGCGGCGGGGCAATTTTGGCAGTTTTACTTCGACGTTTCCTGCAGCGACTTAGCGTCCGACATATTCCTTGGCGACGCCTTCTGCAATGCCGAAACCATCAGTTGGCCGGCCGACGGCGTGCCCACCTTGTGTTGCAGCACGATCTCTTTCGCCGTGATATCGCGGCCATAGAGATGGTTGTTGGCGCTGCCGTCAGGACGCAACGTTGAGCCTTCCAGGGAGACACCGGCAAACAGGCCGCGCGCCCGCGAGTAGGTCAGGATTTCAGCGTGCATGCTGATGTCGGTTGCGGCTTCTGCGTCGCGGCCCTTAGGACCGGCCGCGGCAGAGGCATCACCGCCCAGCTTGACCTTGCTTCCCAGCAGGTGGTGCACACCCGAGGGATTAGTCACCAGCAGCACAAAATCTGTCGCCTGCCCGCCTAATTGGAAGCCAAAGCTGACTCCCTCCAGGGCATACATGGCCGGAGGTCCCCAGGGGCCCGTGAAGTTGGGGCCGCTGCGGCACGACATCGCACCGCGGCCGATATTCGCGCCGACTCCAAAAGCGCCTTTCTTGACTGAAGGCAGCACAATCACACACTCGGAGCGATCCAGGACCGGCTTGGGCAAATTGTCCGGGATATTCAGGATCTCCATCAGGACTTCACCTGAATGTTTCAGCCGCTTCTGTTCCCTTTCCTGTGCCTGCGAACAGACGGACAGCAACGCTGTCAAAGCGACGAAAGCAAGAATCTTTCTCATGACACACTCCCCCTCAGCGATCAATTGCGATCAGAGCTGAAGAAACGATATCACGTGTTTACAACAGAATGGGGTCGTTGACAAGAGAAGGAGACCCCAAAGTGCAACGGCTTTCTTGCCCTATCGACGCGCGGCAAAACCGCGGTAGTGGGTCAGGTGAAACGGCCTACTACCACGATCAGCGTCCTGGGATCCGCTCAGACGGCCGCGCCCCGGGGACCGGAAACCCCTCACCGCGGATTTGCGCGGGCTAACGCGGATTTCAAAAATGGCCCGCCAAAATTGCCAATCGCTATATGCGAATTGCCGGTCTTGATCCGCGTGAATCCGCGGTAAGGTGTTCGGTTTTGGGGCGTTTCACCAGATGAAACTGACCCACTGTCCCCACACCCACCTTAGTGCAAACCTGTGCTCGTTTGCTGTATGATTCGCCTTCGCCTTCCTATTTCCTGCGAGAGGCAAGCCTATGAAAACATTTGTAAAGTTGGCGTCGATCCTCGTTTTGATCCTGGCAGTTTCCAACAACTTCCTCGTGGCTCAAAAGAAAGCCGCAAACACCGCGAGCGATAAAGCTTCCGCGAAGGCAGAAGACAGCAAAGCAGCAGCGGAAAAGCCGCTGGACAAAGACAAATCTGACAAGCCCAAGGATCCGCTCGAGAATTTGCGCTTCCGCAACCTGGGGCCTGCAGTCGGCGGAGGCCGCGTGTCGGCGGTAGCCGGTATCCCCGGCAAACCCGGCGTGTACTACGTAGGCGCGGCGGCCGGCGGAGTGTGGCTGACACAAGACAGCGGGTTTACGTGGAAGCCGATCTTCGAGAAAGAATCCACGGCGTCGATCGGCGCGATTGCGTTAGCGCCTTCGAATCCCAATCTCATCTGGGTCGGGACCGGCGAGAAGAACCCGCGCAATGACGTGGTCACGGGCAAGGGCGTTTACTTTTCGTCCGACGCCGGCGCCACCTGGAAGTTTATGGGTTTGAGAGATGCCGGACAGATTTCCAACATCGCGATTGACCCCGACGATCCGAATATCGTGTTTGTCGGCGTGCTCGGGCACGTGTGGGCGCCGAACGCTGACCGCGGTGTTTTCCGCACCACCGACGGCGGCAAGACCTGGCAGAAAGTCCTGTTCGTTGACGATCAGACGGGCGCCAGTTCGCTGGTCATGGACCCGGGCAATCCCATGGTGCTCTTCGCGGGCATGTGGCGCATGCGCCGCTATCCTTGGATGCTCGATAGCGGCGGCACCAGCGGCGGAATCTTCCGTTCCGTCGACGGCGGCACCACCTGGACCAAGCTGACCGATGGCCTGCCTGAAGGCCTTACCGGACGCATCGGCCTGGGCGCCGCGCCCAGCAATGGACGCCACATTTACGCGCTAGTAGAGAACAAGAGAGGCGTTCTCTACGACACCACCGACCTCGGCGACCACTGGCACATGGTGAGCAACAACCATCAGCTCGCTGCGCGCGGCTTCTACTTCAGCGAACTCGTGGTCTCGCCGAAGGATGAAAACAAGATCTATTTCCTCTCCTACAACATCATGCTGTCGGAGGACGGCGGCAAGACGGCGCGGCCGACTTCGGCGCGCGTGCACGTGGACCATCACACCATGTGGATCGATCCCATGGACCCCAGCCGCATCATTAACGGCAACGACGGCGGCGCTTACATCTCTGCCGATGCCGGCCACACCTGGCGTTATCTGGATAACCTGCCGATCGAGCAGTTCTACTCTGTGGCCGCCGACGACGAAACTCCCTACATGCTCTGCGGCGGCTTGCAGGACAACAACGCATGGTGCGGACCTTCCAGCACTTTGAGCCGCGGCCCCATCTCCGGCGCTGACTGGTTCACGGTGACCGGCGGCGACGGCGAATACGCAGTCCCTGCGGGACACGGCAGCCACACCGTCTACGTGGATTCGCAGAACGGCTCCATCTCGAGACTCAACATTGAGAACGGCATGTCCAGTTCCATTCGCCCGTATTTGTACGGCGTGCAGTCCATGAAACCGGCCGATCTCAAATACCGTTTCAACTGGACGTCGCCCATCGCGGTCTCCCCGACGGACCCGAATGAGGTTTACCTCGGCGGCAGCGTGTTGTTCCGTTCCACGGATGGTGGTACGCACTTCACGCCCATCAGCCCCGATCTCACCCGCAACGACAAGGAAAAGCAGCTCTCCAGCGGCGGCCCGATCTGGCTGGACCTGAGCGGCGCGGAAACCGTGGGCGCAATCCTCTCTATGTCTCTCTCGCCGGTAGACCCCAAGACCATCTGGGTCGGCACCGACGATGGCGTGGTGCAGGTCACGCGCGACGGCGGCAAGAACTGGACGAACGTGACCGCGGCTATGACCGGCCTGCCGCAGTGGGGCCGAATCCAACAGATTGAGGCTTCGCCCTCCGACGCCAACAGCGCATACGTAGCCGTGGACTTCCATGAAGTTGACAACAACAAACCGTACGTCTTCAAAACCCACGACGGCGGCAAGACGTGGACGTCCATTGCACAGGGCCTGCCCGGCGACGATCCCGCGCGCGCCATACGCGAAGATCCCAACCACAAGGGTTTCCTGGTCCTGGGCACGGACACCAGTTTGTTCTACTCGACTGACGACGGCGCTCACTGGACGCCGCTCAAGAGCAACTTCCCAACCGTCCCGGTCTTTGACATCAAATTCATCAAGAAAACTCACGACCTGGTGGTCGCAACCCACGGCCGCGGTCTGTTCGTGATGGATGACATCACGCCGCTCGAAGAGAGCGCCTCGGCTGACCTGGCCAAGAGTGAGTTTCATGTCTATCCCGTACCGCCGGCTGTGAACTGGCACTTCTGGAACCGCCGTGGCGGCTTCACGCAAACCGGCTTTGTCACCCCCAACCCGCTCACCGGGGCGATCATCACCTACACTCTGCCGACGGAGATCAAACCTAATGCTGAGCGCGGTGAACGTGCCGGCGACGCGGAGCGGCAGGGTGGCGGAACTGGCGCCGGAGCCGGCCGGGGCGCAGGCGGAGGTTTTGGGGGCGGCCGTGGCGGCAGAGGACAAACGCCGGTGAAGATCACCATCTCCGACAGCTCCGGCCAGGTCATTCGCACCATGTACGGTCCGGCCAAGTACGGCGTGAACCGCGTCGCCTGGAACCTGCGCTATGAAGGTCCCAAACGCCTAACCTTCTTGCAGCCCCAGGAACGCGACGAAGAGTCCGAGTTCTTCTTCGATCCCAGCAGCGGCCCCACCGCCCTGCCCGGGACGTACAAGATCGCGGTCACTGTCAATGGCAAGACGGAAACTCAGAGCGTGGAAGTGCAGACCGATCCTCGCTTCAAGCTCGATCCTGCCGCGCTGGAAGCGCAGTTCAAGATGGCCATGGAGCTGCGCGGTGAAGTGTCGGCTCTGAACGAGGCCCTCAATCGCCTGGCCAACCTGCACAAGCAGATCGCCAGTTTGCAGGAGATGCTGGGTAGCGACGAGAACGGCGAAGGTGTGGTCAACGCATCCTACAGGCCGGTGCTCGAAGAGGCCCGCGCCCTGGACAGGAAACTCCAGGCGATGCAAACGCCCCTGTATAACAATGAAACTCAGCCCGGCTCGCAGGACGACATCCACTACCTGCAACGCTTCCATGACAAGCTGCAAGGCCTCATGCGCAGCGTGATGGGCGGCTTCGGCGAACCTCCGAAAGATATCCAGATCGAAGCTGCGGCGGATGCCCGCAAAGAGGTGGAGACCGTTCTACAGCAGTTCAACTCGTTCGTGAACACGGAAGTCGCGGCATTCAACAAGAAAGCCGCGGAACACGGCTCGAGCACCCTGTTCGCCGGAGGGCCGGTGGAAATCAAGTCCACAGCCGCTGGCGCCGGAGCCGGCACCGGAGACGAGGACGACGAACAGCCCGACCAACCCTAAAACAGCCACGGGCGCGCCGCGGGCCTTGAGCCTGCGGCGCGCTGTGACTTAACCCTTTGCACACCCTGGTATCCCCGAAGGATCTCCCGTCGTCTCCCCTCCGCGATAAAAAACCACATAAACCGCTTACAAATCAGCCTCTCAGGAGTCTAAGATGTCTTCGGGTTTTGCTTTTACCTGCACCACATTCCTCAATCCGCAATTGAAGGGAGGTCGAGCAGTGACCTTGATTCGCAGCATTCTGGTTGGTCTCTTCTGTTTTTCTCTGTGCGCATTCGCGCAAACGGCTGACGAGCTGGTAACCAAGAACATTCAGGCTCATGGCGGAATCGACAAGATGAAAGCCATCTCCAGCCTGCGCATGACCGGCAACTTTGACGCCAGCGGCTTCAAAGCGGCGGTGGGGCAGGAGAGCAAGCGTCCCAACCTGCTGCGCCAGACTTTCACCGTCCAGGGAATGACGCAGATCCAGGCCTATGACGGCTCCAGTGCCTGGCAGATCTCTCCATTCGGCGGCAAAAAGGACCCGGAATTGATGGGAGAATCGCAAGCGCTGCACGATCTGCTGGAAGGCTCCGACTTCGACGGCCCACTGGTCGACTACGCCGCCAAGGGCAATACAGTGGAATACCTCGGCCACGACCAGGTAGATGGAGACGACGCCTATAAGCTCAAGGTCACGCTCAAGAACGGCGACATCGATTACTACTACCTCGATCCCGATACTTTCCTGGAAATCCAGATTGAGAGACAACAGTTCGTCCGCGGCTCGCTCCGCGAGAGTGTGGAACTACTGGGATCTTACAAGCCGGTGAATGGCGTAATGTTTCCGTTCTCTATCGAGAGTGGACCCAAGAACGATCCCGATTCGCGTGGGAAGGTCACGATGACGAAGATCGAAGCCAATGTTCCGCTTGAAGACAAGAGCTTCAAGTTGCCGCCTGCGCCGGCGCCGGCTGTGGCTCAAACCAAGGCCGGTGCCAAATGAACTGCCCGGTCCACTTTCTTCGTCCCGTTGCTCCCAACCCGTCCGCATCATCCGGTGTTTCCGCACCAGAGAGGACAGTTCTCGTCATGACTCATGTCCGTACCCACGCTCACCAATGGCAACACCTTCTCACTTTGGCCTTGCTGATCGTCTTTTTAAGTCTTCCCGACTTCGCCCAGAGCGCACACCCGGTGAAATTCGATTCCGGAACAATTTCCGGGCTCAACGCCAGGAATATCGGCTCCGCCGCTATGAGCGGCCGCATCGCGGCCATTGACGGAGTAGACGAAGGCGGCAAAGTTACCGTCTTTGCCGGGGCAGCGAGCGGAGGTGTTTGGAAGTCCATCAATGGCGCCACCACATTCAAGCCGGTGTTTGACCGTCAGGATGTGCAATCCATCGGCGCTGTGACCATCGATCCGTCCAACCACAAGATCGTGTGGGTGGGGACGGGCGAGGCTTGGACCCGCAACAGCGTCTCAGTCGGCGACGGCATCTACAAATCCACGGATGGCGGCGAGAACTGGACCAACATGGGGTTGAAGAACACGGAGCGGATCTCGCGAATCCTGGTGGACCCCGGCGACAGCAACACCGTGTACGCATGCGCCACCGGGCATCTCTGGAATGACAGCGACGAGCGGGGCGTGTATAAGACCAGCGACGGCGGCAAGACCTGGAAGAAGGTGCTAGCTGGAGCTAACGTTTCCACCGGTTGCGCTATGCTGGCCATGAATGCCAAGGAACCCAAAACCATCTACGCAACCTTGTGGGACTTCCGCCGCCAGGGATGGACATTCCGTTCCGGTGGGCCAGGGAGCGGCCTCTTCAAATCCACCGATGGTGGAGATCACTGGACGGAGCTGACCAACGCCAACAGCCAGGGGCTGCCGGAAAAGCCATACGGACGAATCGCCATAGCGGTCGCTCCCTCCAAGCCTAACGTCGTTTATGCCGTGATCGAAGCCAAGCAGGGTGCTTTGTTCCGTTCCGACGATGGCGGTAAGACGTGGACCAAGGGCGATTCCAGCCAGTTCATGGTGTGGCGTCCTTTCTATTTCTCCAACCTGGTCGTCGATCCCAAAGACGAGAATAAGGTCTTCAAGCCGGACTTGATCCTTCTGGTGAGCAACGACGGCGGCCGCAGCTTCAGCGGAACCGCCAACGCTCACGGCGACTTCCACACGGTGTGGATCGACCCCAGCAACACCAACGTCATTTATACGGGTGACGATGGCGGGTTCTGGAGCAGCCTGGACGGCGGCGCCCGCTGGACCCACGCCGTCAACCTTGCAGTGTCGCAGTTCTATCACGTCAGCGTGGATGATGCGAACCCATACCACGTTTTTGGCGGCCTCCAGGACAACAGCACCTGGATGGGCGACTCATCCTACCCGGGCGGCATCACCAACTCACGATGGGAAAACGTAGGCGGAGGCGATGGCTTCTGGGCTTTCCCCGACCCGTCAGATCCCAAGTACATCATCGTGGAGTCCCAGGGCGGCGAGATCAATCGTGTGAATCGCCTGACCCTGGAATCCCGCGACATCAAGCCCCAGCCGGGATACAACGAGAAGCGGCTGCACTTCAACTGGAACACGCCCATTCACATGAGCCCTAACGAGAAAGGGACCATGTATATCGGAGCGCAGTTCCTGTTCCGTTCGCGGAACCATGGGCAAACCTGGGAGCGCATCTCTCCCGATCTCTCCACCAACGATCCCGAGAAACAGAAACAGGAAGAATCGGGCGGCATCACTGTCGATAACTCGGCGGCGGAGATGCACACCTCCATCTACTCCATCAGCGAATCGCCCAAGAACGGACAGATTATCTGGGCCGGGACGGACGACGGCAATCTGCAGATCACGCGCGACGGGGGTAAAACCTGGACCAACGTGGTGGGCAACATCTCTGGCCTGGGTTCGAATTCCTGGGTTTCCACGGTCAAAGCCAGCCTCTACAACGAAGGCACAGCGTACGCTACATTCGATCGTCATACCTTCGGCGACCTGAAGCCTTACGCCTACAAGACTACGGACTACGGCAAGACGTGGACCTCGCTGGTGGCGCCTGACAGCGGAGTGACCGGTTATGCGCACGTCGTCACCGAAGACCCGGTCGATTCTAATCTGCTGTTCCTGGGCACGGAATTCGGCCTGTGGATTTCCATTGACGGCGGCAAGCAGTGGGCTCAGTACAAAGGCAGCGGCTTCCCCGCGGTGGCGGTGCGGGACATCGTGGTCCAGCCGCGGGAGTCGGACCTGGTGCTGGCCACTCATGGTCGCGGCATTTGGATCATTGACGACATCTCTTCCTTGCGCGCGCTCAATCCCGACCTGATGGCCAAAGACGCCGTACTGTTGCCGACCACAGGCGTGCAGTACCTCAACTCCAACGGGGGCTGGGCGGAAGGCGATTCCACGTTCGTAGGCTCCAGCCGCACGTCTGACGCGTTCATTACCTACTATCAAAGAAGCCGGCACATTTTTGGAGATCTCAAGATTGAGATCTTTGATCAGGACGGCAAACTCATGGACACGATTGCCGGAACCAAGCATCGCGGATTGAACCGCGCCACCTGGTCCATGCGGCTCAAGCCGCCCCTGGTGCCGCCCGCGGCCTCTGCCGCTTTTGAAGCGGCCACCGGCCCTCGCGTTCTACCTGGAACTTACACGATCAAAATGACCAAGGGCGATCAGGTCTATACCACCAAGCTCAATGTGGTGCTCGATCCCCGGGCTACCTACACGCTGGAAGACAGGCGGGCGCAGTACGATCTGGCCCTGAAGCTCTCCAAAACACTTTCACGCATGAGCTACGCGGTTGACTCCATCACCGGCATGCGCGATGCCGCAACGATGCGTGCGGTCAAGCTGTCGACCACCGATCCGCTCCGCAAGAACCTGGAGCAGCTGTCGCAACAGTCGGACAGCTTGCGCTCCAAAATCGTCGCCACCAAGGAAGGCGGCGCCATCACCGGAGAACAGCGGATCCGGGAATTCATGACCGAGGTCTACGGCGACGTAAACCAGTACGACGGCAGACCCACCGAAGACCAGACAGCCCGTACCGAAGCTCTCACTCGGGAGTTGGACGACGTGATGAAGGAATTCGACCAGATGACCGGACGCCAGCTCCCCGCCATCAACATCGCTCTACAGAGAAAGAAAATCGAGCCGCTGCAAACTCTGTCTGAACAGCAATGGCAACAGGCTCACGATAACGAAGGGGGCGGCCAACAGGCAGCATCGCCGCGATGGCTCCGCGAAAGGGATTAGCGAATCGGGAGGCAGTCAAAGATCCGGCGACCACGGGGTGGAGCAGAGCCTGCCCTGAGCAACTGAGCGAAGCGAAGGAGTCGAACGGGCCTTCAGGCTTGCGCAAAGCTATGCTCCACCCTCGGATCGCAGCTATTTCTCTTAATCGCCCGCGCTCAGTGCATCCATTCCCAAAAACCGCGCCGAATCCCCTAGCTCTTCCTCAATGCGCAAGAGTTGGTTGTACTTTGCGATGCGGTCGGTGCGCGAGGCCGAACCGGTTTTGATCTGTCCCACGCCGGTGGCTACCGCCAAGTCTGCAATGAACGTATCTTCGGTTTCTCCAGACCGGTGTGAGATGACAGCGGTATAGCCGTTGCGGCGCGCCAGATCGATGGCCTCCAGCGTTTCGCTCACCGTGCCGATCTGGTTGACCTTGATGAGAATGGAGTTGGCCACGCCTTCCTCGATGCCGCGGCTGAGGCGTTCGGTGTTGGTGACGAAAAGATCGTCGCCCACGAGCTGGATCTTGTTGCCAAGTTCCTCGGTCAGCGCTCGCCACCCGTCCCAGTCGTCTTCAGCCAGGCCGTCTTCGATGGAAACGATGGGATATTGCCGCACCCAGTCGCTCCAGAAGCGGATCATGTCTTGCGCCGATTTCACTGACTTGTCGGACTTCTTGAAGACGTATTTCCCTTTTTCCTTGTCGAAGAACTCGCTGGCCGCAGGATCGAGCGCAATGGCCACGTCCTCACCGGCACGAAAGCCGGCCTGCTGCATGGCCTCCAGAATCAGCTCGATGGCTTCCACGTTGGCTTTGAGCGACGGCGCAAAACCGCCTTCGTCACCCACGGCCGTGTTATAGCCTCGCTTCTTCAGCACCGACTTGAGCGTGTGGAAGATCTCCGCGCCCCAGCGCAACGCTTCCGAAAAAGACTGGGCCCCCACGGGCATGGCCATGAATTCCTGGAAGTCGACGTTGCTGTCAGCGTGCGCGCCGCCGTTAAGAATGTTCATCATGGGCACGGGAAGGACGCTGGCGCCGGCGCCGCCCAGGTAACGGTACAGCGGCGTTTTGAGCGAAGCCGCGCTGGCGCGCGCGCAAGCCATGGACACGGCCAGGATGGCGTTGGCGCCGAGCTTGGCCTTGTTGGGAGTGGCGTCGAGCTCCCGCATGACCTGGTCGATCTCGTGTTGCCGTGTAGGGTCCGCACCCTGGAGCGCGTCGGCCAGGGCGAGGTTCACGTTCTCCACGGCGTGGAGTACGCCTTTGCCCAGGTAACGTTCCTGGTCGCCGTCGCGCAGCTCCACGGCTTCATGCTCGCCGGTGGAAGCGCCGCTCGGGACGGCGGCGCGGCCCATAGAACCGTCGTCGAGAAAGACTTCTGCTTCCACCGTGGGGTTGCCGCGGGAATCAAGAATCTCCCGCCCATGCACTTCAACAATGCTGGTGTTCATGCTCTCCTCGAAAAGAAAAAATTATAAATGAGAGGGGAGGATCGCCGGAATCGCGCGTAATCGCCGTGATCGCGCGTAATCGGACGACCCCACCGGCAACGAAGTCTTGCGGCGCTGCACATGATTGGCGTCAGGGAAGCCTTTCTTGCGTCGAGGCTCTGATTTTCCGATTCCGGCGATTTCGGCGATTCCGGCGATTTTCTGTTATGTTGATGGATTGAGCCTTGGAGTATAAAGACCATGTCCATTCCTCCGCAGCCCAATATCCGCCTTGTCAATACGCCCGACTACCGCGAGGGTTACGCCAACTCCGTGCAGGTACGCGTGAGCGTCTGGGATTTCCTGCTGATCTTCGGCCGCGTACAACCGCAGACGACGAATGAGGTCGAAGTCCAGAACTTTCAGGGTCTGTACTTAAGCCCGCAACAAGCCAAAGCCCTGCTGACCATTCTGGAGCAGAACGTGGCTCAGTATGAGAAGACGTTCGGCGAGATCAAGCTGGATCCGGCAATGTCGAAAGCTCCGGGACAAATTCACTAAACTCGGCGCCGCCCCCGGCGCCACACACGAATGAAACAACCTTCCCAACCCCCACGGCCGCTTGCTGCGCTGCAAATCTACTCCATCATCTTTGTCGCTATCTTCTTGATGCACGCGCCTCTGCTGCGTCTTCCCTTCTTCTGGGATGAGGCAGGATATTACGTTCCCGCAGCCTACGATCTGGCCCACCAGCACGCGCTGGTCCCGCACACCACGCTCGATACCGGACATCCGCCGCTGCCCGCGGCCTATCTGGCCTTGTGGTTCTCGCTCAGCGGCTGGAAACCCGCCGTCGCCCGCGTGGCCATGTTGTTGTTCGCGGCGTTTGCTTTGACCAACGTTTTTCTACTGGCGCGGCGCATCGCCGGCAGCGGCGTGGCTGTGGCTTCCACCATCGCCACAGCGGTGTATCCGATCTTCTTCGTACAAAGTTCGCTGGTGCACGCTGATTTGCCCGCCGCGGCGTTTTCGCTGTGGGGCATTCGCCTGGCTGTCGAGCGTAGGCTGTGGACCAGCCAGATCGCGTTCTGCCTGGCGGTCCTGTCAAAAGAAACGGCAATCATCATTCCGCTGGCTCTGGCGCTTTGGGAAATCTTTGCGTCGCGCGGCGAGCCCGCGCGCGCGCGGCTCGCGCGGACCGCAGTGTTTCTCACGCCGCTCGTGCCGCTGGCCGCCTGGCTCGCCTACCATCACCACGTCACCGGACGGGTCTTCGGCGACGCCTCGTTCTACCAGTACAACGTCGCGCAGGCGCTGAACCCGCTGCGCTTTCTCGCGGCGTTTAGCGTGAGGCTGTGGCACCTCTTCGGAACCATGAACATGATGGCGCTTACCGCGTCCACCCTGGTGGCCATGAGCTTTGCGCCGGTCGTGGACGATGGTGTCGAACGCCCGCGCATCGCGATTCCCATCCAGCTTCAGTTTGCGGCCATCATGCTGGCCAGCCTGATTACCTTTTCGCTGCTGGGCGGGGCGCTGCTCACCCGCTATCTGCTCGCTGTTTATCCGCTGGTGATCATCATTGGGATGTCCACATTGCGGCGGCGCATCGGCCGCTGGGAATGGCCGGCGGCGGCGATCGTCATCTGTTTTGTACTAGCTCTGTTTTTCAATCCGCCGTACCGCTTCGCCCCGGAAGATAACTTGACGTACCGCGAGTTCGTCAGGCTGCACGCCGGGGCGGCGCGCTTCCTCAACGAGCACGAACGCGGCTCCGTCATCCTGACCGCGTGGCCGGCGCAGGACGAACTGACGAAACCCTATCTCGGCTACGCTACGCAGCCCTGGCAGATCGTTCCGGTCCGCAATTTCACGCTGGAAGAGATCGTCAAAGCGCAACAGCAGCGCGGCCAGTACCAGGTGGTTTACATGTTCTCTACCAAAACCGCCGCCGGATGGTTTCGCCCGCAGTTCTGGCAACGGCTGAACCGCAGGTTCTTTGACGATCATGAGGACATGGCTCCGCAAGCCGTGGCGGAGCTGCTGGGCGGAAAGATCGTGTACCTCGCGCGCAGCGATGCGGAATGGGTGGCGGTGCTGGAGATCGAGCAGCCTTCGCGCATGGCGTTCTCGCCCCGCTGAGCGCTGTTCCACCCGCTCTCAATTCATGTGGGATTGGGGAAGGCCACTAGAAGAGACACGACGGCACAGAGAAAGAAAACCCCGGGTTGCCGAAGATTCACGCAGCCGAACGCAGATCCTGCGGCGTGTCATATTCCAACAATCCTCTAGCTCACTTTCGGAGCTGATCTGCGTTTTTCTGCGCCATCTGCGGCCAAAAAGCCTTTGTTCTCGCCCGTGTCTCCGCGCCTCCGTGGTAGGTTTTTCTGATGGCGGGAAAGCACAAGAGGAGTGAGTGAAGGAGTGTCAGGATGCGACTGCCTGACACTCCTCTTTTTTCCAAGGTTCTCCTCGGGATTGGAAGTAGCCCCCTCGCACACTTCCAGCCGAAGTTAACCTTGAAAAACTATAGGTTTACGAGAGCACGCGAGTCACAGTTGCGCGAACAAATGGGTCGTAGAACAAGTAATTGCGCACCGCTCGCAAAGACGCTGTCAGCAATTGCAGGTTATGTTTCATAAGAGTGTCCTGTCAGCTCGCCTTGGCCTCTACGGTCGCGCTCGTGTAGGTGGTTTGTGTCCTGGGCTTTTGCATCCGCATGGTCTGCCAGTCGTAGGCAAACTCCTTACCGCAGTCCAGACAGACCACGTACGTACCGGTCTCTGCGGCGGCCCCAGTTCTGCGTTGTCCCCGTCTGCTGGTGATGGGGAAGCTCATGCGCTTATGCCAGCAACCGAACAATGCATCGAAAATTGTCACCTTCTCCTCCAAAATCCTTGCCGTAAGCGGTCATTTCTTAAATAACCGTTGGTGGTATCTGTTATCAGTCAGGCGTTCTTGGGTTTTATCAACCGGCCCCGCTGTGACTGATACCTTCTTAGTCTCATAGTGGCCAAAAAGGTTCATTCGTTTCATGAGAATGTCTGGCAAGACTGACAAAAACCGGCAATCACGCCAACATCTACTCTGAATTAGATGAACGCAGAAAGCAGAGGTTTGTTGCTTTAAGAATTCTTAAGAGAGCATTCACATGATGGCGACTTGCAAGCGACGAGGAGCCGGTTCGAAGGATTATCTCGGTTCGTCCTTGTTCGAAATCCCCTCACCTTGTCATTTCGACCGGAGCGGCGCGCACCCGTTCTCCTACGACAGGATCTTTGGCGCGGAGTGGAGAAATCCAGAGGGAGCGTCCTCCACCATACCGCAACAAGGCGTTCCTCACCGAAGTGCCAGCAGCTACTCCAGCGGCCAAGCCGATCGCTCTGGCCACGCTCCTACGAGAAAGACCCAGGGGAAAACTCCCTGAGTCAGCATGGACCAGGGACAATCCCCTGGGTTTCTCGACTGCGTGTTCCTGGTTCTTCTTTGCCAGTGGATTTTCCAGGCGCTCTGCTTGAAATGAGAGACGCAATCAAAAGTTTTCCGAAGTAACGATCCATAACGAGTACATCCGAGCAACCCTAGAGACCTGCGTGCCATCTGCTCTGCTTTCAGCTTGATAGGCCCCGGCGTTTTTGGCATATTCGACTACAGCAAGGATTTAGGAGGTGCCCCGCAATGAGGCAAGGTAAGTTTGAAAAACTGGTAAGCAAAAGGGTCATCCTCAAACCTGATTCATTCTCGGAAGCCGACAAAAAGCGGATTAACAGCTTGACTTCAGACGAGGTAAAAGCATTGATCAGCATTCGGGCCAAGCTCGGCAGCGGATTCATTCGCCGGAAGACCGCCGGGCGGAGCCCTTCCATGGCCATCGTCTTTTGAAGACGGCTCAATCCATTTCAGCACTCAGCCGACATGACGAATAGCGCGCGCTTACGTTCCAAGATCCGTCTGGCAAGATCGACGTTGGATTCCGTGGCCGAGACACTATGGAACCATCCCGAGCTGAAAAGTCTGTATCCCGAATTCCTGTTCAGAAATCATGCCGTGGTGCGGTCCAGCGTACCCCTGATGCGTGCTGCCCTTGCAGCCTGCCGCAGCCAGTTTCCATCCGATCCTCTCACACCGGGCCTGGCTTCCTACCTTGAACAACACATACCGGAAGAAATGCACCACGATGATTGGATCCTGGACGACCTTGAGGCGCTGGGGTTTGCGCGGGCGGAGATCCTGGGGCGAATTCCTCCGGTATCTGCTTCGTTTCTCGTTGGTGCCCAGTACTACTGGATTCACCACGTGCACCCGGTCGCGCTGCTGGGCTACATCGCGGTCCTGGAGGGAACCCCGCCGGACGCGGATTACTTTGCCCGGGTCTTTCGCCGCGCCAGCATTACCGAGAAGGCAGCGACCAACATCTTTCGTCACGCCAAGCTGGATCCCAGACACAGGGACGACCTGGATGCCGCACTCGATTCCCTGCCCTTGACCGGCTACCATCATTCACTCCTCGGCATCAGCGCGTTTCAAACGATTGACGCGCTGGCGCGCGTCGCCGAAGAGGCCTACATGCTTGACGGGTTTGCAGCATAAACAGGTGTTTTTATGAGCGGCCGCGTTGTTGGCCACTACGAATTGCTCGACGTGTTAGGCAAGGGCGGGATAGGTACCGTCTACAAGGCGCGCGATCAGAAACTGGAGCGCGATGTGGCCGTCAAGTTCCTGGCAGCCGGCATCGCCGGTGACGCAGATCAAAAAGCCAGGTTCGTGAGAGAAGCCAAAGCAGCGTCAATCCTTGACCACCCCAACATCTGCACCATCCATGAGATCTGCGAAACCGAAGATGGACAACTGTTCATCGTGATGGCCTATTGCACAGGCCGGAGCCTGCGTGTGCGCCTCGAGTCAAAGCCGGTGAGCATCGGCGAAGCCGTTGACATCGCCGGCAAAGTGGCCGTCGGGCTGCAGCATGCGCATCAGAGAGGCATTATTCATCGCGATATCAAGCCCAGCAACATCATGGTCGCCGAGGATGGAACCGCCAAGATTGTGGATTTCGGGCTGGCGCGATTTTCCCAGGACGACAGCTTGTTAACGCACGAAGGCGAAATTCTTGGCACCGTGGCTTATATGTCCCCGGAACAAGTTCAGGGCAACACGGTGGATCACAGGACTGATATTTGGTCCTGGGGCGTCATGTTTTACGAGATGCTGTGCGGGCGGCGTCCGTTCGAGGGCTCGTCCAGCCTGGCGATCGCAGAGGAAATTCTGGGCAAGCAGCCGGCGCGACCCAGTTCCCTGCGTCCAATTCCTGGGGCGCTGGATGCATTGTTGTTGCAGGCGCTTGAGAAAGACGCCGGCCGCCGGCAGCAGAGCGCGCATGAGTTGATTGATCAATTGCAGGAGCATTGGTCCAGCTCTCGATCGCCGTCACCTGCCAAGGCTGATTCGAGGGTGCTTGATTCCGTCGCTGTTCTTCCTTTTGCGAACGTTGGATCGGCTGAGGGCGACTACTTCAGCGACGGCCTGACGGAGGAGATCATCGATGCGCTCTCGCGGCTGCCGTGGCTGCGCGTTGTGGCGCGCACCTCGGCATTCGAGTTCAAGGGCAAGCCGCAAAATGTGAGCACGATCGCGCGCCAACTCAAGGTGCGGGCGATCGTGGAAGGCAGTGTACGCAGGTCCGGTGACAAGCTCCGCGTTACCTCACATTTGGTGAACGCTGAAGACGGCTACTGCCTCTGGTCGCAGAAGTTTGACTGCGGAGCGCGTGAGGTCTTTGCTGTACAGGATGAGATCGCGGCGAGCATCGCCCAGGCGCTGAAAGCTCGCGCGGATGATGAGACTGCGACGATTACCGGCCACCCTCAAACAGCGAGCCTGAAGGCTTACGAGTTGTATCTGCGAGGACGGCATCAGTGGAACATACGCAGCGGCGAAGGCCTGCAGCACGCGTTGAATTACTTCGAGGCGGCTTTGCAGCACGATCCCAACTACGCGGCGGCCTATTCCGGGATCGCTGATTATCACATGGCCGTGGCGTCCTGGGGTCTGGAGCGTCCAGCTGAGGCGTGGCCCAAGGCCAAGGCAGCGGCGGTGCGCGCGCTCGAACAGGATCCGAACCTTGCTGAAGCCTGGGCGTCGCTGGGAACCATCAGCATGTGGTACGACTGGGAGTGGAAAGCCGCGGAGCGCGAGTTCCTGAGAGCCATTGCCCTGAGTCCCGGGCACCCTAACGCTCACATCCAGTACAACCTTCTTCTGGTGCAGACCCTCCGCTTCAGCGAGGCGGAAGACCAAGTTCGCAAGGTACTTGTCTCGGATCCGCTTTCCGTCCGTGCCAACAGCTATCTGGCCGGCATCTTTCACTATCGCCGTGAGTACGACCGCTCCCTGGAGCAGTGCCGGCGAACCCTGGAACTGGATCCCAGCGACGTTGAACTTCACGTGATTCTCGGCCTGAACTACGAACAAAAGAAGATGTTCCGGGAAGCGATCCAGGAATTGGACAAAGCACGTGTTCTCTCCGGCAACAATCCTCTGATTCTCGGCCCGCTGGGGTCGTGCTTCGCGGGTTGTGGTGAACGCAAAGAGGCGCAAAGGATCATTGACGAACTCGAGCAGATGTCAGGTTCGATGTACGTCACCGCCATCACGCGCGCCATGGTCTTTCTGGGAATGAAGGACGTTGACTCGGCATTCCTGTGGCTGGAGAGCGCCGCGCGCGCCCGCGAAGTGTTAGTGTGCTACCTGGCCGTCGGCCCTATCTACGATGGTGTTCGCCGTGATCCACGCTACCGCGAGATGCTGCAGCGCATCGGCCTGCTGGGGCGTGATGAGACTGCGTCGTGGGATGCAGAACAGGCGGCGTAAAGAAACCTTCTCAATTAGGAAACGGCCACCCACTTGATATTCCATCTTCCTTGAGAATCCCCTTACTCTGTCATCTCGACCGGAGCGCCACGAGCACGTGTCGCTGGACAGGATTTTCGGCGCGGAGTGGAGAGATCCCGAGAGAGTTTCTTTGACCATGCCGCATCAGGGAGTTCTCACCAGACTGCTGGCACCCTGCTCTTGGACGGCAAGGAATTCTCAGCGGCCAAGCCTATCGCTCGACCGAAGCGTATGTGGGACAGACTCTGGGGAGAACCTCCCTCAGACAGCATGGCAAGCGATGCTCTCGCGGGATTTCTCGACTGCGCGCTTCTGATCTTTGTCGGGGACGAACTCTTGCGGCGCTCCGCTCGAAATGACACGACGAAAAAGAGTCTTCAGAATCACCGTGATGAACTGGAGGCCCTGGGCGGAGTCGAACCGCCGACCTGCGGTTTAGGAATTTGGGTATCTCTTCTTGTACTCAATGGTGTCAATGGTTTGGGTACGTGCCGTCCGAGGTCAGTCGGCATGGTTCGGCACAGGAGCCCGCCAGTTTGTGCACCCTTGTGCACCTTGTTCGGCCAAATCGACTTCAGTGAGGCGCATTTTTCCAAGTATAAATGTATCAGGTGGAGGGACATATGACACAAACCTTGCGGATCACCTCGACCGCCTGTATCGCCGCCATATCGCTGATGCTGGTTTCTTGTTCCCCGAAGCAACAAGTCGCCGACCCTGACTTTGACACCAAGGTCGTTCGTCCAGCTTACGTCAACGAACACCCGAAGGTGCTTTTTGACGAAGCCCATAGGAACATTCACACCATGCGCGGGGGCTATGAACCGTTTGCCCGCCTGATCTCGAATGACGGGTATTACGTGTCTGCCAACAAGGCGGCATTCTCAGAGAAAACGCTGGCAGGGACTAGCGTCCTGGTTGTCGCAAATGCGCTAGGTCCGAACAACGCGATCGTCGACCATTCCGCGTTTACCGATGCCGAGTGCGATGCGGTTCGCGATTGGGTGCGGGGAGGCGGTTCGCTTCTGCTCATCACCGACCACGCCCCAACTGGAGCTGCTGCAGCGAGCCTTGCGCAACGCTTTGGAGTAAGCATGAGCCAAGGCATGACCGAGGATCCCAAGAATTACGACACGACTACCAGCGATATGAGCCAACTAATCTTTACGCGAGACAATGGACTTTTGCTCAACCATCCCGTTACCCAGGGACGCAACGAAAAAGAAACAGTCAGCCGCGTAATGACTTTCACAGGGCAGTCCCTCAAAGGCCCGGAAACCGCTGCTCCGTTTCTAAAACTCGGAGACTCGGCGGTAAATCGGCGTGCGTCTGTCAAAGTCGAGAAAACGCGCCGCGACACAAAGGTGATCATCACCTATGGTGACCCGGAGCCAGCCAAGGGTTACGCTCAGGGACTCGCTATGCAATTTGGCAAGGGACGAGCAGTGATTCTTGGTGAAGCCGGGATGCTTACTGCGCAACTTGACGGGCAGACCAAAAAACCCTTCGGTATGAATGTGCCGGGAGTCGAAAATCGCCAGTTAACGCTCAACATTATGCATTGGCTTTCCGGCCTGTTCTGACCAGCGGTGTGGAGGCCCTGGGCGGAGTCGAACCGCCGACCTGCGGTTTAGGAAACCGTCGCTCTATCCATCTGAGCTACAGGGCCACACTCGCATTATATATGTGCTCCATGTCGGCCCTCGGCGCGTTGCTTTTTGTGTGGGTCGCGCGTAAGCATATGCGAGAACCGAGAATCGAGACGTAGAGAAGTGGCAGCCACGTCTCAGCGCCGGAGGACTTGAGGAATGCATCCCCGGCTGGATGGACACGCCATCAATCAAGATTTTGCGTTTGTTCCAAGAACGCGTGGTGGCCTCAAGAGTGAGACGTGGCAGTGCACGTCTCTACGGCATTGATTCTCGCTGCTTCCGCCTTTCACACCGATCAAAACAAAAGCCTTCTAGTGCGCCTTCTGCACCGCCGCCGGCACAATCGTCGACAGCAGCCGTTTGCCGGTCCAGGGATCGATGCCGCGCGGGCCTCTGACGAACACATTCAGGGCGTATTCGGACCACACGTCGGGGTACGTGCCCATCCAAGCCTGGTGGCAACGCACTTCCTTCCAGCTCACGCGGATATTGTCTTTGCTGTCGAACGTAGCGCTCCACGATCCGCGCGCCCCGGCCGTATCGGCATCGCAGTTCGTAGGATCCGGATCGTAATGCAATTGAAAGCTCTCGACGAAGAATCCTGTCGCCAGCGGGTGGAGGTCGTAGTAGTCGTATCCGTCAGGAAAGAAAACGGTAGTGCCGCCGCGGAAGACTTCAGCCGACATGCCCGTGGGGATGTTGGAGGGTGTGAAGTACAACAGATCGAACCCCGGCGGATTCGGTCCCAACGTCGCGCTCGGAGCGGTGGTCGGGGATGCACCTTTTGAGACAGGGCCAAGCTGAGTGAACTGTACCTTGGCCTGTGGGATCGTCGCCAGTTCGACCGTTTCGCGCAAAGCCATAAAATCGTTGCCGGGTTTGGTGATGGGAGGCCCGGACACAGGTTCCACGACCAGCGTCACGTTCGACTGATCGATTTCCCCGGTCAGGTTCGGGTCGACGGTCACGATGATCAAAGTGTCAGTCCAGCTGGCGCGCGCCGGCGCCTTCTTGGCCCCGCCGCCGCCCGTCATCTGTACTTGGAGCGGGATCTTACCCGCGTTGAACGCGCCGGTGAGATAAACGTTCCCCATCTGCCAGCCAAAGCCACAGCCCTTGATGGTGTAAGGACCAAACAGCGGTCCCGGCGTAAAGATGGCCATCGGAAAACCGCTGATGCTCTTGATGGTCGGCGTAGGACAAGGTCCTGTGACCACGGTCGCGCTCGATGCGGTGCCCGCGGTCTGAGCGACGGACGAGCTTTCGGTTTTCATGGGCTGCTGAGGAGCGTGTATTTGAGGACCTCCCATGTCGCCCGCCGCCGTCTTAGTGTTCGCGTTCATCACCGCCGGTGAATTGCCCGATGGTCCGCCGGTCTTTCCTCCGGCGCCGCCGGCTGTGGAATTTCCCGTGGCGGCTCCTGCCGGCGCGGCTGTTTTGTTGGCAGCCGGTTGGGTGCCGCTGATCGTCAGGCCTTGCGCATTGGACGGCTGTTTTCCGGTGATGGTTAACTGCTGTGCGCCTTGGTTGCCGGCCGGTTGGTTCCCGGTAATCGTCAGCCCTTGCGCGTTCGACGGCTGTTTCCCGGTGATCGTCAACTGCTGCGGATCGGTCTTCTGGGCCGCTTTGGACGTGCCGTCGGTGATTCCAGCCTTTCGCGAGCCGTCGCCCATGGCGTTCAACGTAGGTATTATGTCCTGGGCCTCGCGATCCGCATTCTGCTTCTGATTTCGGCAGACAACAATGATCGCCGAATTATCCAGCTGGGCAGCGTGCGGATTGGAGATCCTGGCACTGGTTCTGCCCTGTCCCTGAGTGGCGCGCAGGTGTTCGTGAATTTGCGCGGCCGTTAACTTTGACTTTACCGGCTCCGCCCCCTTTACGACCTGCGCCTTGGCCACATGCCAGCCACCAAGAAGTGTCATCCCACATACGGCGACAACGAGCTTCCGCTCGAAAACGCTTACCAGGTTGTGCATTTTGATCTCCTTCTCCCGAGATGAGTGAGATCGCGTGGGCGATCGCCGCCGCGATCCAGGCCCTTCTTCCAACCAAGACTTTCGCCTTGCAACAACTTGGACACGACAGTCTGCGCCGAGGTTCATGACCCCCACGCGCGCTACATACTACCTCATGCAATCGCTGGATTCTAATTGGCTTGTGTGGCACCGGCACTCTTGACGGTGCTTGTTTCCTCGGAGAAGAGATGCTTCTGCACAGGCAGGAGTGCCGGTAATAGTATGGGCAACATTCCTTTCGTTTCACGACGATTTTTCGACAGCACAAGAAACACCTTACCGCGGATTTTCGCGGATGGCCGCAGATAAGCGAACCAAGGGCGCTAGCGGGCGGGTTTCATTTTCATCCGCGAGCATCCGCGTGAATCCGCGGTCGGGTTTTGCTTCTTTAGCTTGCGGCTTGCCGCGCTGTGCCACACATCTGATCCAAAATCTTCACGCCGGCAATTTTCGCAACAAGGTCGAAGCTTTGCGGAACCAGGGACGTTCGCGGCGCTTGAGGTAGCGCGGCATGGTGGCTTTCTTGGCGAGGACCTTCTGGGCCCACTCGCGGGCCTCCGGAGTCTGGCCGTGCTGGGCCAGGAACAAGGCGTAGTTGTACTGGGTTTCCGACAGTGTGGAGGTCTGGGTAACCTGTTCGAAGAGCTGCTTCGCCTGCTCTGGATTGCCGTTTTGCGACCACGCGTACGCCAGCAATCCTGCCGCGCGCTGGTAGTCGTAGCCGGGTTCCTTCTTCACAACGCGTTCCAAGTCGTTCGCGGCGCCGGCAAAGTCGTTCAGCTCGAGCTGGCATAGAGCGCGGCGGTAAAAAGGATCGGGCGAGTCGGTGCGTGTGGAGATGGCGCGATCATAGCAGTCCCTGGCGGCGACAAACTTCTTCTGCTCCAGGTAGAGGTCGGCCAGCTCTTCGTAGTTTCCTGCGGACGGATTGTCCAGGACCATCACTTCCAGGCTCCGGATTCGTTTGCGATGCGAAACCACGCGAAAGTACTCGCGCAGCAAGCCGAGGTCGGGCAGCACTTCGACGCAGATGTACACCAGCGCGCCCAGGCCGCCGCCGATCATGATGATCCACAGCCAGTAGGTGTCAGGCCGGCGGCGAACGAAGTGAATCAACGCGAGCACGACCAGGGGCCACCCGAAGCTATAGTTTCCAAACAAACCCATGGATGAACCAGTTTCTATTTCTTAGGAGCCGGAGTATCGTCCTGGCTGGCTTCCTCGAGTTGTTGCATGCGTTGCTGGATCTTTGCCCTGATCTCGTCCATTCTTCGTTGCTGAACTTCCGCTCCTGCCTGCATGCTTTCTTGAATAATCGCCGGCTGCTCGTGCAGCAGTTTTTGCCCGACCGGCGAAGAATAGAAGCGAATCAGCTCTTCGAGGTCGGCTTTCGTCAGGTGACGCTGGTAGATCGGAATGAGGGCATTGATCATGTCGTCCATGGATGCGTTGACGATGTCGTCAAACATCCCATGCAGAGCCGCCAGCTGTTTCGGCGTGGGATTGGGGACTCTTTCCCGGAAGCCCCGCTCCGCGCCGTCTATCATCACCTTCTTCATGCTCTCCAGCATCACGCTCATGGTTTTTCGCACCTGAAGCAACTCAAGCAAAGTCATGACCTGATCACGAGTGGGCGAATCGGCGGACGCCTGGTTGCTGCTTCTAGCTAAAGCCGCGGCTTCCGCTACGCTTTGCTGGGCAAGGGCCGGCAAAGCAAAGAAAACAACTAGAAAAAGAAGGGTCGCCTTTCGCATAAATCTCCTCCCGAGAACGTCCGCGGTTTGGCTTCAGTACTCTACATGAGAGACCTTAAAGTTTCTAGAGCGTGTTCTCGCTGAAATGAGAGTTGAAGGGGACAGGGCAAAACCCAGGCCCGAGAACATTCCTTTACGCGGCCATCAATGGCCGCTCTTCCACTATTCTTCGCGCTCAAGCGCGAAGTAGGCTCGGGTGGACGCCGCTTGTGCAGCGAGTTTAACAAGCGCCGGAGGCGCGACCACAAGGTAGCCCACCGCGGGAGCGGTGGGTAAGAGGCGCATAAAATTAGAGCCCCGGAGGGGCGGCACATGAGGAAGCGCATCACCGCAGCTGACGTTTGAACAAGAATTCATTGCCTTGTTAGGCCAGCACGGCGTGATCCGTGATCCGTTATTTGGCTGAAGGTCCTGCGCCGCGCCTCTGGCGCTCTCTGTCTTGTCACCCTTACCCACGGCTACCGCCGTGGGCTACCTTGTGGTCGCGCCTCCGGCGCTCGGCTCAGTGGGGTCGTTTACGTAACCATCAACCGCTGCGTTGAACCTCGGTGAGAGCAATCTCAGCGGCTAGAGCCGTGCCCTTTCAAAGCCTTTCCCCGCCTCACTTCGCCCGGGGATGCGTGCGGTCGTAAACCTCCATCACCTGTGTCATGGAAAGCTGCGTGTATTTCTGCGTAGTGGACAAGCGTTCATGCCCCAGCAATTCCTGGATCGCGCGAAGGTCGGCGCCTTCGCTGAGCATGTGCGTTCCAAAAGCGTGGCGCAGGGTGTGCGGATGGATATCCGGCGGCAAGCCCTTGGCCATCGCGATCTGCTTCACGATACGGGCGACGCTGCGCGTGGTGAGCGGCCCTCCACGACGGTTGATGAACAACTGCCGCGGGGTCTTGCGCGTTTCTGCAAGCACGGCTTGCCGCGCGGCGCGATACGCCTTCAAAGCTTCTGCGGCGGCGCCTTCCAGCGGCACATAGCGCTGCTTCTTCCCTTTTCCGCGGACCAGAATCACGCCGTTCGCCTCCTGAATGTCTCCCAACTCGATGCCTACCAGCTCCGAGTTGCGCAGGCCGCAGCCATAGAGGAGCTCGAAGATGGCGCGGTCGCGTTCCGGGAAAGCCGCGTTTTCCGGCATCGCGCTGTCGAGCAGTCCGTTCATTTCTTCGAGCGTGGGCACGCGTGGAAGTTTCTTCGGCAGCCGGGGCGTGGCCACCAGCTTGGCAGGATTCTGTTGGACCACACCCTCGCGCGCCAGCCATTTGTACAACGAGCGCAGCGCCGCCAGCGACCGCGCCACGGATACTTTGCTCAGGCCGTTGGCGTGAAGCTCAGCGAGATAGCCGCGGATGGAAACGTGATCGACATCGTTCCACGGCGTCTGAGGCCCCAGATATTCCGCGAACCGCTGCAGCTCGCCGGCGTATGCCCGTAGCGTGTGCGGCGAAGCATGGCGTTCGCCGCGCAGCGAATCCAAGAACTTGCGGATGGCCTTCGCAACCTCGGGATGCACCCGTGCGGCCGGACTTTCTCGAGTCGCATTTGTTATTTTGCGCGATTTCATGAACGAACTACCACCAAAACCCACCACGGAGGCACGGAGAAAAGCAAGAAAGTCTTGGCCGCGAATGGCGCGAATGATCGCGAATACCGCTGAAAAGCAGAAGGACTCTCACCGGTCTGATTCTACAGATTCGCGTTGATTCGCGGCTGACCCTGGTTTTTCTCCGTGCCTCCGTGTCTCCGTGGTAGGTGCGGTCATTTGTAATGACGCACTTTCCCTCTCGGGTGAAATTTACGGTAAACGTTCTTCAGACGATCCAAAGCTACATGAGTATAAATCTGGCTGGTAGAGATGTCGGCGTGGCCGAGAATAGTCTGCACGGTACGCAGGTCGGCGCCATTTTCCACCATGTGCGTGGCGCAGCTGTGGCGGAGCATGTGCGGGCTGGCATGCCGCGCCGCCGCCGATGCCGAACTCACCATCTGCCACACGCGCTGCCGAGTCAGCCGGCCGCCCCCGCGACGCACGAACAACATCGGGGAAACTTTCTCCCCCAGCAACAGTCCCCGGCCCTCGCCCAGATAATTGCGGATCGCCGCCTGCGCCGCGCGGCCCAGCGGCACCAGCCGCTCCTTATCGCCTTTGCCACGCACCAGCACATGGCCCAATTCCAGCTTCAGGTCCTCAAGCTTCACGTTGACGATTTCGGAAACGCGCAGCCCGGCGGCGTACAGCATCTCCAGCAGTGCGCAGTCGCGCAACGCCAGCGCCCCAGCCGTCGGGGAAAGCGCCGCGGCGGCTTTCCGCGATGCCAGCATGGAATCGATCTCGCTTCCGGCAAGCGACTTGGGCAAGATTTTCCATTGCCGCGGAGAATCGATCTCCAGCGTGGGATCGTGTTTCAGGATACGGTCGAGCAACAAGAACCTGTAAAACTGTCGCAGGGCGGAGAGCTTGCGCGCCACCGAGCGGTCGCGCACGGCGTTCCCGAACAACTGGTTGAGAAACGCGCGTACGTCGTCGCGCCGCGCTCGCTTGAGGTCCCGCTTCCGCGCTACCAGAAACCCGGCAAACTGCTCCAGGTCGGACTCATAGGCGCGGACGCTGAGCGCTGCCAGACCTTTCTCGACTTTCAAGTAGTCGAGGAAGCTCTTGACCAGGTTCTGGTTCTCAGCCTTCACATTCTCAGTATCCTTTGCGCGTGCCAAGGCGGTAAATAGCCAAATGGGTGCGGTGAGTGCTTTTAATTGCCAGGCGCCGGCGTGTGCAGGACTTCTTTCACCTTATCGACCAGGCGGTCCGGTGAAAACGGCTTTTGCAGGAAGGAGATGCCGGCGTTGATCACGCCGTGCTGGGCGACAGCATCGCCGGGGTAACCGGACATGTAGAGCACGCGGGTCTCGTTGCGCTCCTGGCAGATGCGCCGCGCGATCTCGTGTCCGCTGGTTCCGGGCATCACCACGTCCGTCAAAAGCAAGTCAATCGTGCCGGCGTGGGTGCCGGAGAGCTGCTGCGCCTGTTCACAGCACTCGGCCTCGAGCACGGTGAAGCCGGAGGAGGTCAGGACCTTGCGCGCCAGTTGCCGCAATTGAAGATCATCATCGACGACCAGGATTGTCTGGTGCCCCCGCTGGCAAGCGCAGTTGGTGGCGGGCAAGGAGAGCGGTTCGACCGGCTGGTTGATCCGCGGCAGATAAATCCTGAACGTGGAGCCGGAGCCGGGCTGGCTGTCAACGCCAATGTGCCCCCCGCTTTGATTGACGATTCCGTACACAGTCGCCAGTCCTAAGCCAGTGCCCCTGCCCGCAGCCTTGGTGGTGAAAAAGGGCTCGAAGATGTGGGCCTGAGTTTTTGCATCCATGCCGATCCCGGTATCGCTCACTGTCAGGCGCACGTAGAAACCTGGAGGGACGTTGAAGTCCGGGCCAAGGCTGCTGCGATTCAGGTTGATGTTGGCCGTCTCCACGATGAGCCGGCCGCCGCCAGGCATGGCATCGCGGGCATTGGCGGCCAGGTTCATCAGCACCTGCTCCACCTGTCCCGGATCGGCCTTCACCGTGCCTAGATCAGAAGCCAGCCCGGTTTGAATCTGCACATCCTCGCCGATCAGGCGGTCGAGCATCTTGCGTAAGTTGGAGACAATGTCGTTAAGGTTGATGACGCGCGGCTGCAAGACTTGCCGTCGGCTGAAGGCCAGCAGTTGATCGACAAGGGACGCCGCCCGGGACGTCGCTTTGGTGATCTGGTCCACGCTCTCACGGATGGCAGGTTGGCCTTCAGCATCGGCATGCGCCAGGTAGCTATAACCCTTGATTACAGTGAGCAGGTTGTTGAAGTCGTGGGCGATCCCGCCGGAAAAGGTGCCGATGGATTCCATGCGCTGCGCCTTTTCGATATGTTGCTCCATGCGGCGCCGCTCAGTGACGTCCAGGGAGATGCCCAGCACTCCGATGACTTTGCCCTGCGGGTCGCGATACGGGTTCTTGGTCGTTAGATAAGTCCGCGACGTGCCCGTCGAAGTCAGCACATCTTCCAAAGTGACCATCTGGCCTGTGTCCATGACCTGGCGGTCTATGTTCATGATGGTTTCGGCTTCGTGCGCAGGAAAAATTTCGCGGTCCGTCTTGCCCACGATTTCCTCCGGCGAGTATCCCAGCAAACGGGCGCCAGCGAAGTTCATCAACAGGTAGCGGCCCTGAAAGTCCTTCAGGTATACGGCTTCGCTGGTGCCTTCGATGATGGACTGCAGAAGATTGTTGCTGGCGCGTTCGCCCGCGAGCGCAGTCTGGCGGCGTTCCTCCGTCAGCCACAGACGCAGACTGACGATACCCAGCGAGGCCGTGATCATGCCTCCCCATATCCATGGAGAAGCGGAAAACATGTGCGCGCTGATCGCCAAGACCAGCAGCGGAACTACGGTGGGGGCGCGGCCCAGGAGATAGCGGCCCCATCGCTGCGAAGCCGATCGTCGCGCCGGGATCTCCTCCGGCCAGTTCCAGGTAACAGCCAGCACAACGGCCAGCACGCGGGGCACAGACCAAATCAGATCAATCCAGGTGTCGGGCCGCGCGAGGTGCGTGGCTTCAAGGAACCAGAGATAGAGGGCGTTACTGAGAGTGTAGGCGCAATAAAACAAGCCAAGACGTACAAAAAGCGCGCGGATCTGCCTGGAGCGCGAAAGAAGAACCCGGCCCCATAAGAAACCCAGCACGATCACGTCACGAAGAAGACGCACCTTAAAACTCGAGAAGAGCATCTCCTGAGGGTGGCCTTGCCAGCGTGAAGCATCCGCGAACACCGAAAAGTGCAAGGCCAAAGCCAACAGCACGAGCAGGCTGAAGTCCAGGATCGAGCTCCAGTCAAAGCTCCCCGAGGCCTCCGCCGGATCTGCCGCTGCGGCCGCGATGAGCGGCACGATCCAAAAGAAGAAAATTGGATCGTAAATGAGGCCGCCCGTCTCCCGGGAGTGGGGTGGCCCAATGGTGTTGCTGTAGGTGAAGACAGCTTGGCCGACGGTGTAAAGCCCCAGCGCCAGCGCGGTGAGAAACCAGGTGCGGCGGCCGAAACGGCCGGAACGCTTTCCTGCCTCGAGCATCGCCAAGACCGCTAAGATGCCCAGCCCAAGCTGCGTCAAATTCGATAGTAGGGAACTTGAAAATCGGAGGGAGCCGGCGAAACTTAGAATGTAAACTTGCGCCACGAAACCGAACACAGCCAGGACTAGCAGTGCGCGGCGGTAGGAGTGGTCCCCGCTGCCTGCCACCGCCACTGAGTCGTGCACGGCGGCAGCGTAAAGAGACGCGGGGCGGCGCCTCCAGAAATACTGCATGATACAACCTCAAGAACTTTATTTTGGGCACACAGAGCCGGGCACAAAGCACTGCGTGAACGTTCAAGAGCCCCACTCTCTCGATCTCGATCCTGAGCACACCCCAGTTAACTTTTGGTTAACTAGGTTAAGAATTGCCTAATACTACATTGAGCACCCTAGGCGATGCAAGGTGTTAGTGGGTGATTTCACACGAAACCAGCTCTGGCGTATCGTGGCGCGGGATCGCAGGTCTTGAGGCAGACCGGGCAACAGCTCGGGCCTCCACGCCACGGCGCGAAAACCGCGCGCGTTCCGCGCCGCGCGGCCAGGGTTCCCGGGGCGCTGACCGCATGATTCGCGTGCCCTCAGTTGGGCGTGGCGCAGCGTTCCCTTGCGTACATTGCATCGCACTCCCTGCAGAAACGGCTGTACCAGAGTTCGATGAAGCTCTTGACTACGGTGCGGACCGGCCATCCCGCTACCGTGCCCGCCCATCCCGCGATTTCGGCCCAGGTTTCGACGCGGGTGCCGCCTTCCGGGCGAGGCTCAAAAACCACCCATTGTTCCATGGTGTTGCCCAGGGCGTGATCAATCCAGGCCACGCGTTCGCCAGGCGAACATACGGTGATCACATGATCCACCGCGGTTTTTACCGGCCGGACGAGCTCGATGCGCAGCCGGCTGCCGACGGCCCAAGGCCTGCCGCTGAGCCAGCGGATGTCGCCATAAAAATCAGAAAAGCGCTGCCAGCGCCGCCAGTCAGAGAAAATCCTCCAGGTCAATGTGCGGTCGGCCCGCGTTTCGGCGGTATATTCCACGCGCACCATCTGCGAGTGGTGAACAAAATCCGTCTTCCTCACTTGCATAGCGTGCTGTCTTTCAACTCCCCTGGATGCTGGGCGCCGGGATAGGCGTATGTCCGTCGACGCTGGACTGCAGTACTTCCCTCACTTTTTCGAGGAGACGGTCCGGCGTGAACGGTTTTTGCAGGAAACAGATTCCGGTCTCAAAGACGCCGCGGCTGATAATGGTGTCGCCTGCGTAACCGGACATGTAGAGCAGTTGGGTTTCGCCGCGCCGCCCGCAGATGCGCTGGGCAATTTCACTTCCGCTGCCGCCGGGCAGGACCACGTCGGTCAGCAGCAGATGAATCGGGCCGCGGTGGCTCGCGGCGACTCTGTGCGCTTCCTCGCCAGTGCCTGCTTCCAACACGTTGAAGCCGGCCTTGCTCAGGACGGTTTGTATAAAACGGCGCAATTGCAGATCATCGTCCACCAGCAGGACGGTCTGGTGACCGCCTTTGGGAACCACCAGCCTGGGGCCCGGCGCCAGGGGCTCGACAAGATCGGCAACCCGCGGAAGGTAGATGCGAAAGATGCTGCCCATGCCGGGCGCGCTGTGCAGCCCGATGTATCCGCCGCTCTGCCGGACGATTCCGTACACCGTTGCCAGGCCCAGTCCGGTGCCTTTGCCCTGAGGCTTGGTGGTGAAAAACGGCTCAAAGATGCGCGACTGGGTTTGCGCGTCCATGCCCACGCCGGTGTCGCTCACCGCCAGCAAGACGTACGCACCCGGTGGAACCTTGAGGTGCGAGCCGGCGTGGCCGGCTTCCAAGTCCACGTTGGAAGTCTCCAGAGTCAGCTTGCCGCCGGTGGGCATGGCATCACGCGAGTTTGCCGCCAGGTTCATCAGCACCTGCTCGATCTGGCCAGGATCGGCCTTCACCGCGCCCAATTCGTGGCACAAACGCGCATGGACTTCCACGTCTTCGCCGATGAGCCGGCCTAGCATGCTTTGAATGCCGAGGACAATGTCGTTGAGATTCACCACTCGCGGTTGCAGGATCTGCTTGCGGCTGAAAGCCAGCAACTGGCTGACCAGCGAAGAGGCGCGCCCGGCGGCGTGGTTGATCTGGTTAAAATATTCGACGTTCTGATCGGGCTCCTGCGGCTGGCTAAGCGCCAGCTGGCTGTAACCCTTGATCACCGTGAGCAGGTTGTTGAAATCGTGCGCGATGCCACCAGAAAACGTGCCGATGGATTCCATCCGCTGCGCGCGGCGCAACTGCTCTTCGATGGCGCGGCGTTCAGTGATGTCCAGGGAAACGCCGAGGACGCCAACCACCTGGCCCTTCGAATCACGGTAGGGGTTCTTGGTGGTGAGATAGGTACGCGTTTTTTCTCCGGCAGTCAGCACCAGTTCGGTGGTGGTAACCTTCCCCGATTCCATGACGTCGCGGTCCATTTTGAAGACAGCTTCAGCCTCTGCGGGAAGAAACAGCTCGCGCGCCGTCTTGCCCATGATTTCTTCGGGCGCGCGCCCTACGAAGCGGGCGCCGGCGTGGTTCATCAGGACATAGCGGCCGTCGGCGTCTTTTAGGTAAATGGCCTCGCTCGTGCCTTCGATCACGGACCGCAAAAGGTTGTTGCTGCGGTGAAGCCCGGATAGAGCGTGTTCCTGGCGGAACTGGGTGGCCAGAAGCCGCAGGCTGGCAATGCCGAAGGTGGCGACGATCCAGGCTGCGGAACGCGTGGGCGCCGAGGATAGTGTGTGCGAGGCGACGGCCAGGACGGCCAGTGGAACCACGATCGGCGTCCAATACAGCACGATGAACTTGCGCCGCCAGTCGCCGGCCGCGGGCTGTGCCGCGATGTCACCCGACCAGTTCCATGTGAGAGCGACGACTACCGCAAGCAGGCGCGGGACGGACCACAACACATCGAGCCAGGTGCCGGGCCACATGTTGAGCCGGGCTTCGACGTAGAGATAGATGGCGTCAGCACAGGAATAGGCCAGATAAAACATGCCGAGGCGTCGGAACAACGAACGCACTTGCGGCGTATCCGAGGCTAGAGTGCGACCCCACAGACAGGCGAGCACAACGATGTCGCGAATGACGCGCACCTTCCACTTGAGAAAGCTCATCTGCTGCGCGTCCGCCTGCCAGCGCGCGGCATCGCCAAACGCAAAGAGATGCAAGGCCAGGGCCAGCACCACGAGCTGAGCGAAATCCAAGAAAGCGGCCCAGTCAAAACCTCTTCGTTTTCCGCGCGGGTCAGTCGCGGCCGCCGCCAGAAGCGGCACCATCCAGAAAAAGAAGAACTGGTCCTTCAAGTTAGGACTGGAGGATTGGTATAAGGCAGTTCCGTAATACGTGATCATGGCCTGCCCGGCGGTGTAGGTTCCCATGGCCAGGGCGGCAAGAAACCAGGTCCCGCGGGCAAAGCGGGCAGAGAGCCGGCCGGCCTCGAGCATGGCCAGCACCGCCAACGCACCCAGGGCCAGCTGGATAAGATTGGACCACGTGGAGTCTGGAGTGTGCAGCGAAGGAACCGCCAGAACAACGAAATGCGCGGCAAAGGCGAGAACAGCAGCGCTCAGCAACGCCAATCGGTAGGGAGAGCTTTCGAAGCCCGACTGCCGGCCCACAAACTCAGACTCGCGCGCAGTTTCACCCGCAGGCATGCCTGGAAGAGACGCAGTGACGCGCCTCAACAAGTACTGCATGTCACTACCTCAAGATTTCAAAAGTGTGTCAGGACGGAAGGCAGGAGAGATTATGCCTGTATTTGACTGCCGGGAACGTCCTATGGGGCCCAACTTCGAGCAACAGCGCGAAGGAGAATTAATGCTACATTGTTAGTGCTACGCTGTGCAAGTAAAAACTTTAACCGACTTTTAACATATGCCGCGGACAGCCGACCAGCACTTGCAGGAGCACATTCTGGACGCCGCCCAGCGTTTGTGGCGGACAAAAGGCGAAAAAGGCCTGACCTTGCGCGGTGTCGCACGCCTGGCCGGGACCACGACCACCACGGTCTACAAGCGGTTTCGCAACAAAGAAGCTCTTCGCCTGGCACTGGCGGAGCGCGTCTATCGCCAACTGGCGGCGGAAATCACATCGGCTGCCGGCCTTAAGGATACGTATCAGCGCCACCTGCGATTCGCGGAAAACCATCCCCGTGAGTATCAGTTGCTGTTTGGCCCGGTGTGGACGAAAGTCTTCGCTCCAGGCCGTCCCCAATACATCACGGAATGGCTGGTGGCTCGCCTGGCGGAGAAGTTCGGCGGCAAGCCCCAGGATTACATGCGGCTGCACTACGCCCTGTTTCTGGTCGTCCATGGCGCGGCCACTCTGCTGGCGGCCTCGCCCCGCAACCCCGCGAACCTGGAAGTCCATCGCACTTGCCTCGCGGTATGCGATGCCATGGCCGAGAACGCTCAGCTTTTTCGCAAGAAGTCCTGCCGCTGATCTCCGCGGACGTAGAGACGCGACATTGTCGCGTCTCACACTCAACCTCACGATGCTTTTCAGGGATACACGCCGAATCGACTCTGCAGATCTATACCGGGAATGAGCAGATTGGCCTAAAGGAAGCGTTGTTTGTAGCGCACACATTGAGACGTGTTGAGACGTGGCGGTGCCACGTCTCTACGCGGGCATTCTAGGCGGCGCCAACTTAAATCAACCTTTTGCCTTTGTCTTCCCTGCTGCCCGTTTCTTCTCCGGCATCGCGAATGGCTTCTCTCCCAGACCGTTCATGCGCGCCACTTTCACGGCGTTGAGCGCGCCTTCCGGTTCGTCCTCGTGCTTGAAAAAAGCGTAGACCTCTTTATCCTGGCTGTGCTCTTTCAGTTCGCCGCCGATCGTCTGCAACTGGCTATCGCTGAACCCGGGAAGGCGCAGGCGGAAGTAGAGAAAATCCGCAGTGACCACTTTCGGCGTGACGATCTTCTCACTCTGCGCCCAGCATAACGCGGCGTTCTTGGTCTTGAGGATCTCGTAAACCGCGTCCGCAAACCACGTCTCGTGGCGAAATTCGAACGCAAACTGGTATGCCTGGGGCAGCAACTGGACGAAATCTTTGAGCAGCGCGAGATCCGCCTTCAGGTTCGGCGGTACTTGCACCAGCACCGGGCCGAGTTTGCCGGACTGGCGCATCGGCTCCAGGCTCTGCAGAAAAAAACGCAGCGAATCCCCGGCATCCTTCAGCCGCTTGAAGTGGGTGATTGACTGGTGCGCTTTCGCGGCAAAACGAAAATCGGGCGTGGCGGCGGCCACCCATCCGGCGATCGAGCTGGCCGTGGGCATGCGGCGAAAAGTCGCGTTCAACTCCACGGCATTGAGTTGCGTGGAATAGAACTCCAGAAACCGTTTGGCGGGCAGCCCTTCTGGAAAAAACGACGGCTTCCACGTAGGGTACGACCATCCGGAAGTGCCGATGTGGAGAGGCATGCGGGAAAGTATAGTTGAAAACCCGACACCTACCACGGAGGCACGGAGACACGGAGGAGGATCGGGCCATCCCGCAGAGCGGGATCGGGTCATCGGATCATCGGGAGATCGGATCATCGGGTCATCGGATCATCGGGAGATCGCACCACCGAGCTATGAAGTCGACCCAATGAGTCTTCGCCATTCACGCTCCAAGCGCCGGAGGCGCGACCAGAGAGTAGCCCACCGCGGGAGCGGTGGGAAGGTGGAGGAGTTCGGATGAGCCCCAGCGGGGCGGCACAGGATCCTCGCCGCAGGTAACGATGAGATAGGGAAAAACGTGTCGCCCCTCTGGGGCTCTCTCGTTTTGTCTGCGTACCCCGGGCTACCGCCCGGGGCTACCCTGTCGTCGCGCCTTCGGCGCTCGGAGCGTACCGGGAGTTGCTTCTCGATCCCGCGGTGCTAGGTTTTCCGATCACCCGATCACCGGATCACCCGATTTTCTGGCGGTGGTGCGTTGCCTTTATTTGTAAATGAGATATCTTGCCCGCGTCTCGCGGAACTTCTGCAACTGATCCTGCCATGCCTGCGCGATGTTGCGGGGATCGTCGCCACGGGAGAGCGCGTCAAAGAGGTCCTGATTGGCCAAGAGCGTCATCAAGCGGTCAATCTTCCATTGCTCTGGATAGAGTTTTCTGAGAGCTGCTGCCAGCTCGATACCCAACTCCGGCGAGTCAAGCACGTTGCGATCGGTCACGATCAGATTCACGCCGTGGCAGGCTTGGCCGGGGTACACGGCGCTCGAAGGCGTAAACGTCACTGGAACAAAGCGCACACCGGCGATGAGGCGCGCGTTCAGGTATTCGGCAAACGCGCGCGCGTCGATCCAGGGCGCGCCCACAAGTTCAAATGGCGTGTCCGTACCGCGGCCCACGGAGACATTCGTGTACTCAATCTGCGCCACGCCCGGATACAAAGTCGCTTCGTTGACGGAACGCAGATTCGGCGAGGGGTTCACCCACACGACGCCCGTGGAATCAAACCAATCGCCTCGCAGCCAGTTCTCCATGGGCACCACGCGGAGGCGCGCCCCGATCTTCTTTTCGGTGTTGAACATCTGTGCCAGCTCGCCGAACGTCATGCCGTGGCGCACAGGCATAGGATAATAGTTGACCATACCCCGCTGAATCCCATCCGAAACCGGCCCTTGCACGTAAGCCCCTGTGACCGGATTCGGCCGATCGAGCAGAATGACTTCCGTTCCTGTCTGCGCTGCTGCTTCGAGCATGTAGCCGAGGGTCGCGTTGTTAGTCCAAAAGCGGGCGCCGGAATCCTGCAGATCGATGACCACTGCGTCCAGAGTTTTCAACACTTCGAGCGGCGGATGGCGGTTGGCGTCGCCTGCTCCGTAAAGGCTGTATACGGGCAAGCCGGTCGCAGCATCCGTTGTGCTTGCAACATTCTCGATATCGAGAGCTCCCGCGATGCCGTGTTCCGGACTAAAGATTGCGGTGAGCTTGACGCCTGGCGCTGCAGCGAGAACGTCGATGGTCCGCTTGCCTTGCGCGTCGAGACCGACCTGATTGGTCAGTAGGCCTATGTTCAACGTTGGGTTGCTCACCGGATCGGCGCCCGTCGCGCAACAATGTTGCTTTCCG
>DATFQZ010000168.1:0-77736 GCA_035263765.1 Candidatus Angelobacter sp. | reverse complement strand
GAATGGATATTTCAATCTTGCCGCGCTCTATGCCAATCTCAAGAGATACGATGAGGCGGTCACGGCTCTGCACAAAGTATTGGAAATCAATCCCAAAGCCGATGACGCTAAGGCCATGCTGGCAGACATCGAAAAGCGACGCACAAGACCATGAAGGCGGCTAAAGAAGGGTAAATCTGCTGGGTAATCAACTACGGCGCACTCCTCACGCGGCATTATAATTTCACGCATGCCAATCAGCGAACAAGTCCAGAAAGACATGGTCGAAGCCATGCGCAACCGCGATGAGCTGCGCCTGTCCACGCTGCGCATGGTTAAGAGCGCGCTCCTGAACAAGGAAAAGGACAAGCGCGCGCCACTCGACGACAAAGAGTCCCAGCAGATCCTCAGTACGCTCATCAAGCAGCGCAAAGATTCGATCGAACAGTTTCAGAAAGGCGGACGCCAGGAACTGGCGGACAAAGAAGCCGCCGAGATCAAGATCATCGAAGCCTACCTGCCCAAAGCCCTGGGCGAAGAAGAGATCGCCGCCGCGGTCAAAGCCACGATTGCCGAGATGGGTGCGCCCACCATGAAAGACATGGGCACGGTGATGAAGAACTCCATGGCCAAACTGCAGGCCACGGGCGCTCGCGTCGAGGGCAAGACGGTGAGCGAGATCGTGAAGAAGCAGTTGGGCGGATGACCTCCGACACTACTGACGGACCGAACAATCGCACATGGGTGCGAACCACGAAGTTTGCCGGGAACTGAAACCTTCGGACAGCTTAGCAACAGCGCCGCCAGGCGCGACCGAAAATAGCCCGGCAGGAGCTGCCGGGTGGAGGTTTCCATAACGATTTCAGTCCGGCTTCAGCCGGACGGCTGAAACAAATGCGAATGTTCGTGCGTCGCCCCGGGCTCGAACATTCCTGCGACGCCTGCCCTCGCTCCCCGCTAGTTAAAGTTTATTGGGCTCCAGATCGAATAGAAAATCTCGCTGTTCTTGGTGCTTGTGATAATTCAGTTTCAACCACAGCCAACTGATCCGATTTGTCACAGCCTTCCCACGCAGATGGCTTTCACCAGTCGTCACTGAAAGTTTGAGGTCTTGTGGCATGAGAGCCCGCTGGGCCTCGTCTTCGTCAGCAGGTACCCAAGCGCGGCAGCAAGTTACGCCGTCCATTTCGCATACAGTCGCAAATAGAATCCCGACCTTCTTCCCAATCCCGTCGTTGAATGCGGCGCGTGCAAAGGCCTCGTTGGTGATTGGTAGGGGAACTCTCACAAAGATCTTACGTTGTCTCGCCAGAAGCACATCTTGAGGTCGCACCCAAGCAATCGCCGACGGGTAGCCATTCTCTCTCAGGAATTCTCTGTAACGAACTACCGATTCTTCAAAAGTCACGTTTATCCTTCCCAACTCTGCTTGTCATCCACCCACTCGTGCATTGTCCTTCCCGCTAAGGTCTAAATACTAATCGTCTAGCACTCTCAAGGTGCTGCTGCCAAAGTGCAAGGGTTGCCTCGAAAAATACTTGATTGCACGAAACTATGCTGCTCATACTACGGTCAAACTAAATAGAGGGTTTTCTCCGAATGCCCAGTTTCCGTCGCGGAGAGAAGAGGCGCTCGGCGCGGCGCATGCGGAGAGAGGTAAAGGTGACATCATGGTTTCCGAGTCGAATCCGCTGCATCAGTTCTTCACGGCCGTCGTGGAACACAACTACGAAGAACTTGGGGTGCGCAGCATTGAAGTGCAAGGCTACGTGGCCACGCTGCTGACCGAGTTCTGCGAAGCCGACAACCTGTACAAGATCAAGAATGCTGACGGGCGTCCCCTGGCTGACTTGGGCGAGATGCTGCTCGAGTCTGACCCGGTGTACGGCTCCGCGGCATCGTTCGATCGCGAGCGCCAGGTACGCAAACACATCGGTGACTACGCCTTGTTCTTCACCGGGATGTTTCCGGAGAGTCTGAACGCGCAGCGCCTGCGCCGCAGCCGCATGGAGAGCCTGGTGGATTTCGTCAAGGCGGGCAAGGAAAGTTATTTCATCGTCTCCAAGTTCGAGCACTTTGAATACGCCAAGGTGGCGCCTTTATTCCGCAGAATGTCGGAAGACTTCGAGCGCCTGGTGTACGGCCTGAACCAGGTGAAGAACGAACTCGAAGAGATGCAGCATCCCATCATGCGGCAGACGCGGGAATTCCTGATGTAAGGCCAGAGTGCTCTCGCCACAGATTCGCAGTCTTCACTTGTGAGGGTGGAGCAGGCATTCAGGCCTGCGTAGGAGATGAGAAAGACAGTCGGCTTTAGCCGCTGAGGGGGTAAAACCTCAGGGGTTGAAGCCGGTTTTGTTTTGCGCACCGCAGGGCTGAAGCCCTGCTCCACCCTGCGTTACGACGCTGGCTCTATCCACCGCCTGGTGCTCCGCGTTCACGATCGAATACCTGCTACAATCTCCAGCCAGCCGGACATGCCCAAGCCTTTGCATTTTGTCACTCTCTCGGGAGTGCCCATTGACATTGCCGAACTGAGGTGGCCGTTCCACGCCTCCACTTCGGGATCGGACTGGCTGGTGCTGCACGGTCGCGCCAACCTTCTGGGCTCGAGCGAAGGCCTGCACGCCGAAGTGGCCGTGGCCATGACCCAGACCATGAAGGAAGCCCTGGGCTCGCTGGCCGAGGAACACGCCGAAGGCCTGGTGGTGAACGCCATCCGCAAAACCATCGACAACGGGCAACTGGCGTTTCTGAAATCGGGGAAGCTCCAACCCGTTCACGTCACCAGCCGCTTCTACAGTTTTCTGGGAAAGACCATCCAGTTTCCGACGCAATCCGAAGACGCCGTGCGCGAGATGCTGCGGCGCCGCGCGTATTGGCTGGGCCGGCAAGGCGCAGCGGTCGAAATGGCTCATGCCTACGACTGCCAGTACGTGAACTTTTCGCGCGACCAGCTGGTGGCCATCGCGCAACAGCTTGCCACCCAGGGTTGGATCCACCTGGAAGGCGATCGTGCCACTGCGACGCCGGCCCTGCTCAACGATGCACAGGCTATCGTCGCCGCCATGCATGCCGGTGTGGAAGCCGGCAAAGCGGCAACCAAGGTCACGGCGTAAGAAAGCAGTTAGCAGATAGCAATTGGCAATTAGCTAAAGCCGGACGTTGCAAGTGCCTGTTGGCCGATCGATTGTCTGAAGCGTCAGACCTCGTGACAAAAAAGCACGCTGCTATTTGCTAATTGCCAACTGCTCTTCATAGTACAATTCCGCCCAATCAACCACATGAAACCTAGCCGCAAACCGGGAATCGTGTCCCTTATCGTGGTCACGCTGCTGGCTATGCTGCTCTTTTGGGCCGGGGTCGAGGGTCCCAAAGAGTTGTTCGTATTCCTGGGCGTGGTGTTCTTTTGGTTCGTGTGGTTCACCGGATGGCGCCGCCACCGCAAGTTGGCCCGCCAGATTGAAGAACTGTCAGCGGAAATCGTGTCTGCCCGCGAAGAGGCCCTGGCCCGCAGCGCCGCAGCACAAGCTCAGCCCGCTGCCGCGCCGCCGCAGATAGCGCCTCCGGTTACCGCGGCCAGTGCGGCAGCAGCGTCGGCTGCGGCCGTTACCGCGGCACAGCTGCCCACAAGTCCAGCGTACCAACCCGCAGCGGCTGTTCCTCCTACTCCTATGCCGCCGGCCCAGGCCGCCGCGAGTCTCACTTTCGCGCAAGTGGAAACCGCAGCGCATCCTGCGGGTCCAAGTCTCTTCGAGCGCCTGCGTTCCTTGCTCAAGTTCGAGGAACTGCTGGGGACAAACTGGATGGCGAAGATTGGGGCCCTGATTCTGGTGCTGGGCGTAGCCTTCTTCCTGGCATGGCAGTTGCGCGAAGTTGGACCGGCAGGGAAAGTCACCGCAGGATGGCTGGTGGCGGCTGTAATGCTGGGCGCCGGCATTTCCTTTGAGCGCAAGGAGCGCTACCGCGTCGTTGCTCGCGCGAGCGCAGCGGCGGGATGGGCCATCGCATTCTTCACCGCCTACGCGATGTACCACTTCAAGGCCACCCGCGTGCTGGACTCCGCCTTGGCAGACCTGCTCCTGATGCTGTTGGTGGCGGCGGCCATGGTGACGCACACCACCCTGCGCTATCGCTCCCAGGTGGCAACCGGACTTGCGTTCCTTTGCGCGTTTGCCGGATTGCTCACCTCCGTTCTTCCCGGCCAGGGCTTTGCTCCCCCGGGCGTTTACAGCCTCACCGCAGCCGTGGTTCTGGCAATTTCCGTTGCACTGGTGGCGTGGATCAAAGAGTGGTACATGCTCGAAGTGTGTGCCATAGTGGCCACGTTCATCAACCACTTTGTCTGGCTGATTCACATCATCAGCCCGATGGGAAGGCCGCACAAGCCGTTCCCTGAGTTTCTCCCGAGCGCGGCCATCTTGGTTAGCTACTGGGTGGTGTACCGCGTCTCTTATCTGGTTCGCCGAGGTGAAGGGCACGAACGCATCTCTGCGCTGGCCGCATTGCTCAATACCGGCCTTCTGCTGGTGGTGTTGAAGTATCAGGCGGTTCATCCTGAGTACGCATTTTGGGCGTTGCTGGCGTTGGGGTCGCTCGAGCTTGGCCTCGGTCAACTTCCGCGAGCGAAGCAGCGGTCGATGCCCCACATCGTCCTCACGGTGATCGGCGCCTGCTTGCTGATGGCCGCTGTCCCGTTCCGTGCGGGGCTTCGCACCGAGTTTGTTTCGTTGGTCTGGCTAGCGGAAGCCCAAGCCTTCTTCCTGATAGGCGTGCTGACGCAAGAGAAAGTCTTCCGTCGCGTGGGATTGTTTGCTTTCGTGCCCTTGGCAGGACAGATCATCAGTACGGAAGCCGCGCGCGTCTACGGCATGCGCATGGAAGAAGCCTACGTCCACGGCATGTTTGTGCCGGCGGCCATCAGTGCCCTGGTGGCGCTGGTGCTCTACGTGAATGTTCACTGGGCTCCGGGACGCTGGGCCGCACAATTTGAAGGCGCTGTAGAGAAGATTGTCACTCGCGATCTTTCTTACGCCGCTGCCTTGCTGGCTTTCGTTGCCGGCTGGATGGCTTGTCCGCTGCTGGGTGCCGCGGTCTGCTGGATGGCCGCTGCCTGCGCCCTGGCGTGGGTCGCGCGGCGAATGGATCTGAAGCCGCTGCGCGTGCAATCGATCCTGCTGGCGGGGTTCGCGTTTCTGCGCGTGCTGATCATCAACTTGCCCAGCGACAGCAAGTATCAGGTGGCCACGCGCCAGTGGCCGGCGCGGCTGGGTACCGTCGCGGCCGTGGTTGTGCTGGCATACCTGGCTGCGTACTGGCACCGCGTGAAGAGCAAGAATGAAGACGCATTCTGGCGACGCTGGCTGGAGCCGGGCTTCAGTTGGGCCGCGTCCACCATGCTTACGCTCTTGCTCTGGTACGAGCTTTCCAGCGCCAGCGTGGCCCTGGGCTGGGGCCTGTTCGCGCTGCTGATGTTTGAAGCCGGCATGCTGCGCAACAACGTGCAATTGCGTTTGCAAGCCTACGTCGCCGGCTTCTGCACGTTTTTGCGGCTGCTGTTCGTGAATCTCAACGTGATCTCGGCGGAACGATTCAGCCCGCGCCTTTACACCATCGTTCCCTTGGCGGTGCTGTTCTTCTATCTCTATTGGCGGCTGCAGGAAGACGAGCAGGCAGCGAGCCTCTCTTCGGCGGAGAAGAAACTCAAAGCTGGGGAGATTTTTGCCTGGCTCGGCACCACGACCATCGTTCTCATGCTTCGCTTTGAGCCGCCGCTCGACTGGGTGGCCGCTGCCTGGGCCGCGACCGCCCTTGCCCTAATGGGCCTGGCATGGTGGGCGCAAAAGAGGGTCTTTGCCCACCAGGCCGTGTTGCTCAGTCTGGGGGTGCTCTTTCGCGGGGTCTTACACAATCTCTATGAGCGCAGTTATTTCACCCCGCCGAAGCCGGCCATCGCCTATTTAAGCACGATCTCCGCCGCGGCTTTTCTGTTCGCCGGTTTGTTCTTCGCGTTCAAACTGCGGCTGCGAGCCGAGGAAGGCGAGAAAATAAACTGGCTGATTCGCACCGCCCGCTTGCTCGATGCCCATCCCGAACAGGTTCTGTTCTTCGCTCCCCTGGCGCTGCTTACAGCGTTCTTGTGGGTGGAAGCGGAGAGCTGGCTGACGTTGGCGTGGACGTTGGAAGCGGTTGCCGTCTTCATCTTCGCCATGTGGATCGGCGAGCGCAGCTACCGGCTCACGGCCATGGCTCTTTTGCTTCTCGTCGTCGGGAAGATCTTCATCCTCGACTTCAGACACATGAGTCTTCCGAGGAAGGCCATCACGTTCACAACGGTCGGCGCGCTGATCATCGGCGTGTCGGTCCTCTATACCCGCTACCGCGAGAAAGCGAGGCAATACCTGTGAAGCGCTGGATTCTGTTCGCCGTCACACTGGGATTGCTGGCCGCGGGCCTGGCTGCCAGCCAGAAGAATCAGGTAGAAGCGCGGTTCGGTCCCGATGCGCTGCATTACTTTCTCGCTGACACCCAGCGCGAGCTCACCCGCCTGCCCGCCAAGTACACGGCTATCTCGGACGACGAAGAGATCAAGATCGGCAACCAAATCGCGCAGCAGATCGAGCATGAAGGCCAGGACGAAGAAGGAAAAGCGGTGGAAGCCTACCTCCGCCTGGTAGGCAACCGCGTGGCCGCGAAAGCCCATCGCAAGTTGCCGTACAAGTTCCACTACATTCCGGAACGATCCTTCATTAACGCTTTTGCGATTCCCGGCGGACATGTCTTCATGGGCGCGGGCCTGATGGATTTAATGGAGAGCGAGGACGAGCTGGCCGCGGTCCTGGGCCATGAGATAGAGCACATTGACCACAAGCACTGCATCGAGCGCGTGCAATTTGAAAGGGCAATGCGGAAGATTCCGCTGGCCGAGGTATTCGTGATTCCCGCGGAGGTTTACCAGGAGGGCTACAGCAAAGACCAGGAAGCGGAAGCGGACAGCGAAGGCACGGCGCTTTCCGTCGCGGCGGGCTACTCGCCCCAGGGCGCGGTCGATCTCTTCCAGCACTTCCAAAAGCTGGAAGAACAGTATTTCGGCAAGAACCGGCGCGCGGCGAATCCCGAGGAGGAAGCCTCTGGAGCTGTTATCCAGGTGTTGAGTGATTATTTCCTCACCCACCCGCCGACTGGGGACCGGATCGCTCTAATCCAGAAGCTCATCGCCGACCAAGGCTGGAAACCGGCACCGGAGAAACCGCTGGCGGTGCGCTACTTCTTCCTGGCGCATCAGGCGGAAGAACAATTGGCTGCAGCGAAGTATGACAAGGCCATCCAAACCGCATCTGAGGCGCTCCAGCTGCATCCCGGACATCCTCCAGCGCTGGTGGCGCTGGCCAAGGCCGCATGCGCGAAGCAGGATTTCCCTAAAGCCGCCGCTGCCTATCGAGAGTTGCTGGCTAGCCGCCAGCCTGCTGCCGATTCCGTCCGCGCGTTCGCGGATCAGCTTGGCAATAATGCCATGGCGTCGCGCCGCTTCGCCGATGCCGGACGGTTTGTGGCTTTCTCGCTCGAACTCCAGCCGAACAATGCCTCGTCCTTGAAATTGCTGGCGGAGGTAAAACTGGAACTGAACGACGCCGGTGCCGCCGTGGAGATCGGACAAAAACTTCAGAAACTGTATCCGCAATCAGCAGCAGATCTGGCTGAATACGCGTCCAACGCGAGCGACAGGGCTTTCCAGGCGCACGATTACACACGAGCGGCGTTCTTTGCTGGCTACTCGCTGCGGCTGGAGCCGAAGCAGCCCACGATGAAGTCGCAGCTTGCGGCCAGTGAGTTTGCCCTCGCCGATTTCCGCTCTGCCGCCGACACCTACGGCAAGATCATCAACAACGTGCTCCACGATAAAGACACTCTGACGCCGGAGCTGCTCGACAATTATTCAGACTCGCTTGGCTCCGCCGCCCGCCACGGCGATGCGGCCAAAGAGTTCCGCACGACGGTCGGGATAGGGACGAATCTCAACGGGGACCTGGCCACCCAGGTCAAGATCGAGCAGGCGGGCCTGGAGATCATGGCCGGCAACGACTCCGCAGCGCTGACTCTGACCGGACCCAACGTGTCATTTGCGCCGGAGCGCGCCGCACGCCTGGGTTGGTGGTATTACCGCGCCGGAAAATTCGACGAGGCCGACCAACTTCTTCGCCGCTACTGGAGCCAGCGTCCCGGTGACGGCGGACTGCAAATCACAATGGGCTGGGTGGAGTTGGAGCAGAACAAGCCGGCAGACGCGCTGCCTCGCTTCGGCGTTTACGCAAACGATGAGAGGGCGGCTGCGTCCGCGTCGGCCGGCCGGGCGATCGCCCAGTGGCGTTTGCAGCAAAAAGACGCGGCCATGCGTACTTTCGAACAACTCTCCAAAGAAGCGCCGGAATGGACCAACCCAACCTGGGTGCGCGCACTCTATGGACCGGTGGCAGCACAGAGCGCGCAGGAGATGAACACCGAGCTGGCGCGCAGGATCGCCGCGCGCAAGCATTGAAGTTCTATTTGCCGGATCGAGCGTGGCATGTGTGGCACCGGCACTCCTGCCGGTGCTTGCCTGCCCCTGAAAGAATACCTCTGCACAGGCAAGAGTGCCTGTGCCACAAAAACGCATAAGTCTTCATTACAACGGCCACGACATCCGATTACAAAGCGACGGTCAAGCGTTTAGAATGCAAACCTACTCCATGCGATGAGCATTCTCCTTCAGATCGAGCATCTCAACATCACCTTCGCCACGCAAACTGGCGACGTCAATGCCGTCCGCGACGTGAGTTTCTCGATCCCCGAATCAGGCACACTGGGACTGGTGGGCGAATCCGGGTCAGGCAAGTCGGCCACGGCGCTGGCCGTTCTGCGCTTGCTGCCGCCGCAGGCGAGTGTTTCCGGCGCGATTCATCTTGGCGAGGCCGACCTGCTGCGTTTGCCGGAAGAAGATATGCGCGCAGTCCGCGGGGCGCACGTGAGCATGATCTTTCAGGAGCCCATGACGGCTTTGAACCCGGTGATGCGCGTGGGAGACCAGGTGGCTGAAGCGGTGCTTGCCCACCAGCGCACCGGCAAGAGAGAAGCCTGGCAGCGTGCGGTGGAAGCGCTACACGAAGTCGCGATCCCTGACCCAGAGCACCGCGCCCGGGACTATCCCCATCAACTTTCGGGCGGACAGCGCCAGCGCGTGATGATTGCCATGGCGCTGGTCAACCATCCGCAACTACTCATCGCGGACGAGCCCACCACGGCGCTCGACGTGACCATCCAGGCGCAGATCCTGGAACTGCTCGGAGCGTTGCGCGAGAAACACAAGCTGGCCATGCTGTTCATCTCGCACGACCTGGGCGTAGTCTCGCGTGTGGCCGATCGCGTGGCCGTGATGCTGGGCGGCGAGATCGTGGAGACCGGCCCGGTTGCGCGCATCTTTGCCGCCGCGGCGCATCCCTATACCCGGGGGTTGATCAGCGCCATTCCTACGCTCAAGACCGAGCGTGCCCGGCCGCTGGCTACGGTGGAGCGGCAACCCTCCGCCCAGGCGGCGCTTCCGCTGCGCGAGATCGCTCCTGGGCACTGGGCGCGCACAGCGCCATGATCGTCGTCCCTGGTTTAGACTCTTAGTCGCTGGCTCCCGGATCTCCAACGGCACCGGGTGATGCCTGCAAAGAGAAACTGTTTGCGAATCCTGATCATCTCTGACATCCATGCCAACCTCGAAGCGCTTGAAGCCTGTTTGAAGGCCGCGCCTGAACACGACCGCGTGTTCAACTTGGGCGACCTGGTCGGCTACGGCGCCAATCCCAACGAAGTGACCGAACGCGCACGCACGCTGGGCGAAGTCTTTGTCCGCGGCAACCACGACAAGGCCTGCACCGGCCAGATGAGCCTGGATGACTTCAACCCGGTCGCGGCCCGCGCCGCGATCTGGACGCGTGAGCGCCTCAGCGAAGACAACATGAATTTCCTGCGCGGTCTGCCCCAGGGTCCGGTGACTCCCCTCAAAGATCTCCAGTGTGTCCACGGTTCGCCGCGCGACGAGGACGAATACGTGCTCACCGGACGCGAGGCGTACTCCATCCTGGAGCGCACCGCGCCGCAGCTCACTTTTTTCGGCCACACCCACGTGCAAGGTGCGTACTGGATTGACGACATGAAGGACAAAGAAGGCGTGATCGCGCCCCGGTACACGGCCGGCCCGGGCGTGCAACATTTCAATTTTTCCTTGGCCAAGACCGCGAAATATCTGGCGAATCCAGGCTCCATCGGGCAGCCGCGCGACGGCGATCCGCGTGCGGCTTTCGCTTTGTACGATGGTGACGCCGGCAACGTCACTTTCTATCGTGTGCCGTACGACATCGCGGGCGCGCAGAGGAAGATCATCGCCGCCGGACTGCCAGAACGGCTGGCTACGCGGCTCGAGGAAGGCCAGTGAAACAGTCTTCGCTTTTTGAAAAGCCCTCTGGTTCGCGAAAGCCCTTTGCCATCCGCGCCAACATTGACGGCGGCGCGCGCGGCAATCCCGGCCCGGCAGCTTGCGCCGTCGTCGTCCGCAACGAGAAGGGCGAAGTGATTGCCGAGTGGGGAGAATATCTGGGCGTCCAGACGAACAACGTGGCCGAGTATTCGGGATTGCTCGCCGCACTCGATTATGCAACGCGGGAAAAATATCCGTCGCTCGAGGTGCTGAGCGATTCTGAACTCCTCGTGCGGCAGATGCGCGGGCAGTACAAAGTCAAAAACCTGGATCTCAAGGAACTCTTCGACCGCGCGCAAGCTCTCGTGCGAAAACTCGAGTACTTCAGAATCGAACATGTGCCGCGCGCTTCGAACCGCCAGGCCGACCGTCTGGTGAACAAGGTTCTGGATAGCCGGAAAGCATGATCGCCAGAATCGCCCTGATCGCCGCAGCCAAACTGTTTGACGGTGTCGAGCGCAGCGACAGGAGCCGACGAAGAAAACCGAACCCAACTAGCGTGGTGAGCCCGCTGCGAAGGCTTAGCCGCAGATTTACGCAGATGCACGCAGATCAGAATCATTTGGCCGCGAATGAACGCGAGCACGCGCGAATTTCGGCGATAGACCTGGCAAAGATTCGTGTTCGTTTGCGGAATTCGCGGCTACTCCATCTGCGTTCATCTGTGTAAATCTGCGGCTAAAGAAGGGCGATCGCCGCAGCGGGACTCCTGAGCGGTGTGGAGCGAAGCGACAGGAAACAACGAAGGCCGGCTGTTTGCCGGCCTTTGGATTCTTGCGATTCAGTTCTGATTATTTCTTAGGGGCGACTGCATCTTTTGCGGCTTTCGCCACGCGGAATTTGACCACGGTCTTGGCCTTGATCTGGATAGGTTCGCCGGTCTGAGGGTTACGTCCCATGCGCGCTTTGCGATTGACCTTCACCAAGCGGCCCAAGCCAGGGATCACGAACACGCCGGTCTTTTTTGTCTCTTTGATCGCGGTGTCGGCCAGGTGCTCCAGGAACGCCGCTGCAGTTTTGTTATTCGTTCCAATCTTCTCCGCCAAGTGACGGACGGTCTGGGTCTTGGTCATTCCTGCCATCTTTCCTCCTTAACATGTGAGTACGCTCGGGCACTCATTTCGTATATTACATGAGAGCGAGATTCCTGCAAGCGTTTTCGCTAGATTTTATGCGGGTTTTTTGAAGCCAAGCTGTGGAAAACTGCATGAATAGCGGCGATGGCAAGCTGCTGGCCGTCGCAAAACCGGCGCCTGACCCCGAAATTTCCCCGGAAATCGTCAAAATTCCCGCTCGCTCCCAAAACTAACCCCGGCGGTAGAAGCTCAGGACGGCGTCCCCTTGGCGCAGCTTGCGGTAGCGCTGGAGCGCGCCGAACCCTTCGCCGGGGTCAAAATGCTTGTCATGTTCGGCAATGACTACGCTTCCCGGTTTGAGCAGACGTGATTGCGAAAGGAAGGCTAGAACTTGGGCATACTCGTCCTGTTTGCGATAGGGAGGATCGAGAAAGCAGAAGTCGCAGACCACCGGGCGCGACTCCAGAAGCCGCAAAGCGGCGTTGACATCACGCTCTAAAACTTCGCAACCGTCTTCGATGTCCAGGGTAGCCAAGTTGGCGCGGATGGCCCGGGCCGCGCGGCTGGACGACTCTACAAAGTGGGCCGCGTGCGCCCCCCGGCTCATCGCTTCAATGCCGACGGCGCCGCTGCCGGCAAAAAGATCCAGCCAGACCGAACCTTCGATCGAGGCGCCGAGCACGTTGAACAGCGTTTCCCGGAGGCGATCCGAGGTGGGCCGGGTTTGGACCCCCGCGGGCGCGGCCAGGCGGCGGCTGCGGTATTTTCCGGCGATGATTCGCATAGGAGCCGTGGGTCTACCTCTGCCGTCTAATATAGAATCAAGTCCTGGAAGCTGGCAGCAACAACAAACTATGCGTACCTGGTCGGTTTTCGGCGGACGTTTTCTGGGTGTGGAGTTCCGCCTGCACATCACCTTTCTCTTTTTGCTGGCTTTTGCGCTGAAGCCCTACCTGCACAGCGGCGACTCTAGCGATATCGGCCGCGGCTTCGCCTTCACCGCCTTGGCGCTGGCGTCAGTCTTTCTACATGAGATGGGGCACGTGCTCGCTGCGGCCCGGCTGGGACAACGTATCAAGGGCATCATTCTGCTGCCGGTGGGCGGCGTCACCGTGGCTGAAGCCAACCAGCCCGAAGATCCCCGAGCGTTCGCCCGCAGTCTCCGCATCGCTGCAGCCGGATCTATGGTGAACCTCTTTCTGGCCAGCGCGTCCGGCCTCATCCTGCTGGCCTGGGTTCCGCCGGAGCGGCTATGGGAGCAGCCTTGGATCGATCCCAGGTGGTTGAGCAAGAGCTTCTTCTGGATGAATCTGTTTCTGGTCGGTGTGAACCTGCTGCCGGCGTTTCCTCTCGATGCCGGCCGGGTCCTGCGTGACTGGCTGGCGCAGCGCATGGACTACAACCGCGCCACTCGCCGGGCGGTCAACCTAGGCCACCTGATTGCCGGAGCTCTGATCCTGGCCGGCATGGCTTCAGAGTGGCTCATGCTGGCGGGCTTCGTGCTCTTCATGGCCACGCAGATGGAAGAGCGCACGGCTATGTTCCACTCGGTGGCGGAGACGGTGCAGATGGAAGACATCATGCTCACGCACTTCTCCACACTCTCGCCCGCGGACACACTGGAAGACGCACTCAGCAAGGCGGTGCACAGCCTGCAAGATGACTTTCCCGTGGTCAGCGGGAGCGACCTGGTGGGCGTCATCAACCGCCAGACGATCGTCGAGCGCCTTCGCCGGGAAGGCAACGGGTACGTCCAGGGCGCTATGAACAAAGCATTTGAAATCGCCGCCCGTACCGAGTCGCTGGCTTCGGCTTTCCGCAAACTGACCGCCCGCGGCTTAACGCTCATCCCCGTCGTCGACCAGGAACGCCTGGTCGGCATCGTGACCCTCCAGAACTTGATGCACAGCATGGGACTCCTTGCCGAATCGCGGAGACTGCGCAAGAGGATGGAAGAAGGGCTGTAGAAAATCGCGCGTAATCGCCGCAGTCGGAAGGTCCGCCAAGCGGGGCTCGGCCGGCATTCGAAACCCCTTACGAACGCCGTATTGACCGCTAGAGGCGGCGATTGCCGCAACCACATAGGTGGTAAACTCTGCTGTCACCCCCAAGCTTGGAGATTGTTAGTGAAGCGCTCAGTCCTTCTTGTCCGGATAGCCGGTTTTGCCGCCGCCCAGCGGCCTGTGGCCAGGCCGCCGGAACGGCAACTCTACCCGCGCAAGACACACGGGCTCGCCGGGCAGTTGTTCACGCGCACTCGCGACTACTTCCGCCGTGAGTTGCTGACGGCGGAGCCGGCGCTGGCCAGAGGAGGCCAATAAGGACCGGCGCGTGGAAAACCACACCATCTCACTGGGGGACTTTGAGCTGACCGTGCTCTCGGACGGTTCTTACGTCGCCGACGGCGGCGCGTTCTTCGGCGTGGTCCCCAAGGTGTTGTGGCAGCGCAAGGTGCAGGCCGACGAGTTCAACCGCATCGCCGTGAGTTGCAATTCGGTTCTGGTGCGCACCGGCAAACAAAACATTCTGATCGAGACCGGAATCGGCAACAAGCTTTCCGAGAAGTTCAAGAGCATTTATCAGAATCAACAAAAGCTGCTGGAGAACCTCCACGCTGCCGGCGTCGCGCCGGAAGACATCGACATTGTCATCAACTCCCACCTGCACTTCGACCATTGCGGCTGGAACACGGTCTATAAGAACGGCGTCGCCGTGGCCACGTTTCCCAAAGCCAAGTATTTCGCCCCAGAGGGTGAGTGGAGACACGGATCGCTGCAGCTGGAGCGCGACCGCGTGAGCTACATCAGCGACAACTACGATCCTCTGATCCGCTCCGGGCAGATGCAGCTTCTAAAGGGCGATGGCGAGGTTGTGCCCGGGATCTCCGTGGCCGGCTATCCCGGACACACACGCAACATGATGGCCGTCCTCCTGCGCAGCGGCGGCAAGACAGCGTGTTACATCTCCGACCTCATTCCCACGTCCTGGCACCTGGATGTGACTTGGGTGATGGCCTACGATTTGTTTCCCCTGGAGACGATCGAGAACCGCAAGCGCTATTACGCTCAGGCCATACCCGAGCGGTGGCTCACAATCTTCACCCACGATCCCGCGATTCCATGGGTCTATCCCACGCACGAGGGCGGCAAAATTGTTGCCAACCCCGTATAAGTTCGGCGGGAACTCGCGCTGCAGCGTCGGTGCCGTCATTGCGGCATTCACCATGGCGGTATGTGGCGTATCGACCGCACAGAAGCTCGAGTTTGCGCCCGTGGAAAGGGGCGTTGTTCTGGACCGAGTAAAAGACGTGCCGGCCTCGGATTCACAGCGCGCCGCAAGAATCAAAGACATGTTCGCTGACTCCGGATGCAATGGAAATTTTCTCCAGGAACAGCCGGCCGTCGGCGCGGGCGCACCCAATATCATTTGTGAATTGCCCGGGAACAGCGGCGCGACCGTGATCGTAGGCGCCCACTATGACCGCAGCTCCTCTGAGGGAAGGCCCTTTGACAACTGGAGCGGTGTTTCACTTCTGCCCGCGCTCTACCAGAGCATGCGTGACCACAAACGCCGGCACACGTTCATCTTTGTCGCTTTTGCCGACCAGGGAAAAGATCTTGCGGGAGCCGAATTTTTTGCCGGCCGCATGAGCGTGCCCGCGCGTCGCCGTACGGAAGCCATGGTGAACCTGGATGTACTCGGCCTTTCGCCCACCAAAGTCTGGACCAGCCATTCCGACAAAGACCTGGTCCACGATCTGGTGGTCATGGTTTACTCGCTGAAACTGCCGGCAAGCCAGATTGATATGGAGACCTCCGGCGCCACCGATTCTGAGCCCTTTGCGGCGCGCCACATCCCGCGCATCACGATTCACTCGCTGACCCAGCCGAACCTGCAAGGCGCCGTCACGCCGTTCCGTCCTGATAATTATTACGACACGTACCGTTTACTGTGCGGATACCTGGCATTCCTGGATGTCACCCTCAAACCGAGGTCCCACGCCGAATGAGAATGAACGCTGTGCGCTCTTTCTTTCAGTTTGACAAATACGGGACCACCTTCTCCCGCGAGATCGTGGCCGGCCTGACCACGTTCACGACCATGTCGTACATCGTGGTAGTCAATCCGGCCATCCTGAGCAACGCCGGCATCCCCAGAGATCCCAGCTTCGTGGCCACGGTGTTGGCTGCGGTCATCGGCTGCCTGCTCATGGGACTGTATGCCAACCGCCCCTTTGCCATCGCGCCCTACATGGGGGAAAACGTTTTCATTGCTTTCACGGTATGCGTGCTGTTGGGGTTCAAGTGGCAGACCGCGCTCGCATCGGTGTTTATTGCCGGAGTGATCTTTGTGGTGATCACGGTGCTGCGGCTGCGGCAATGGATCGTGGAGGCTGTGCCGCTTTCGCTGCGCTTCAGTTTCGGCGTAGGGATCGGATTGTTTCTCACTTTCATCGGCCTCAAGGAAACGGGCATCGTGGTGGTGGGCGACGCCGGCGCGCCTCTGCGCATGGGACATCTGACTTCAGCACCCGTGCTGGAAGCTATTGCCGGATTCGTTCTGCTGGCTGTGCTGGTGATCCGCAAGGTGCCGGGCGCTATTCTGGTGGGAATCCTGATCACGGCGGCCATCGCGTTCCTCGCGCGGACTGAGCATGCGCCCGGCCAGGTGGTGAGCTTGCCCCCGAGCCTTAGGCCGATTCTCTGGCAACTGGATTTGCGCGGCGCGCTTACATGGCGCGCGTTCCCGATCGTGCTGACCATCTTCATCATGGCCTTTGTGGATACCATGGGCACCCTGATCGGTCTCTCCGCGCGCGCGGGTTTTCTGGACGACAAAGGCAACCTGCCGCAGATCAAGCGGCCTATGATGGCCGACGCGCTCACCAACTGCCTGGCGCCCGCGCTCGGCACGACGACCTCCGGCGCGTTTGTGGAATCGGCCACGGGCATTGAAGCCGGCGGGCGCACGGGTCTGACCGTGGTCGTGACCGCCGCTTGCTTTGCCCTGACGCTGTTCTTCGCTCCATTGTTGACCGCGATACCCAAACAGGCCTATGGCCCGGCGTTGATGATCGTCGGCTTGTTCATGCTGGAGCCGATCACGCGCATTGATTTCAAGGACTACTCGGAGTCCATCCCCGCATTTACTGTGATCACGCTCATGTGTTTTACGTTCAACATCGGCGTAGGCATTACCGCGGGCTTCGTGCTCTACCCGCTCTGCAAGCTGGCGGCGGGAAAGATCACGCAGGTGAAGCCGGGGATGTGGCTGTTAACCGCGCTCTCGCTTCTTTTCTTTATCCTCTATCCCTACAGCCGTTAACTGCTGGAATAATAAGGGTTAAGTAAAGTCAATAACACTTAACAATAAGAAACTAGGCAGCGTCTCAGATATCTAATAGGGTGTGAGGCAAGGCAAGGAGGGTTGTATGCCGCGCCAATTGGCTCGCCGGCTTCTACCCGGCAGATTTTCAAACCGCGGAAAAGGACCGCTGTTCCTTTTCATTTTGACAGCAATGTTTTTCTTTGCGCCCCTCTCCCGCGCGCAGGATGCTGATGACTCGGGTTCCTACGATTCTCACGTGCGCATCGTGCGCATCAGCTATGTGGACGGTGAGGTCCGCATGGACAGCGGCCACGGCTTCGAAAACGTCACCATGAACGTGCCGGTGACCGAGCGCAACTGGCTGCAGACCCAGTCTGACGGCTGGGCTGAAGTGCAATTCGAAGACGGCAGCCTGCTCCGCCTGGCGCCAGATAGCCGGATTATTTTTACTCAGCTGAGCCGATCGGCGTCGGGTGGGACTGCAACCACCGTGGACCTGGATCAAGGCGAGGCGGAGTTCAAAATCGCCCAACGTGCTGACAGCGATTTCCAGGTCACAGTGAAGAACAAATCGATTGGGCTGGTGCACTCCGGCGCCTTTCGTGTGACCAATACGACCGCCAATCCGCTAGAGGTTGTGGTCTTTAAGGGTGAAGTAGCGATCCACGATCCGGAAAGCGGTTCTGACGTGGCGGTCAAAAAGAATGAAACGTTTACCCTCAACCCCGCGGATCCGCAGAGTTACGCCCTGGAGAACGGCGTAGAGGCGGACTCACTCGATGATTGGAGCAAGCAGCGCGACGACTACCTGAGCGCGTATGCGTCTTCCGGAAGCTATCCGCAGTCTCCCTACCAGTACGGCGAAAGTGATCTGAATTATTACGGCCAGTACTATGACGTACCCGGTTACGGGAGTGTATGGCAGCCGAATAACGTCGGTCTGACCTGGGATCCGTTTTCCAATGGCTATTGGGGCTATTCACCGGGCTTCGGCTATACCTGGGTTTCGTCCTATCCGTGGGGCTGGCTCCCGTTCCGGTATGGACGCTGGGTTTTCATCGGTGGCCGCGGCTGGGTCTGGGCCCCCGGAGGATGGAACAGATGGCACCGCGCGCCGGTGTTCACCAACGCGCCTCCAGGATTCCGTCCTCCTGCCCCGCCCGTTGGTCGCCCTGCCCCGCCAATTGATCGCCGGGTGGTGGATGGAACCCCGGGACGAGTGATCAGGCCGGGAACTCCGGTCGTGGACGGAGCCGGTAGTCGGACGCCGGCTGCAAGACTCGATCGCGATGGCGACAAGGCCGCTCAAATCGGAGGCAAGAGGGACAACAAGCGCGTTTTTACCAATGAGGATCTTCATGCGACTGCGCCCGGCGTCGATACTCCGCCGCCACAAGCGCCGCCGCGGGTAGAAAGAACGCCGGTGGTTGTGCAGCAACATCAACCGCCGAAAGACGAAGGCGCAGTCCCTCGCGGAGATGCCAACCGGTTCCGTGGAGACCGCGACTCACGTATTTCTCCGCCGGTCAGCACGCCGGTAACACCGTCGCAGCCGGAGCGGCAGTTTACTCCTCCGCCGCAACCGTATTCGGCGCCGCCTCAGAGGGCTGAGCACATAAGTCCGCCATCCAGGCAACCTGAGCCACCATCGCAACCGGTGCGCCAATATACACCGCCATCACAACCCGCGCCGCAGGTGCATCAACCGGCGCCGCCGTCTCCACCTCCGGCAGCTGCTGCACCGCAGAGGCAGTTCACTCCGCCGCCGGAATCTCATTCCAGGCCGTCAGATGACGGTTCGCGGGGAAGGCCTAGATGATCTAGTAACTCGCCAAGGGGACGCGACGGGACACGGAGATCAAACACCGTGTCCCTTTGTGTTCCTTGGGGTTAGCCTTTCTTGGGCCTCCCGTTTTCTCGAGTCCCGCGAAAGCGCTTACTCGAGCTGCCGCGTGCACCGAATCGCATCTTGATAGCGCTCCGGCAAGTCAAGCAGAATAAGAGGGTTACGGGGAGCCTTTGCTGACCCACTCCATTTCGTTTTCGCCGCAGCATGCGCCGGATTTCTTCGCGCAAATTCCGGCATCGCCGGCGGTATTCGCGCTGCGTGGCGGGGACCCAGCCGCGGAACCCTACGCCAGTAAGACAGCGAATCTGCGGCGGCGGTTACAGCGCTTGCTGGCGCCGCCGGAGTCGCAGTCCAAACGGCTGAACCTTCGCCAACGAGTTGTCACGATCGAATACACGCGCACCGCGTCAGACTTTGAATCCGTCCTTCTGCTTTACAAGCTCCTGCGCCGCGAGTTTCCAAAGACTTACCAGAAGCGGCTGCGCCTGCGACCGGCGCCGCTGGTGCGGCTGAACCTGGAAAACGAGTATCCGCGCGCTTACGTGACCACGCGGCTAGGGCGAATCAGCGGGCGCTCACTCTATTACGGCCCTTTCCCCTCCCGGGTTGTGGCGGAGAAGTTCCTGAACGATTCGCTGGACCAGTTCAAGATGCGGCGCTGCACGTTTGACTTGAATCCCGACCCCAAGTTCCCCGGTTGCGTCTATTCGGAGATGAAGATGTGCCTGGCGCCATGTTTCAAAGGCTGCACGGACGAGGCCTACGCTGCTGAGGTCGCGCGTGTGCAGGCGTACCTCGATTCAGGCGGCGAGTCGCTGGTTCGCGAGATGGAGGCTGAGCGCGAAAGGCTCTCCGCCACACTCGATTTTGAGACCGCGGCTCAACAGCACGCCAAGATCGCCAAAGTGAAAGGCATCCTCACGATGTGCGACGAGATCTGCCGCCGGCTGGACCATCTCGATGCCGTCATCGTTCAGCCGTCGCTCGACGAAAAGTCCGTGTCTCTGTTTCGCTTTCGCCAGGGCGAACTTGCTGGACCGCAGATTTTCGCGCTGGAAACGGAGGACAAAGACAAGTCGCTGGAGAGCCGCGTTCGCGAGACGCTCGAGCTGTTTGTTCCGGCGGGCGCACGGTCCAGTGCGCAGTTCACGGAAGAATTGGCGATCTTGAAGCGTTGGTACTACCGCAGCCACAAGGTAGGAGAAATCATCGTGGCCAACGCCGAGGGCGAGCTGTCAGTAAGAAAAATCGCCAACGCCGCCCTGCGGATTTCTCCCCGAACGACTTCGGCAAAGCCAGAAACGACAAATGTCTCGGGGCCCGACTTGAGCGCCTAGCCCGTTATTCGTGCGGGGTTATCGCTGCCCGATGGGAGCTGCGCTCATGGCTTGTGAAGGAGCGTCTCCTTGAACTTTATCGTCGGCCAACTGAGGCAGCTCAAGGTACAGAATGGTGAAGCCCACAAAAGCCAACGTCTCAAGAGCAGCCGCGGCAATGACATCCATTCCGTATCCCAACCATTGATAGCCGACGCTATTGATCAGACCTCTGTCCCACAGGTGGGCGAACGCTTGCCTGCACAACAAGGGGACCAGAACGCTCAAACTAATGGTTGGCGCAATGAGAAGGAAAAAGAATGGTTCATATCCGTCGGTCAGACGAGTAGTTGTTTTAATGGCCTTCCAGGCGCCGATTTCAAGCCGGTCCATCACGCAAGGGATGCTCAGGCTCGTACGCGCAAGCAGCGTCATCCACGCGATAAGGCCAATCGTAGATATGACCTGCGCCGTAACACCGCGATACTCCCGAGGAATGGACGGGACCCTGGTCAAGGTCACTGCGCAAAAGATGCTGACGATGCCGCCCACGAGTGCCAGCCCGAAGGTGATCAGCCCCACAGCGAGAATTGGGCGAATACGTTCGCGGGCCAATGTGTAGGCATCGTAAATGGCGTGTTCGCGACCGGTAGAACCAGGGAGTAGCGAGCAGGACACAGCTGCAAAGGCGTATGCGGTCAGCAGCCAAGGCAGACAGAACTCAAGAAGCTGGACCGGGAGGGCCTGAATCGCGGCCAGCCATAGATCGGGACCTGGCCCCATCCTCACTCCGCGCCAGATGGCACGGAGGAAGACAGGGGCAACCGCATAAACCAGCACGGCTAGAATGGCTGGGGGCAAGGCGGTAAGGAAGTGCTGCTTCCACCTCGAGAAATACAACGCAAGCGTATTCCTGAGCAGGACCCTTAAGGGAACTCTCTTCACCCAACTGCTGCTCGCAGCTTGGTCTTCCGGAATACAACCTTCATCTGTTCCCGCCATCTCTCATCCACTCCTATCAGCGACCAGTCGATCTCAGGGGAGTAGTAGCGTAACACGGTATCCAGCGCGGGATGCACGCGTAGAGACGGCGCGACAAGAAATAGCAGCGGCGGCCGGGGTGAGAGCTGGAGGCCTCGGAAATAACCATACTGCTGGAACTCACCCCGCTGCTGATGCCAGTTCACACGCGCCCAGTAGTCCAGGCCTTGCAACGGCAGATGGATGTCTTCGTCGGCTTTTAGCTCGAGGACCGCCAGGCGTGCGTCGCGAGTGCAAGTGAGCACGTCGATCATGGCGCGATCCGAAGCGGAAAAAGCCGGGACTTGCGAATAGACGTGTGCGGAATCGAGCCGGGCATCGATGGCTGAGACATCCTTGACCACCAGCGACTCCAGCCAGCGCTCCGGATACATACGCCACACTGGATCGCGACGATTGCCGTGCAGATCGCGCGCCTCAATCACTGTCCGGACGAATTCAGCGAAGACCGCCTCATTCTCCTCCGTCAACACGGCGGAGAATCCAGCAACGCCGAAGACGATTTCATCCATCAACTGAAAACTGCCCGGCAGGCTGGCGCTCCTGGCCCGCGCAAATTCCAACCCGTGAAGCCGGAACGCAATCTCCGTGGCAGAAAGCACCGCGATCTCTGCATTTGGCACAAAGTTTTGAACTTTGCTGACCGCGGAAGCCAAACGTGCACGCGCCTGGGCCTGATCGGGACAGCGAACCAGCCGGGTGTTGATATTGCCCTGGTCGGAATAATCGATGTCGGTGAACGATTCGTCTCGCTCTTCCAGTTCCACGAGCTGGAACTTGGCTGCGCTGTGGTTCAGGTGCGCCAAGCGAATCTGCAACGTCGCCGAGCTGCCTTGGGGCAGGAAAAGCCTGAGTCCTTCCACGACGGAGCGCCCGGCTTCGCGCTCGCGGCATGCGTCGAGCCATAACAGACCGAACGTGAGAGCAGCATCCACGGCAGACTGCGTTTCCTGCTGGTTCACGCCCAGGACGGCAAATGAGCTGCGGCCCTTGCGCACCAGGCCGCGGGCGTAAACGGGAGAAAAGCTGTGCTCCAGGTCCATGCTGGTGGCGAGGCCAGCTTTGTCCAGAGCCCAATCCGGAGCTTCGCGCCGGAGCACCCGCTCCAACTGCCGGGCATAGCGGCTGCGCCCAGCCTTCTTTGCCGCCGGCGGGCGACGGTCGCGATCCCGGCAGATCTCCAATTGATGCGGGCGCGCCTTAGCAAACCGTCGCACGCTCAGAACGAGCACCCCCTGCTTCAGCTCGGCGTCTTTATCCAGCACCTCGCGCACAACATTGCGCTCTTCTGACCAGAAGTGCAGCAGGCAGCGCCCGCGCTCAGACGAGATAGAGTACCGAGCGGAATCGAGGTCGAAAATGACTTGCCCGTCCTCAATGACGACCCCGCTGCGGGCTTCGGCGAGGAATTCCTGGAGTGAGCGCGCCAGAAGGTCGGGGTTCATGGCTGGTCATTGTATGCGGAGTCTGGAAAACCTACCACGGAGGCACGGAGGAGCTTCTTTCTGTAATCCCGAACGGCAGGGAGGGATCCATATAATTGCGATGCTCTGCAGGGCTGCACCCTTCAGGGAAAAGGGATTCCTCGCGGCGCTCGGAATTGCAGAAGTAGTTCCCCGTCCCTCCCTGTTCCCGAGGTGGACTTCCGTGATTTGCTGGGCGCGGAAATGGGTGGGACAATAGAAGGTTGCGCCCTGAAGTTTTCCGGCGCATCTAATTACAGCACATGACTCCCAATCAATCTCTCTTCTTCCATAAATTCGGGATCACGCCTGGTGATCTGGAACGTTATCTAGGAGAAGCACTCACCGCGGGCGGCGAGTACGCTGATCTTTACTTTGAGTACCTGACCTCGACTTCCATTAGCGTGGACGAATCCCTGGTCAAGTCAGCAACGCAAGGGATCTCCGCTGGGTGCGGTGTCCGGGTGGTGGCTGGTGAGCGCACCGGGTATGCGTACACCGACGACCTGGCGCCGGACAAGATCCTGCGCGCGGCACGCACGGCGGCTCTGATAGCCAGCGGGCCGTCGCAACAGCCGGTGCAGAACCTGAAAGAGAGCGCGGCCCACCAGTTGTACCAGGTGTCTTCGCCGGCAGCGGACGCCGACGTCGCAGCCAAGCTGGAGCTGGTGATGCGCGCCGACCGCGCGGCCCGCGCCTATGACTCGCGCATCATTCAAGTGCAGTGCGGCTATGCTGACGAGGTGCGCCAGATCCTTGTGGCGGGCTCCGACGGCACCTTTGCCACTGACGTTCAGCCCTTGGCCCGTTTTTCGCTGATCGCGATCGCCAAATCAGGCGACAACTTGGCGCGCGGCCAGGCCGGCGGCGGTGGCCGGGTAGCCATCGATTTTTTCCAGAGCGAGAAAACACCGGAATACTTTGCCCAGGAAGCAGCGCGGCAGGCCATCATCCAGTTGGATGCCCGCGAAGCCCCGGCAGGCGAAATGGAAGTGGTGCTCGGCCCGGGATGGCCCGGCATCCTGCTGCATGAAGCCATCGGCCACGGCCTGGAAGCCGACTTCAACCGCAAAGGCACGTCGGCCTTCACCGGCCTGATCGGGAAACGCGTAGCGTCGGAAAAATGCACCGTAGTGGACAACGGAACCTTGCCTTCGCGCCGCGGATCCATCAACGTGGACGATGAAGGCTCACCTACGCAAAACACTGTGCTCATCGAAAAAGGAATTCTCAAAGGCTACCTGAGCGACAAGCTGTCGTCGAAGCTCATGAAGATGGCGGACACCGGCAACGGACGCCGCGAGAGCTATGAGCACATCCCCATGCCGCGCATGACGAACACCTACATGCTGGCCGGCGAAGACTCGCCGGAAGATATCATTCGGTCGGTGAAGCGGGGCGTGTTTGCGGTGAACTTCGGCGGCGGCCAGGTGGATATCACCAACGGCAAGTTCGTCTTCTCTACCTCCGAGGCCTACATGATCGAGGACGGCAAAGTCACGGCGCCGCTCAAGAACTGCAGCCTGATCGGGAACGGGCCGATCGCGCTGACGCAGGTATCGATGGTCGGCAATGACTTGCAACTCGACGAAGGTATAGGCACCTGCGGCAAAGACGGCCAGCAAGTGCCCGTGGGCGTCGGCATTCCCACCCTCAAGCTGGACCGCATGACGGTCGGCGGCACGGCGAGATAAGGATTCATGGCCGCCAACACCGAAATCGCCGCCGTCACCGAGACTGACCTTCGCGACATCGCAACGGACGTGGTAGCCCAGGCCATGAAATCCGGCGCCACCGCGGCCGAGTCCATCGCTCGCGAAGGCACGGAGTTTTCCACGTTGGTGCGCTTGGGCCAGGTGGAGACGCTGAAAGAAGCTGGATCGCGCGGGCTGGGCCTGCGAGTCTTTTTGGGACGGCGGGCAGCCAGCACGTACTCCAGCGACTTTACGCGCGAAGGCATCAACCGTCTGGTCCAGGGCGCGCTCGAACTGGCCAAAGTTACGTCGGAAGATCCCTGCGCCGGCTTGCCGGAGCGGGAGCACCTGGGCGCCATTTCTGGCGACCTCGAACTTTACTACGACGACGTCTATTCGCTGCCTCCGGAAGCGCGGATCGACTACGCGCGACGCGCTGAGCGCGCTGCTTTGGAGTCCGATCCCAGGCTCACCAACTCCGAAGGCGGATCGTTTGATGCGTCCACGGGACACAAAGTGTTGGCCAACTCGCTGGGTTTTGTTGGCGAGTCGCGCAGCTCGTACTGTTCTGTGGCGGCCATCCCCGTTGCGCAAGCGGAAAACGGAGTGATGCAACGCGACTACTGGTTCTCCGTAGCCCGCACGCTGCGCAAGTTGGAGTCACCGGAGTCCGTGGGAAAGGAAGCGGCGCGGCGCACGCTGCGGCGTCTAGGCGCGCGCAAGGTGGCTTCCACGCAGGTGCCAGTGGTCCTCGATCCGCTGATGGCCAGCTCTATCCTTGACAACATCTTTGACGCCGTCAACGGCAATGCCATCTATCGCCACTCTTCATTCCTGGCAGGCAAGCTGGGGGAAAAAATTGCAGGCGGCAGTGTGACGTTGATCGATGACGGGATCATGCCCGGTGGATTCGGGACTTCGCCGTTCGACGGAGAAGGCGTGCCTTCGCGGCGGACACTCGTGATCGAGAATGGCGTGCTCAAATCCTATCTGCTCAATACGTACGCCGCGCGCAAGCTCGGCCTCAAGACTACCGGAAACGCCTCGCGTGGTCTCACCGGCAACCCCGGTATCGGCTCCGGCAATTTCTTCCTGCAGCCGGGCTCGCGGACGCCGCAGCAGATCATCGGCGAGATCAAGAACGGGTTCTACGTAACGGAGTTTCTCGGCTTCGGCGTGAACCTGGTGACCGGAGACTTTTCCCGCGGCGCCAGCGGATTGTGGATCGAAAATGGCGAGCTGACGTTCCCGGTGGAAGAAGTCACCGTGGCAGGAAATCTCAAGGACATGCTCAACAACATCTCGGAGATCGGCAACGACCTCGAGTTTCGCGGCTCCACGGCGAGCCCGACGCTGCGCCTCGACGGCATGACGATCGCTGGAGAGTAGCACTCAGCAGTCAGCTTTTTTCTGAAATCCCGAATCCCAGCGTTCTTCGCTGGGTGAGGGATCGCTATTGCCACGAAATGGTTTCCCTTTAGCCCTTCGAACCTATAGGGATCCCTCACCCGGCTGGGAGCCGGGGATTCGGGATTTCAGAAAAAGGCCCGAGTGCTAAAATCTGCGCATGGCCGATCCCGAACCATTCGCGCCGGGCGCTGGACCAGAAAAAGAACCCCGTAGCTGGACGCCGATGGTCCTTGGTGCGGGTGTGGTCGTCGCGATCATCGCTGCCCTGATCACTTTTGGGATCTTGGGCCGGCCCCGCGCCTCTAGCCCGAGCGATCCTTACCTCGAGAAGCTAGAGCTTACCAATCTCAGCATGGCCAAAGCCGAGAATTTTGCAGGTGGCTCGGTGACTTACGTTGAAGGCACCCTGGTCAACACCGGTGACAAGAAAGTGACGGCAGCTACCGTCCAGGTCATATTCAAGAATTACCTGGGCGAGGTTTCACAAAAAGAGACCGTGCCGGTCACGGTAGTAACCAACAACCCCGCCTACGTTGACTACGGCACGCTCGACCGCGCTCCTCTAGCGCCTGGCCAGTACCGTGCCTTTCGCTTGACCCTTGAATACGTCACTCCCGACTGGGACGGGCAGGTGCCGCAGGTGAAAGTGGTGGGAGTGGGATACTGAAGGAGCAGTTAGCAATTAGCAAATAGCAATTGGCCTTTGCCTCTTTGGTCCATTCCTCTCGTCTAACCCGGCGACAATCCCTAGCCCTGTCATCCTGAGCGTAGCGCCGCGATCGTCTGTCCTTCACGAGATGGATGGGCGCGGAGTCGAAGGACCCCGAGAATGTTGGCAGCGTGAATGCGGCCGCAAGGCGTTCTCCCCAAACAGCGTTAAGAAAACTCCCCGGAACGGCATGGTAAGGGACACGCCTTCGGGGTTCTTCGACGCGCCCTCACCCCGGCGTACGCCGGTGCTCGCGCTTGCTCAGAATGACAGCCTGAGAAGTTCGTCGTGTCCAAGAGAGCATTATTAAATCCAGCATCCATAATTGCTAATTGCCCACGCTTCGCACAGATCGCTGTCTGCGCCTATACAAAGCAATTAGAATGGAAGCCTATGGCCGAGACCAAAGCAATCCGTCTCACGGAACAGGTCAAAGCTGCGGGTTGAGCGAGCAAGCTGAGTCCGGCGGCGCTGGACGCGGTGCTTGGGAAATTAGCCCGGCAGCATGATCCTAACGTTCTGGTCGGCTTCGACACCGCCGACGACGCCGGCGTGTACAAAATTTCTGCCAGCCAGGCCCTGGTCCAGACCGTGGACTTCTTCACGCCGATCGTCGACGATCCCTATACCTTCGGCCAGATCGCCGCTACCAATTCGTTGAGTGATGTCTATGCCATGGGCGGGCGACCCCTGAGCGCCCTGGCTGTGGTGTGCTTCCCCGACAAGGGCGATCTCAACATTTTGGAACAGATTCTGGCTGGCGGCTTGGCCAAGATGATGGAAGCCGGCTGTGCGGTGATCGGCGGTCACAGCGTCCGCGATCCCGAGATCAAGTTCGGCTACGCCGTGACCGGGATGATTGACCCCGGCCGCGTGTGGGCGAATTCCACCGCGCGCCAGGGGGACAAACTTGTCCTCACTAAGGCTCTCGGCACCGGTGTGATCTCGACCGCCATCAAACGTGGCGAAGCGCAGCAACGGTGGATTGACACTGCCGTGAAGTCCATGACCACACTCAATGCCAAAGCGGCTGAGATCGCCGCCGGATTCAACGTTCATGCAGCCACCGACATCACCGGCTTCGGATTGATCGGCCACCTGCGCGAAGTGGCGAAGGGCAGCGGCTTGAGCGTCCGAATCAACGCTGCTCGCGTTCCTGTTCTTGAGGGCGCGCTCGACTGCGTGCGTTTAGGCTTCGTCCCAGGCGGCCTGAACGCAAATCGCGACTTTGCCGAGTGCTTAGTTGGCTATGAAGGCGAGATTCCCACAGAGGTCAAGACTCTGCTCTTTGATCCTCAAACCGCGGGCGGTCTGCTGCTCTCGGTTGCCGGCGAAGACGCAAGCGCATTGGTGGCCGCGCTCCAGAAGGCTGGAGCGCCGGCGGTGGAGATCGGTGAAGTGGTAGCGCAAGGGAAGGCGTTGATTCGGGTTGTGTGATCGTATCCGAAGAATCAGATTTCAGACGTAGAGACGTGGCACCGCCACGTCTCAATTTTCAGGCTACAAACAGCGTGTCCTTCCGCCTGTGTGGATTCTCGCTACCCTCGGAGCCGTTCCTTCATGTCCCCAAAGCCGTCTTGGGGTGAAGTGTGAGACGCGGCAATGCCGCGTCTCTACGCGATGATTCTTGTAGACCCCCTTGCTTCTTGGTGGAAACACCCGGCGATGATCTTTACGAATGCAGGTAAATCGGATGGCCGTCCGGATCACGAAACGAACAGGCGCCTGCGGGGTACTGTGACTCGCGCAGAATCCGGCTCATGTCCAAGTTCACGGGAAACGTTGGACCGCGCCTGGACCTGGACGATGACTGACTCACTCGTGTCCCTGACCCGGTCCGGCTGGTCAGCAATCCTTCGAGGGCCAGCTCTTCATACACATTGAGCACAGTATTTCGCGACACTCTAAGATGCTGAGCGACGACGCGAGTGGAAGGAAGCCGCGTTCCCGGCGCAAGGTCACTGATTGCCGGGCGCAGAAACTCGAGAAGCTGCGCCTGCAGCGTTTTGGGAGAATGGCGCCGCAACCGGATTTGGGGCAGCGTATAAGGAGCGCGGCGCTTCAAAGTGGTACCATCCCTAAACCTAAATGGCTCTTTTCATCCTGGCACCCGCTGCTGGATGATCTTAGAACGTTACCATGCCAAGGTGACGAGGAGGATCAAATGTTCTCAAGCGGCAATGTTACCGTGTATGTCACCAATATGGATCGCGCCGTCCGCTTCTATACCGAGGTTCTGGGCCTGAGGCTCGCCTACCGCTTCGGAGATCACTGGGCATCCGTGGAGCTGGGCAAGGGCCTGACCATCGGCCTGCACCCTACAACGGAGAAGGCGCCGGCAGGAAGCAACAAATCCGGAATGTCGATTGGCCTGGAGCTCTCCGGGTCAATCGATGAAGCGGTTAAAACCCTCGAGGCACGCGGCGTGCGTTTCCTGAGCCGGGTGGACGAAGGTAAGGCCGGCAAGTTCGCACATTTCCAGGATCCGGATGGAAACTCGCTCTACCTGGCGCAGCTTGACTGGAAGCACGTGAGCCAGGGCCAGGGCCAATATCAGCACGCGTGACGATTCCGCTCGCAGCGCCAACACGTTAGACGTAGAGACGTGGCACTGCCACGTCTCAATGCTTGCGCTACAGACAGCGTGTCTTTCTGTCCACCTTGTCGGATTCCCGGCACGTGCGCTTGGACTCAATTCCGTTTGATTACAAAGCGTCTTAGGGGCCAATAGTGAGACGCGGCAATGCCGCGTCTCTACGCCGTGATGTTTGTGAGTCCGCCGGACTCTCGGCGGAAACAGATCCCAGAAACGCTCTGTCCAAAAGCTCAGGGCGGCCTTGAGGCCGCCCTTGGAGATTTTTCTTTTTTGAGCGGCTAGAAGCTAGCAGCTAGCTGCCTTCTTACGCCGGCGAAGGCTTTCCCGGTACGATGCCGGGCGAGCGGCCGGGCTCGGGACGCAGCACTTGCTGGACGCCGTCGTCACCCTTGGCCGGAACCACACGCGCCGGAAGCTGTTTGCCTTCGATGATCAGCTTCAGCTCGTTGGCGTCGAGCACTTCGCGGTCGAGCAGGGCCAGGGCAATCCGTTCCAGCGTATCGCGATTGTCCAGGATGATCTTCTTGGCGCGATCGTAGCCGTTGCCCACCAGGCGCCTGACTTCGGAGTCAATCTCCTTGGCGGTTTCTTCGCTGAAATCGCGATGCTGGGCCAGCTCGCGGCCCAAGAAGATCTGCTCTTCCTTTTTCCCGAAGGTGAGCGGACCGAGTTTGCTCATGCCCCATTCACAGGTCATCTTGCGGGCCAGCGCAGTGGCACGTTCAATGTCATTGCCCGCGCCGGTTGACATCTGGTTGAGGAAATTCTCTTCCGCCAGGCGTCCGCCCATCAGCACGGCGAGTTCAGTTTCCAGATACTCGCGCGTGTAGTTATGTTTGTCCGTCTCCGGAAGCTGCATGGTCACACCCAGCGCCATTCCGCGCGGGATGATCGTGACCTTGTGGAGAGGATCGGCATGCGGCATGAGAGCCGCGACCAAGGCGTGGCCGGCTTCGTGATATGCCGTGACCTTCTTTTCCTCTTCGGTCAGCAGCATGCTCTTGCGCTCCGCGCCCATCAGGACTTTGTCCTTGGCCAGCTCAAAGTCATACATGAGCACCGACTTGCGGTTGTTGCGGGCGGCGTTCAGCGCGGCCTCGTTCACCATGTTGGAAAGTTCGGCTCCGGAGAAGCCCGGTGCTCCGCGCGCCAGGATGGAGAGATCCACATCGTCGGCGAGCGGAATCTTGCGGGTGTGTACGCGGAGAATCTCTTCCCGGCCGCGGACATCGGGCAGTGGCACCACCACGCGGCGGTCGAAACGTCCGGGGCGTAGCAGCGCGGGATCGAGAACGTCAGGCCGGTTGGTCGCAGCGATCAGAATCACGCCTTCATTCGATTCGAAGCCGTCCATCTCGACCAGAAGCTGGTTCAGCGTTTGCTCGCGCTCGTCGTGCCCGCCGCCCAAGCCGGCGCCGCGATGGCGGCCGACGGCGTCAATCTCGTCGATGAAGATAATGCACGGTGCATTCTTCTTGCCCTGCTCGAACAAGTCACGTACGCGGCTGGCGCCCACGCCCACGAACATCTCCACGAAGTCCGAACCTGAAATGCTGAAGAAGGGAACATTGGCTTCGCCGGCTACAGCGCGCGCCAGCAGGGTCTTGCCCGTACCGGGAGCGCCAACCAACAAGACACCCTTGGGAATGCGTCCGCCGAGTTTCTGGAATTTTTGCGCCTCGCGCAGGAACTCGATGATCTCGCGCAGCTCCTCTTTTGCTTCATCCACTCCGGCCACGTCTTTGAAGGTGACCTTCTTCTGCTGCATGGAGAGCAGGCGGGCCCGGCTCTTGCCGAAACTCAGAGCTTTGTTGCCGCCGGTCTGCATCTGCCGGATCATGAAGAACCACAACGCACCCAACAAGAGGAACGGCGAGAAATTGAAAATGGCCATGGGCCAGTTCCATCCCGGATTCTCCTTGAACGCGACGTTGACCTTGCTGCCGTCGGCAGTCTTGGCGTTGTCCAATTCCTTTTGAAACTCAGGATTGGTGGCGTTCACCTGGACGCGGAAGTGGGTCTTGCCCTGGGCCGGCGTCACATATTCGCCGCGGGCCGTATTCCCTTCAACCTCTATCTTCTTGATGTTCCCCTGGGTAAGCGCGGAGTTGAACTCCGTGTAGGAAATCTCCGCTTCTTTGGAGGCGCTGCCGTTGCGCTGAATAATGTTCCAGAGGACGACGCCCACCAGAAGCAAGACCACCCACAAGACCACGGTTTTAAAAGTCGAGTTCACTGAACACTCCTAGATTGCTGACCCGGGGCGCGAAGGCCACCTACCAAAGACGCCACCTACACCAAAAAAGTTCGCGAAACCCGCCTCTTTTCATAGCTGGACCAGTCCCAGTTTAGATGCGGTAAACACCGCCGACGGCTTAAAACTTCGCTCGTACGATTCTATACCCTTTTGCTTGTCCTGGCAGGCCTTAGAAACAGCGGTTTCCCTCAGGATTTGCGCTCCTTAGCGGCAATATACGGCAAGTTCCGGCCTACTTCGTTGGCGCCCAGACCATAGCCTACGACAAAACCCTCATCCATCAGAAAACCAAAGTAATCCGGTTGCAGCGCGATTCGGCGCGCAGATTGCTTGTCCAGAAAAGTTGCCAGTCTCACGCTAGCGGCGCCGCGTCCCGTGAGATTGCGCAGGAGGAAGTCGCTGGTCAGGCCGGACTGCACCAGCGCCTCCACCAAGAGCACGTCCTTTCCCTCCACGTCGGGTTCAGGACTGAAAAAGATCTCGGTGGTCGACGGGTTGGCTTCTTTGGAATGGACCTTTAAGAACTGGCAAATGACAGGGACCTCGAGATGGCGGACCAGGTCGGCCATGAACATGAAACCGTTCTCTAACACACCGACCACGCAGATGGTTTTGTCGCGATAGTCGCTCGAAATCTGCCGGCCCAGTTCCCGCACGCGCGTCTCGATCTGTTCGGCGGTCAGCACCACGCGCGGATATTTGTGCACGAGACGATTCACGGTTTCACTCTGTCAACGTCTTTAGTCCCTCAAGTTCCTCAATCAGCACTGCATCCCCGGTCCTCGGCGCGAAGGCGGCTGGTACCGCAAAGCCGCGCACCCAGACGATCTGGCCCGCACTTTCTACCACCGGCCACATCTTGCGCTGCGCCATGGATAGTCGCTGGCCCATGCGGCCGGCCTGAAGCAACTCCTTCAGTTTTTTGGGGGATCGGGTCTTCGCCGGGAAAAAACGGTCACCTGCGCGCCAGTTCCTCACCGTAAGCCTGGGTGCTAGCAGGGAGGGGTCCAGTAGCGAGTCCGGATTATACCCTGAGATCGCCGGAATGCCGCCCGTAAGGATACGAGCACGCAACGTCGCGCCCAACTCCGGCACTGTCACCTCACCCGGAACCGGCAATGAGTAGCAATAGTCCGGCGCTGGTGGGGCTTTCTCTTCGCGGCTGAAGGCCAGTTCGCGAAAGCTTCGTGCCGCCACAAGTCCGCCCGGAAGCAGCAGGCGTTTGCCCTGAGCTCCCCCGCTGGCCATCTCTGTAAGTTGTTGAATATGCTTGAATTCTAGCGACGCTCCCATCTGCTTGCCGAGTCGCTGCAAAACCTGCCTCTGCGCCGCCAAGGGAAGATTGCGGAAGGCAGCCAGGTCGAGAGATAACGTCTCGGAGGCTTTCCCAGCCGCACTGCGGCCGCTACGACTGGGCTTCCCCGGGCGTACCAACCTCGGCAATAGCGATCCGGCTTCAAGGCCCCAGTACGCAGCTTCGCCGCGGGCGACTTCCGCCAGATCCGCCAGAGTCTGACGCAGCGCGGGATTGTAATCTCGCTCCAACTGGGGCAGCAGTTCGTGACGAATGCGATTCCGGGTGTGTTCGAAGTCCAGGTTGGTTGAGTCCGTGCGCCATGTCTGGCCGATCGATTTCAGGTAGTGTTCAACCTCGCTGCGGCTGACTTCGAGCAGAGGCCTCACCAGATGTTTTTCCTCTTGCTCCGGAAAGATTCCCGCCAAACCCAAAGCGCCCGCGCCGCGCAGGATGCGCATGAGCACGGTTTCCGCTTGATCGTCGAGGGTGTGCGCGGTGGCGATCTTGTCGGCTTTCCCTTCGTTCACAAGCGCGAGAAACCAGCGGTGGCGGAGCTCACGAGCCGCGGTTTCGAGGCTCATTTTATGGACCCGCGCGTGGACCGGCGCGTCCCCCGCGCCCAGGTAGAAATTCAACTGTAAGCTGCCGGCCAGATCCTTGACGAATTGCTGATCGGCATCGGCCTCAGCGCCGCGAATGCCGTGATGGAAATGGGCCACGGAAAGCACAATCCCCAGCTCACGGCGCAGTTCCACAAGCACGCGCAGCAACGCTACCGAATCCGCCCCACCGGAGACTGCCACGGCTAGACGGTCGCCTGGAGCCAGCAGCCGTTGGTGGCGAACATATTGCCGGACGCGATCGATCATCAATCAAATCTTATCCGGTTCTTGCATCCCGACAAATAATCTCAGGATGTCGGCGTCCGCAAGGCTTTCAATGCGGAGACGCGGAGACGCGGAGGAAAGATTGGGGGGTTGGCTGCAGATGGTCGAAAGACCCTGTCGGAATGCAATCGGAACTCGAAGCAGATTTTCGTCTTTCTCCGTGTCTCTGCGCCTCCGCGTTAAAACCCTCTTCGTCCCCCGCGATAAGGCACTCTGTTCCCCTGCAACAAAGTTGCTATACTTCTTCTCCCTGATTGCAGATGAAGGTGATTGTCATCATACCGGCCGCCGGCCTGGGCACGCGTATGGCGCCTCCAGGCAAAAAAGCATCCGCTTCCAAGCAATTCATGGAGATCAACGGCACGCCGATCGTGTTTCACACGCTACGCGTGTTCGCGCGCAACCAGCAGGTCACGCAGATCGTGGTGGCGCTGCGCAAGAATGAGATGGACCAGTTCCGCCGTCAGTTGGAGAAAGAGAAGCTCGCGGCCAAGGTGGAAATGGTGGAGGGCGGCGAACATCGCCAGCAATCGGTGGCCAACGCGCTGGCCCATATCAAAGCCGGCGACGGGGATGTGGTTTTAGTTCACGATGCCGTTCGTCCTTTTGTGGATGACGAGATCATTGCCGGCGTGATTCGCGAAGTGGAAAAACACGGTGCGGCGATCGCCGGCTTGCCTGCAGTGGACACCATTAAGCAAGTCGAGCGCGCCGCCGAGGGAGCCATCGTTACCTCCACGATCCCGCGCGAGCGCGTGGTGCAGGCCCAAACACCCCAGGGCTTCCGCTACGAACTCATCCGGCGGGCATTTTTGAGCGCTGCCGCCGACGGCTTTATGGGCACCGACGAAGCGTCCCTGGTTGAACGGCTGGGAGAAAGCGTTTGGGTGGTGATGGGCTCGGCTAGAAATATCAAAATCACGACACCGGGTGATCTGGAACTGGCGGAATTCTTGATTAAATCTCACCACTGATGACACAGATGACACTTGCGAGAGCAGCTAGCAACTGGCAATTAGCAGTTAGCTCAGCTAAAGCCAGCCCCCAAGTTCATGCCGGCCCGCGCTTTAGCTGGGCTAGTTGCCAATTGCTATTTGCTAACTGCTGCCCTCATCAGTGTTATCAGTGGTAAGGTTCTTCTATGCGCATCGGTTACGGCTGGGACTCGCACGAATTTCGCGCCGGCGTGGCTTTGAAGATCGGCGGCGTCGAGCTGCAGCATGATCGCGGGCTCGCAGGACACTCTGACGGCGATGTCCTGCTGCACGCGTTGACCGATGCGTTGCTCGGCGCCGTGGCCGCCGGCGATATCGGCGGCTTCTTCCCGCCTTCCGACCCGAAATGGAAAGGCGCAGATTCCGCCATCTTCGTCGAGGAAGCGCTGAAGCAAGTCCGGCGTGCCGGTTACACTGTCGCGAACGTTGATTCCACGTTGATTCTCGCCTCTCCCAAAATCGGCCCGCACGCTAAAAAAATCCAAGCTCGCGTGGCTCAACTGCTTGGAGTCAGGCCGGACCGCGTTGGCGTCAAGGCCAAGACACCAGAAGGCATGGGCACCGATGATGCCGCCATCGCTCACGTGGCCGTGTTGCTGACCCCGGTGCCGGCAAGCAAAAACAGGTCTCCCAGAAAAAACACCCGGAGGGGCAGAAAAGCCAAGTAGAATCAACGCTTGGCGCCAATTCTATAGAGCTCTCTTTTTAACGCGGTTTTAACGCCTAAATGCCTGCCAGGCAGAGACTTACCGCGTGTTAGAATTGACTAGTCCCCTATGAATGCTGACCTCCAAAAGCTGATCGAGCTCGAGAAGGTGGATCGCGAGATCGCCCGCCTGGGCGACGAGGTCGCGGCACTGCCCAAACGTGTGGCCGCCATCGAGGCCCACCTGGCCGACGACAAGGCTGCCGTAGAGAAAGCCAAAGCCGCCATCAAGAGCAATGAAGGCGCGCGCCGTAAGCTGGAAGCCGACATCCAGGAGTACCAGCAAAAAATCGTTAAATACCGCGGGCAGTCCTCCAGCGTGAAGACCAATGATGAATACCGGGCGTTGATGCATGAGGTGGAGTTCTCCGAAAAACAGATCAGCGGCTGCGAAGACAAAATCCTGGAGTTGATGATTTCTCTTGAGAACGAGGAAAAGGCGCTGAAAGCGGCGGAAGCCGGGTTGAAGGAAGAGATCGCAGACGTGGAGAAAGAAAAAGCCGAAGCCCGTACGCGCACCGCGGAAGACGAGAAGCTCCTCGCCGGGCTGGGCGAGCAACGCGCGGCACTGCGGTCCGGCGTTACCGATAGCTCCCTACTGGCTCACTATGACCGGGTAATGCGCCAGCGTAAGTCGGCGATCGCTGAGGCCCGCGACCAGAAATGCATGGCCTGCTTCGTCATGATCCGTCCCCAGAACTGGCAGGAGATACGGTCCAACGAGCAGATTGTCACCTGCAGCTCCTGCGCCCGGATTTTCTATTTTGATCCAGCACACGAGACGCCGCCTGAGCCCCCCAAGAGAAAAGCCAAGGCGCGCGCGGCGGAGCCCGAAGCGGAGACTGAAACGCAAGTCACGCCGGAAACCACTCCCGCCCAGTAACCGCAATCCTATATTCTGTTTTCCTGATGCCCGGGATTCCCCAAGTCAGGATTAACGACCGCGCGGCCGCCCGCCTGCATGGCGGGCATGTTTGGGTCTACGCTTCTGATGTAGCCGAAGAACGTGGCGCCGTGCCCGGCGCGCTGGTCCACGTGGTAGGGCCTAAGGAGAAACTGCTGGGATCGGCGATCTATAGCTCTACCTCACAGATCAAACTGCGCCTGTTGTCACGCGAACTGCTGAGCTCGGAAGAGGATCTGCTCAAACTGGTTCGCCAGCGGCTGAAAGAGGCGATCGACTATCGGCGAGGAGCCGTTCGCGATTCCAACGCTTACCGCCTGGTCTTCAGCGAAGCCGATCGGCTCCCTGGACTGATCGTCGACCGGTACAACGACGTCTACACCCTGCAGGTTCTGGCCCAGGCCTGGGACCCGCTATCGCGCCGGGAAGCTGTGATCATGGCGATGGCCGAGTTTTCTTCGGCGGAGAACATCGTAGAGCGAGTGGACCCGCGCATCCGCGAACTGGAGCAACTGCCGCAACTCGATGCCGGCGTTCGCCGCGGCGTCAAGAGCGCGACTGTGATGGAGATGAACGGTGTTAAGTTTTACTACGACGCGCTCAGTGGGCAGAAGACCGGAGCATTCCTTGACCAGCGTGAAAATTACGCGGCCGCGGCGAGTTATGCTCGTGGCGAAGCGCTGGATGTCTGCACTTACCAGGGCGGCTTCGCGCTGCATCTGGCCCGCGTCTGCGAGCGAGTGACGGCGCTCGATATCTCGCGCGAAGTTCTCGAAATCGCCGAGCAAAATGAGAAGCTCAACGCCGGCGCCAATAAGAATGAGATCGAATGGATTGAAGCTAACGCATTTGACTTGCTCAAGGACTACGCGACGGCCGGGCGCCAATACGACGTGATCGTGCTCGACCCGCCGGCATTCGCAAAGTCAAAACGCAACCTGCCCGCCGCTATGCGCGGCTACAAAGAGCTTAACCTGCGGGCTCTCCGCATGCTGCGGCCCGGCGGAATACTGGTCACATGCTCATGCTCGTTCGCCGTCAGCGAGGAGGATTTTCTTGGGATGCTGACCGAAGCCGCCCAGGACACACATCGCAGCGTACGGGTCCTGGAAAAGCGCGGACAGGCCAAAGATCATCCCTTCCTGCTGGGAGTACCAGAGACCGCGTATCTGAAATGCATCATCTGCACTGCTTAGCAGTTTGAATCGCCGTTACTGCTCAGTTCAAACCAGAAGCTTCTTTGCGCGCCGCATTCGCGTCTCCGAGTTCTTCGCACCAGCGACGTGCAGCATAAAGTCCCGTTGCGTGCCGCGCGGTAATGCATTCCAAGCCTTTTGCGCTCTAGGATTGCTTTTCAAAAGATCCTTTAACTCCTGGGGCCGCGCGTCTCCAGGCCTACGCATTTCGGCGTGGACACGGTCCCCGGTCTCCACCCCCACCTTGTTGCACATAGGTTGCGATAATCCGAAGTGCCAACCGCGTTCTTTCCATGGAATCAAACTGCGGAGCCCAATAGGGATGCCGTTGAGCGAAACATCGACGATGAACGTTCCAGTCTCATCCCATGCCTTCCCGGGGTAGACGACAAAACGGGGCACCTCTTGGGCGATTCTTTCGATCAAGGCGTCGAAGCAGATCGACTCGTTTCGGGCTTTCATTCGACATTCTCCGCTTTGCTTTCAGGCTGTTATAGGGAGCGCCAATCGCGAATACGTTATCGCGAAGCGTAAATGTAAGCTATTGAAAATACAAGAGGTAAATCCAAAATTTTGACATTGACAATAATACACTCATATTTTATTATCGTCTTACGCTAATACTGCGATAACATGGCAGTCAGCGAAACAACGACTTCATCCGTAGGAGAACGGCTATGACAGTGATTACCAGAATTGATCCCTTCCGCGAGCTGGCCAATTTCTTTGAAAACTGGGACGCGAGCGGCAAGGAGCAGCTGGGCGCAGGCACATTCGTGCCGGCTGTAGACGTGTACGAGGACGAGCACAACCTGGTGCTCAAGATGGAGATTCCGGGCGTGAACGAGGAAGACATCAAAGTCAGCCTAGAGAACAACACGCTGACGGTGAACGGCGAGCGCAAGTTCGAGAAGGAAGAAAAAGAAGAGAACTTCCAACGCATCGAACGGCGCTATGGCTCCTTCACGCGCACCTTCCGGCTGCCCAGCTCGGTGGATCCGGAGCATGCGGAAGCCAGCTATGACAAGGGCATTCTGAAGTTGACCCTGGCCAAGCGGGCCGAGGCCAAGCCCAAGACCATCAAAGTAAGCGCAGGAGCCAAAACCGTGGAGGGTTGATTCGCTCAACCTCCGGTGGATAGCATAGAAGGAAGCGGGAGGCGGTGAGATCGCCTCCCGTTTTTCTTCGAAAGAGCAACTAGCAATTGGCAATTGGCAATTAGCGCATCTAAAGTCGAATATCAAAGGGGTTTTTGACTCAGTATCGGCAGGCTTTCGAGTCTCTGCTTTAGCTGTGCTAATTGCCAGTTGCTAAGTGCTAATTGCCTCTTGAGTGGGGGAGCACGCAAGTGCCCGAGGCAAGGCCATCACGGGCGATTTAGTCAGGAGATAGAAAACATGGCAATTCGTTGGGACAAATTCACCATCAAGTCGCAGGAAGCGATTCAGCAAGCGAACGAGCTTGCGTCGCAGTACGGCAATCCGGAGATGCTTCCTCTGCATCTGCTGGCCGCGCTGCTCAAAGACCGCGAAGGCATCGTGGCGCCGGTGCTGGCAAAGCTCGGGGCGAATCCGTCCAACCTGGAGGCTGAAGCCTTGCAGCGGATCGATCGCCTGCCGAAAGTCTCAGGCTCAGCCGCGCAACCTCATCTCTCCGCCGCCATGCAGAAAGTCTTGGATCAGGCATTCAAAGAAGCCGACAAATTCAAGGACGAATACGTCTCGACCGAACATCTGCTGCTGGCCATGGTTCACGATAAGGATAAGAGCAACGAGGCGCGCCAGATTCTTGCCGCGGCCGGCGCGAGCTATGACGCCATTCTGAAAGCGCTGACCGCGGTTCGCGGCTCACAGCGTGTGACCGACCAGAACCCCGAGGGCAAATTCCAGGCTCTGGAGCGTTACGCCAAAGATCTGACGGAGTTGGCGCGGCGCGGCAAGCTGGATCCGGTGATCGGCCGCGACGACGAAATCCGCCGCGTGGTGCAGGTTCTGTCCCGCAGGACCAAGAACAATCCCGTGTTGATCGGAGAGCCGGGCGTGGGCAAGACGGCGATCGTGGAAGGGCTGGCGCAACGCATCGTTTCCGGCGACGTCCCTGAGATCCTCAAGAACAAACGGGTGGTCGCGCTCGACTTGGGCGCCATGCTGGCCGGGGCCAAGTATCGCGGCGAGTTCGAAGACCGGCTCAAGGCCGTGCTGAAGGAGATTGAAGATTCGCAAGGTCAGGTCATTCTGTTCATCGACGAGTTGCATACCCTCGTGGGGGCGGGCGCAGCGGAAGGCGCCATTGACGCCAGCAACATGCTCAAGCCGGCGCTGGCGCGGGGAGAATTGCGAGCCATCGGCGCTACCACGCTCAACGAGTACCGCAAATACATTGAGAAAGACGCGGCGCTGGAGCGCCGGTTCCAGATCGTGTTCGTGGGCGAGCCCAACGTGGAGGACACCATCTCCATTCTCCGCGGTCTCAAAGAACGCTACGAGGTACATCACGGAGTCCGCATCAAGGACTCGGCCATCGTGGCCGCCGCCACGCTTTCGCATCGCTACATCTCGGACCGCTTTTTGCCCGACAAAGCCATCGACCTGATCGATGAGGCCGCCGCCTCATTGCGCATTCAAATCGACTCCATGCCCACGGAGATCGATCAACTGGAGCGCAAAGCCACGCAACTGGAGATCGAAAAGCAGGCGTTGAAGAAAGAAGACGATCCCAACTCCCGCGAGCGGCTCGCCGCGGTGGAGCGCGAACTGGCCCACGTACGTGAAAAATCCAACGCTCTGAAGGCGCGCTGGAAAGAAGAAAAAGAAGACATCACGCGCATTCGTCAGCTCAAGGAGCGCATTGAGCAGTTGAAGATCGAGGAGCAACAGGCGGAACGAAAAGGCGACCTGGAGCGCGTGGCAGCCATCCGCTATGGCGAGCTGCGCCAGGCAGAGGCCGATTTGGCCAAATTGAGCCAGGCGGCCGAAGGCAAAGCAGGTAAAAGCCGGATGTTGAAAGAAGAAGTCGACGAAGAAGACGTGGCCAGAATCGTCTCCAAGTGGACCGGTATTCCTGTCTCCAAGATGCTGGAAGGTGAAGTGAAGAAGCTGGTCAGCATGGAAGAGCGTTTGCGCCAGCGCGTGGTAGGGCAGGACCCAGCGCTGGAACGCGTGGCCAACGCCATCCGGCGTTCGCGCGCCGGCCTGAGCGATCCCAACCGGCCCATCGGTTCGTTCATCTTCCTTGGCCCGACGGGCGTGGGCAAGACCGAACTAGCGCGTGCCCTGGCGGAATTCCTTTTTGACGACGAGCACGCCTTGGTGCGCATTGACATGTCCGAGTACATGGAGAAACATGCAGTAGCGCGTTTGATCGGCGCGCCTCCCGGCTACGTCGGTTACGACGAGGGCGGCCAGCTCACCGAGGCTGTGCGCCGCCGGCCGTATTGCGTGATCCTATTCGATGAAATCGAGAAAGCGCATCCTGACGTGTTCAACGTCCTGCTGCAAATCATGGACGATGGCCGGCTGACCGATTCCCGTGGCCGAACTGTCGATTTCAAGAACGCGGTCATTATCATGACCTCAAACATCGGAGCGAGCTATCTGCAAGCCGAAGGCCTGAGTTCGCCGGAAGCTTTTGAAGAGGCCACCGGACAAGTCATGGAAGCGCTGCGGCAGCATTTCCGGCCGGAGTTCCTGAATCGAGTTGACGACATCATCGTCTTCAGCCCGCTCGGCGAGGAGCAGCTCACGCACATCATCGAGTTGCGTCTCGACGATCTGCGCAAACTCCTGGCGGATCGCAAGATCACCATCGAACTCACGCCTGCGGCCAAGGAGCTGTTGTTCCTGGAAGGTTACGATCGGGCGTACGGTGCAAGGCCGCTGAAACGCGCCATTCAACGCCTGATTCAGGACCCGCTGGCGCTGAAGATCCTGGAAGGGGAAATCCTGCACGGCGATCATGTAGTGGCGGACGCCGACGTCGCCAAACGGCAGATGGCGTTCTCCGTGAGCGGGCGCGAGAAAGCCAAACCAAAACGCGCGCCGACCTCCAAGACCGCGTAGGAGACGGCGCGGCTTAAACAAACAAAACCTTACCACTGATCACACTGATCGTACTGATGATCAGTGTATTCGGTCTATCGGCGGCGAGCCTTGTGTCTTGCGACTAGCTTTTGCGCGAGCCGGGGCCCTCATTTGTTGGCGGCTTTCTTGTCCGTCTTTTTGTCGGTCTTTTTTGTCTCGGCCTTGTCGGACTTGGAAGACGCGCTGTCCTTGGCGCCGTCGGCTCCTGACTCCGAAGAGCTTGCGCCCTTGCGAGCGTAGTCGGTGACATACCAGCCGCTGCCCTTGAACCGCACCGCTGGAGCCGAAAGCAATTGCTCCACGGGGCCGCCGCATTCCGGGCACTTCTTCACAGGGCGATCAGAAAACTTCTGGATCTTTTCGAACCGGTGCTTGCATTTTTTGCACTGGTATTCGTAGAGAGGCACTCAGTCTACCTTTGAAAACTTGCGCTTGGGATGCCTTGATTCTAGGGGGATTGCGCGCACTCGTCAATCCAGGGGAGGACTGGGTTTGGGTCGTCGAGATCCATGTGGCACAGCCGCCCTCGGCTGTGCTGTCTATGAAGATGCAGAACCACCGGCGAGGGCGCCGGTGCCACACGATTCTCGCGTGCTAACATCGCTGCCCGATGCCGTCTATCCCCGCCACTATGCGCGCCGTCCAGCTCCACGACTACGACGGCAAGACCTCCAGTCTCACCGTGGCCCAAGTGCCGGTGCCGCATCCTGGCCCGGGTGAAGTGTTAGTCAAAGTGTTTGCCTCGCCGGTGAATCCCTCCGACCTCATGTTCATCGCCGGGAACTACGGCTTCAAGAAGCCTTTGCCGGCCACGCCGGGCTTTGAAGGCAGCGGCACCGTGGTGGAAGCCGGCAGCGGCATGATGGCCCGATTCATGAAAGGCCGTCGCGTGGCTTGCGCCGCCGCCGATGCCAAGTCGAAAGGCGGCTTGTGGGCCGAGTACGTCGTTACTTCAGCGCAATTTTGCGTGCCGCTGAGCAAAAAGGTGGAGATGGAGCACGCCGCCACGATGCTGGTGAATCCGCTTACCGCGTGGGCGTTGGTGGATGAAGCCCGGCGCGGAAAACACCGTGCCGCCGTGCAGACGGCCGCGGCCAGCGCTCTGGGCCGCATGGTCGTCCGACTGGGGCAAAAGTTCTCGCTTCCCGTCATCAACGTGGTGCGCCGAACGGAGCAAGTGGATCTGCTGCGCTCGATGGGCGCCCAATACGTTTTTAATTCGGGCGATACCAACTTTGACGCCGAGCTGCGCAAGGTCTGCCATAAGCTCGGCGCCTCGATCAGTTTTGAGGCTGTGGCGGGAGAGATGTCTGGCCGCGTGCTCGCAGCCCAGCCGCAGCGCAGCCGCATGCTGGTGTACGGCGGGCTATCACTTAAGCCGGTAGAGGTCGATCCCGGGTCTCTGATCTTCGAAGAGAAGCATGTGGAGGGTTTCTGGCTGAGCGCCTGGCTGCGCGGCAACAACCTACTCCGCCAGCTGCGTATCGCGAACCAGGTCCAGAAGCTGCTCGCAGGCGAATTGAAGACCGAGATTCGCGCCCGCCTGCCTCTCGAGAAAGCAGCCGAAGGTCTGGCCCAGTACGCGGCCAACATGACCGCAGGCAAAGTTCTGCTGGTGCCGTAAGCTTTCCGATGCAGGTCTTCACGCAGCCAGGACCATAATTTCCGGCTCGGCTTCCACGGGAAAATTCACCGACCGGGCAACAAAGCAGAGACGGTGGGCGTCGTGATGGAGGGCCAGGGCTTTGGCCTGGTCGTCGCCGGCGGCGATCTTCACCTGAGGGCGCAGCACCACGCGGGTGAATTGTCCTGACCCGTCCGGAGCTTCTTCCATGACTCCTGAGGCTGCGTCCTGGTAATCAAGGACCGTGATGTGGTTAACCGCGCACAGGTGCAAATACCAGAGCATGTGGCAGGTGGACACGCTGGCGACAAGAAGCTCTTCCGGGTTGTACCGCGACGCGTCGCCGCGAAACGTGGGATCGCTCGATCCGGGAATGTCCGGCTTGCCGGCAGCCTGGATGAGATGATCGCGGCGATAACTCTTATATGTCTTGGTCCCCTGGCCGTCATTGCCGGTCCAGTCCACGCGGACTTCGTAGGTGTGCTGTTTCATCGCTGGCTTCCTTCCTCGTCGTTACGAAACTCGTGTGGCACAGCCGCCCTCGGCTGTGCGGTCTCTGAAACATGCTGAGACCACCGGCGAGGGCGCCGGTGCCACATGGGTGTGGAATGGCACGCACTCTAGCGATCCCCTTCGCTCCGGAATTGGATAATCTTACGACGGTCGCGCTTTGTGGGCCTGCCTGCGGGCGCTGGATTGAAATCCCGCATAACCTTTCGTTCCGCCGCCAGCTTCAGCCTCTGTTCGCGGCTGGCATCGGTTTCGCGATACAAGGTTTGCGCGACCGATGCAGGGCCACGTACTGCACTGAGCCCGAGGACTTCGACCTGAAAGTCCGCGCCTTCGGTCTTGACGTCGAGCAGATCGCCTACGTGGACCTCGCGTGAAGGCTTGGCCGGCTGCTGGTTGGACCGAATCCTGCCGAGGTCGCAGGCGCGCCCAGCCAGAGCACGAGTCTTGAAAAATCTGGCGGCCCAGAGCCATTTGTCGATGCGAACCGTATTCACGCTCCTTATTTTCTCTTATCGCGAGCTATTTTCAGTAGCCGTGAATCGGGTGATCGGGTGATCGGGCGATCGGAACTGGCAAGATCGCCGGAATCGCAACGTCATCGCCGACATCGCCGTCATCGGAAAGCTGGCCCCCGATTTCGCTAGAACCCAGCATCCAGGACCAAGAACCAAAAGCCAAAAGCCAAGAGCCAGAAGCCAACAATCCAAATTCTGCTCTTGACGTCTTACTGTACTATGTGTAATAGTACAGCTCACATGATTCCGTTCCGAGTCCATTTCCGGCCGGGGGTTTCGCTCTACGAGCAGGTGGTCTACGCCGCCAAGAAGGCCATGATCAGCGGACAGATGCGCCCGGGCGATCCGTTTCCTTCGGTGCGCTCGCTCAGCCGGGAGCTGAAGATCAATCCCAACACGGCGCACAAAGTCGTGACGCACATGGTTTCTGCCGGACTCCTGGAGACGCGGCCGGGGATCGGCACGGTTGTGGCCGAGCTGCCGGAATCGACCAAGGCGGAACGTACGCAGTTGCTGGGGTATGAGATCGAACAGCTTGCGGTGGAGGCCAGGAAGCTGGGCATCAGCCTTCAGGAAATGGTGGAGGCTATCTCCGCGCACTGGAAGCGGCTGGGCGGCGACGACACAGAGGTGATCGCCCTCGATCGAGGAGGACGCAAACGATGAGCAGCGCGATTCGAACTGAGAATCTCACGAAGAGCTTTCGCCGGGTGACAGCGCTGGACCGTCTGGGGCTGGATGTGCCCGAGGGCGCGATCTACGCGCTGGTCGGACCCAACGGCGCCGGGAAAACCACGGCTATCAAGATCCTCATGAACATTCTCCGTCCCAGCAGCGGACGGGCGGAGGTACTGGGCAACGACGCACAGCGAATGGCGGGAAAGGCTTTCACCGCGATCGGTTATGTCTCAGAGAATCAGGAACTGCCCGGGTGGATGCGGGTGGGCGCCTTTCTCGAGTATCTGCGGCCGTTTTATCCAGCCTGGGACCGCGATCTGGAAAAGGAGCTGGTCAAGCAATTTGATCTGCCTCTGGACCGCAAGCTGCGTGAACTGTCGCGCGGCATGCGCATGAAAGCCGCGCTGGCCGGATCCTTGGCCTACCATCCCAGGCTGATCGTGCTCGACGAGCCTTTTGGCGGGCTGGATCCGCTGGTGCGCGACGAGTTGATTGAGGGCATGCTGGAACGCGCGCCGGAAGCCACGGTCTTTCTTTCATCCCACGACCTGGCGGAGATTGAAAGTTTTGCCAGCCACGTTGGCTACCTGGACCAGGGACGCCTGCTCTTTTCCGAAGAGATGACGGAGCTGGCCAACCGCTTCCGTGAAGTCGAGCTCACGCTGGAAGCGCCAGCTACGCTTCCGCAAAGACTTCCAACCACGTGGATGCAAGCCAAAGCGTCGGCGAGCGCGGTGCAATTCATTGAAAGCCGTTTTGATCAGGAGCGCACTGGCACCGAGATACGCCAGGTTTTTGGTGAGCCGCGCAACATAGCTTTTGCTCCTATGTCGCTGCGGTCGATCTTCCTGGCAATGGCCAGGAGCGGCCGCAGAGTTGAAGAAGGGGACCGACTATGAGCCAGATCCTCCACATTTTCCGTAAGGACGTGCGCCATCACTGGATCGAAATTCTGCTATGCCAGGCCGCGCTGGTAGCGTATTGCTGGATTGAGGTACGTACTTGGGGCGAGCCCGGCACTTTCGCGGTCGATTCCTTGACGCAATTCATTGTCGTGCTTGTGCCGCTCACCTGGAGCCTCTTCATGTTCCGCCTGGTTCAAGACGAGTCTCTGGTGGGGGACCGCCAATTCTGGGTCACCCGGCCCTATGAGTGGAAGAAACTGCTGGCGGAAAAGATCCTATTGGTGTTGTTGTTTATCAATGTCCCGCTATTGATCGCGGGAGCAATCCTGCTCGCCAAGGCAGGATTCTCTCCCGCGCCTCATGTGCTCGGGCTCTTTTGGATGCAGCTTGTTCTGCTGCAACTTCCGTTCTTGCCGCTGCTGGCCCTGGCATCGGTGACCCGCAACTTGACCCAGGGCTTCTTGACTCTGCTCGCGGTGTGGTTGTTGATTGTCGGAACCCTTGTGGTTCCTGCGTGGTTTCGGATAAGCAGCACCCACTATATGACTCTCGCCGTTGGATTACCGATCGTTGTGCCCCGCAATTCCAACGACCTTCAAGGGTTGGTGATAGTGCTGCTCTGTGTTGCTGCTGTTGGCCTGCAGTATGCGCGACGCAAGACCGCCCAATCGCGCCTCTTGCTGGTGGGCGGAGCTTTGACCACGGTGCTGATTTTCCTCGTGAGCGCCTACGCCACGCGGCACAGGGATCCCTTTCCAGTGCCTGCGAGACCAACCATTGCATTTCATGCCGGCTCGGATCCGGTCAAGCTCTCGGCCCCCAAGGTTCCTGCCGAGCAGGGCGAGGATGTTCCCATCGGGATCCCCGTCACCGCCGGAGGATTGCTGCCCAACTCGCTGGGTGAAATCCGAGGTATGAGAGTCGTGCTAGAAGGGCCAGGCGGATTACGTTGGGACGGACGTTGGCCAGGCGGAATGCAATTGCTGGGGCCCCAAGATAGCCGCTGGCGGGCTTTGTACCAGATGGACTACGAAACTTACCAGCGCTTGAAGTCCGTTCCCTTGAAAGCCTATGTTTCCCTTAGCGTAGACGTCTTTCGTGAACACGAGTTTGAAACCATCTCGGCGACCGGTGGCGAGTTTGCCGTGCCCGGAGTGGGCCGGTGTCGGGTCTGGGGAATGGGCAGGTATGTGAGGTGCATCTCTCCCCTGGTGAAGCCGGGGATGGTGGTGTTGCGAACCGATCCCGCGTTGTCGACCTGCCCGGATCAGGACATGAGCCTCGCGAGGCCTATCTACGGCCTGCCTTATACTTCACTGCCGGCACCACGCTGGCTTCGACGCCGCTCAGAGCTGCCAGAGGGCGGGATCAGCCCGGTTGTAACTTCCATTTTCTATTTCTGGGAATTCAACGACCTAGTGCAAATCTGCCCGGGGACGCCGCTCAACTTCAGCTTCCCGCAGTTCGTGGAAAACGTCCGCAGCGACTTTGCAATCGACAACGTGCATCTCGACGACTATCGGCTGCCCGGTTTCCAGGGCGGCGCTATGATGGCAGCCGACGGCACCCGGCTTGGCCTGCCTCCAGCACACTGATTTCGCTCCCGACCGAACAACTTCGGCCGGCGAAACGGCGAGCAGAGCCTGCGTTAACTCGCATCCTGCTGCTATGCTTGCGCCAGGGTCATGGCTGAAGCAAAAAACCAGGGCGTGCTCTACGTGGTGGCCACGCCCATCGGCAACCTGGAGGACATCACGCACCGCGCTGTCCGCGTTCTGCGCGAGGCTGATCTCATCGCCTGTGAAGACACGCGGCAGACGCGTAAGCTGCTCGATCATTACGGAATTGCTAAGCCTACAGTCAGCTATCACGAGCACAACGAAGCCGGGCGCGCAGAAGAGCTGGCGCGCAAACTTGAGGAAGGCGCGATCATTGCCCAGGTTTCCGATGCGGGCATGCCAGGCATTTCCGATCCTGGGTACCGTCTGATCAAGCTGGCGATCGAAAAAAGAATTCCCGTGGTGCCGGTGCCGGGGCCATCCGCCGTGATCGCCGCGCTGGTGGGAAGCGGCTTAGCAGCTGACGCGTTTGAGTTTCACGGCTTTCTTCCAGCAAAGTCCGGACAGCGTCGGACTGCACTTGAATCTTTTCGCCCGTACCGGCACACCATCGTCGTATACGAAGCGCCGCACCGCATCCGCGAAACGCTGGAGGATGTTGTTGCCGTGCTCGGGCCGGGACGCCCGGTGGTCGTGGCCCGTGAGCTGACCAAGATCCACGAAGAATTCATCCGCGGCACGGCCAAGGAAGTGCTGTCACGATTGCAGGGTCACGAAGCGAAAGGCGAGATCACGCTGCTGATCGGCGCAGGAGAGTCCGAGCCGGCGTCGGCGCCCGTGAATCTGGCGAAGCGCCTGCACCAGATCATGCAAGCGCAGAAGCTGGACGAAAAGGCAGCGTTGAAAGCGCTGGCGAAAGAACAGGGACTGTCCAAGAGCGAAGTTTACCGGGAGTTGCAAAGGGCCAAGACGCGGAGGGGATGAAGATAGATTGGGAGCCAAGCTAGCCGCGATCGCGAGCTACACTCATTGCGGGATTCTTCTTAAGCGCGGTCTCCTTCCGCAACGCGAATGTCAGCATCGCCGATGCGAACAAAGAAATGCCCGCCAAGACGAGCGGTGACTGAAAGCTGCCGGTCTTCCTACTGATTGCCCCCATCATGTAAGGTCCAACAAAACCGGCAAGGTTCCCGATGGAGTTGATCAACGCAATCCCCGCAGCTGCCGAAAATCCCGCCAGGAACTCATTCGGCAGCGTCCAGAACGGGCCCAGCAAGCTGTAAACCCCCATGGCTACGAAACACCACAGAACGATCGACAAGAGCGTGGAATTGGTGGGGACAGCGCCAAGCAGCAGCAGGCTGATTCCGCCGATGATGAGCGGGATGGCTGCATGGTACCGGCGTTCCTGCGTGGCGTCCGAACTTCGCGAAATGAGCACCATGGCGGGCAGCGCAGCGAGGTAAGGAATCATCACCAACATCCCGACCATGGTATTGGAGTATTGGGTAGATAGGCTTTTCACCAGCTGCGGCAACCAGAAAGTCATCGTGTACATGCCGACCAGGGCCAGAAAATAAATGGCGGTAAGGTGCCATACCCGCCGGTGCACGAGCGCCTGTCGCGCGGTGATGCTCGATGTCGCCAGCTTCTGCTGTTCTTCGCGCTCCAGCTCTGATGTGATCCAGGCCTTCTCTTCTGTCGTCAGAAACCGGGCCTCCGCAGGCCGGCCGGGGAGCAACCAGTACGCGGCAATGCCTCCCAAGATGGCGGGAATGCCTTCCAGGACCAGCAACCACCTCCAGCTGCTGATGCCAAACCAGTGGATGTGGTCAAGAATCACCCCGGAGAGCGGAGCACCAAGTGCGCTGGCGACAGGATTAGCCGTACAGAATAAGGAAATCGCATGGGCCAGTTGCCGCTGGCGAAACCAGTACGTCAGATAGAGGAGGATGCCGGGAATGTAACCGGCCTCGGCTACTCCGAGCAGAAACCGCAACACGTACAAATGGAGCGCCGTTCGCGCGAAGCCGGTCAAGACAGCCACAATTCCCCAGCTAATCAATATGCGAGTAATCCAGATGCGCGCTCCGATCCTGTGCATGAGCAGATTGCTGGGTATCTCGAAGACGAAATACCCGAAGAAGAAGATTCCCGCCAGCAATCCATACTGCTCGCTGGTAATGGCGAGTTCTCTATTCATCGTCAACGCCGCGAACCCAACGTTGATCCGGTCGAGGAAGGCAATTAGAAAGAGCACGAAGATGAATGGGATGATTCGGGTCCGCATTTTGCGGATCGCGCTGGTTTCAATCGCGGTGGGTTGAACTGCGAGCTTGACTTCCATGTCCTTTCCCTGGACGCCGATACTACTCAGCAACCGACGTGTGGTCGTGCACAATCTTCCATCCCACCGGCATTCTCTTCACGATCAGAGTAAACAGTCCGTGGGGCGTCGTGCCGTTGGACATGGTGAGCTGCCACTTGCCGGTCACCACTGCCGCCTTGCGTCCCACCAGGTCGATGTTCAAATCCTGGAATTCCAGGTGGCCCATCTCTTTTCCCTGTCCTTGGTAACGCTGGCGATAGCGTTGTAACGTTGGTTCCCATCCCTTGGTAACCGTGCCTCCGGAAAAGAAGGTGAGATCGGGCGAGTGCCAGTAGCCTTGCATGAAGCCTTCGATTTGACCTTGATTCCAGGCCTCGATCTGCGAAACCAGGGTGTGTTTGATGCCTTCTTCGGCTTGAGCGCGGAACTGCTCCAAGGCTTCTTCGCCCTGTTGTGGTGTGCTTTGAGGCTGATTTTGCGCGGTCCGCGAGGGGTCCTGGGACGAAGGTTGACGGCTCCCGGCATGGGCCGCGAGCGCCACCACAACGACGGGGAGAAACAGCCATGAAGTACGCATGGCGGCCATTGTAAGCCGTAGAAAACGCTGTCCAGAACCAAATTCTTGCCGACGCTCGGCCCCTGACCAAAGTCACCTACCAACGAGTGTCCCCGGATTGACCTGGGTTACCACAATAGGCTATTTTTTGTTCACTTACCGAGTGCTGTTTCCGCAGTCGTTGAGACAGCTTCGCTCGTCTCTCCCCCTTTGAGAACAAGAATCGCAAGAGTCACGAGAACAAGCCACCATGTCTCTCGAAACGATAGGCAGATACGAAATTATCGGCGAGCTTGGACGCGGCGCCATGGGTGTCGTGTACAAGGCGCAGGATCCGACCATCGGGCGCACGGTGGCGCTCAAGACTTTGCGCCTCGACGTCCACGGGATCGAGACCGCGGAGATAGTCCGCCGTTTTCAGAATGAAGCCCGCGCCGCCGGGTTGCTGAACCATCCCAACATCGTCACCATCTACGACGCCGGCGAGCAGGACGGGAACTTCTACATCGCCATGGAGTTCATGGAAGGCACCACCTTGCAGGAGATGTTGGCGGAGAAGCGCATCCTGCCCGCGGACGAAGCCATTCATCTCACCCGCGAGATCTGCAAGGGCCTGGATTACGCGCATGCGCACGGCATCGTGCACCGTGATGTGAAACCCGCCAACATTATGATCACCGCCAGCGGCGCGGTGAAGATCATGGACTTCGGGATTGCCAAGACTGGTGGAAGCGTAACGTCGACCGGCCAGGTGCTGGGCACCCCGAACTACATGTCGCCGGAACAGGTGAAAGGCCGCCCACTGGATGGGCGTTCGGACCTTTTCAGCTTTGGCGTGATCCTCTATGAGATGCTGACCGGGGAAAAACCCTTCGCGGGCCAGAACGTCACCACCATTATTTACAAGATCGTGAACGAAACGCCGATTGCGCCGCGCGATCTGGATACAACGATCCATCCCGGTCTGAGCGCCATCGTCACCAAAGCCCTGGCTAAGCCTCCGGACGAAAGGTATCAATCAGGAGCGGAGCTGGTGCGCGATCTTGAGAACTACAAAGCGGCCGGCTCTACACTGCATGCCGGCCCGGTTTCGCCGCGCGGCGGCACGAGTAGTGGGGCTTACGAGAAGACAGCAGTTCTGCCGATGCGCGTGGTCGCCGGCAGTACAGTGCGGTTGGCTGCCGCCGCGCCCGCCAAAGCACCGGTTCCCATGCCCGCACCAGCTGCACGGCGCCCGGGAAAGCGTAGCGGACTGCTAGCGGTCTTGGGGGTAACCCTGGTATTGGGCGTTGCTCTTGGCAGCTACGCGTACTACCGCACTCGAGTGAAGGTACGCCAGCTGGAGGCGGAGATCAAAGCCGACGAGGCGCAGCAGGCCAAAGTCCAAAACTCACCGGCGGCAACCCCAACTCCGCGGACAGGGGACTCCATCACTGCTCCGGACACGGCCCTGGATCCCGCTTCCGAGAAGAACAAGAAACCGGCCGGCAATGAGGGACCACATATTGAACTGGCGTTCGCATCGCAGCCCGATGGCGCCAAGGTTGAAATCGACGGCGCCAGCGATCCCGCCTGGGTCACTCCGTTCAATACTACGCACCTGCTTCCCGGCAAGCACGTCGTTGTGTACACCAAGAATGGCTATGTGCGCCAGGAACGAACGGTGGAAGCGGTGGTGGGTCGCAGTGTCGTTGACACCGCTAAGCTGGTCGCGGTTTCCAAGATCGCGGTGACCAGCAATCCGTCAGGCGCCAGCATTTGGGTTGACGGGGAGGATTCGGGGGAGACCACGCCTGGACAAGTCGTCGTTGACAAAGGTTCGCACCGGATCGTTGTCCGCAAGCAGGGTTACAAAGACGCGGCCACTGAAGCCACCGTCGCGGAAGGGCAAACCGTGAATTTTGCGCCCGTGCTGTTGAGCCAGGGTGTGCCGACGGAGGGCGGCCACAGCGCCAACGTCTTGAACCGTTTCGTGGGTGGAGATGCCATCGCTGAAGGCAAGGGACTGGTCCACATACGCACCGTCCCCAAGGGAGCCACGATCATTGTCAACGGCCGCGTGGCCCCGGATAAAACCAACGCTCGCTGGCCCGCCGACCCAGGCGTCTACACCATTGTTCTGCAGATGGACGGCTACCGCACCATTCGCCGCAACATCAAGGTAGAGCAGGGCAAGATCCTGGACATCGACGAGATCCTTGAGAGACAGTGAGCAGGCGGTGATTGATGACGAAGGCTAAAACGGGGATTTCTGCCTGGAAAATATCCCGGTGGTGCTTTCTGGCTGTGTTGCTCGTAGTGCTGGCGCTTCTGCTGAAAAAGCCCGCGTCCGTAGCCCCGCCGATGACGGCCACTGAGGTAAAAGAGAAAGCCGGAGAGTTTCAGGCCCAGCTCAGCGAACTTGAGACGTCCCACGACCGGGGAGAACCCGCCGAGGCCCGTTTCAATGCCGACCAAGTGAATGCTGCCTTTCAACAGAGCGCAGCAGAGCAGGCCGCGCCCCCTGCGCCAACGACAGGGGCTGCAACGCCAGCGCCGGTTGCCGCGCAGACGCCAGAACCCGTGCCGGAAGTCAGAACAGTCCAGATTGCCTTTGCAGGCGATCATCTGACCGGGCAGTTTGCCAGCAATGTTTACGGCAAGGATGTCTATCTGACCGTAACCGGGAAAATCGGCGTGAAAGACGGGTACGCAACCTTCGAATTCACGGAAGCGAAGATCGACAGTCTTCCGGTTCCCGTGTCGCTGCTGAACCCGCGCCTTCAGGAAAAACTGCAGGAGCCCGAGAACCGCGAGAAACTAAAACTTCCCAATTACGTTGCTGACCTGCGGGTCGAGAACGGCCAGCTGGTGATCGTTGAGAAATAAAGACACCAGCACTCTGTCACCCCGGTGAGGGGGCGCTCCATGGCATTTGCCAAGAGCGTCGCTACTAGGCCGCTTTACCGCCGCCCAGAGACTTCAACAGATCTTTCCCACGCTCCAAGATGTTTCCTTGCGGAACTTCACCGTTGGGCGTGAGCTTGTCGACTACCTGGGGCAGGTACTCGGCTATCTTCCCGCTGGCTTGCTGCGGATCGATGCCGGCCTTGGAAGCAAACTGCTGGATTTTCTCGTTGCCCAGGACCGACTGGATCTGTTCGCCCGAGATTGCTTGATTCGCCCCCGTGCCTACCCACGAACTGAACACACCGCCTAGGCCTTTTTCGTGGAATGCCTGCAGCAATCCGGAAAAACCGCCGGGGTAGCTGCTTACCATCGCTAAAACAGCGCCGACAGGTGAACCGCCACCTTCGCCGCCGCCCGTGACTTTGTTCTTTACGTCGTCAATAAGACTCATTGCGCGCTCCCCTCATGCACGGCCCAACAGCCGTGATTCTTGGTTATTTCTGTTTGGCGATAATCTTGTTCTGGATCTTGTTGTAGGTGGCCTGGGGAAGGACTTTGTTCTTTACCAGGTCGGTCTTCTTCGCATAGGGACGGCCGTCGATGATCTTCTGAGAATACTTCTCGCCAATTCCCGGCAGAGCATCGAGCTGCTCCTTGCTCGCGGTGTTGATGTCCAGCGGTTCGCCTTGTTGGGCGGCCTTGGACGGCGCTTCTGTGGTCTGCTTCCCCGAGGTTTGCGCTTTCGGCGCCGTCTGTGACGTCGATGCGCCCGTAGCCTGCGCCACAGCCACGCTGCCCATCAAGGCGACGGCCAGCAGAGCCACTACAGCTAAAACAAATAAATTGCGATGTTTCATCGTGATTCTCCTGTTTTAAGACTTGGGGGCTCAGCCCAGTTATTTCTGTGCCTCGCGATAGCCCGCTTTCTGGGCTTCAGCTTCGGTCATGAATTTGCCGTTCTTGGTGTTCCCGTACCAGCGCCCGCTTTTGTGGTAAACGCCGCTGTCCAGGTTTACCCATACCTTGCCGCTGGCTTGCGCTGCGGCGATCTCGCTCTGCGAAGGCGCGCCGGCGGCGGTGGTTTTCGGAGTCTTCGCGGAAGTACCCTTCTCTGGAGTTCCCTTGGCGGCCGGTGTGTTTGCGGCTTCCGGGGTTGCGGCAGCCGCGGGTGTCGCCTCGGCAGTTGCGCCCTTCTTGGATTTCTTTTTTCCGGCCTCGGGTGTCGGTGTCGGCGTCGCCGTCGGGGTGGCTTCTTCCTTTTTCTTGCTCTTCGACTTCTTCCCTTCCGGTGTCGGGGTGGCGGTGGGGGTTTGAGGAGCCGTGGTTGTGGCCACGCTGTCATTCTTCGCGGCAGAGGTGGCGAGCCAGGGCAGCGTCAAGGCTAGGGCCAACAACGCGGTCCACAGACCAAGGGTTCTGAACTGTCTGCTCATTTTTCGTTCCTTCCTTCGCGAAGTGGCTTAAGGTGGCTACCCCAGTGGGATGCTTAAGCAGGAAGCCCTGCTATCCGGGGTTTTTTCGGGAGGAATTATCCGGGATCGCCGAGGAGAGAGACGAGTTGCTCTACGCCGCTGGCAAGGCGCAGAGCGGGAACGTCCGCTGCTGGAAGCGGACTAGGCTTCCTTGCGACTGGAGATGTTCTTCTTTGGATCCCACGCCCGCTGCGGACGCTGGGCTTCCGGCAAGTCTCGGTCCTGAACGCGGTCGTAAACGTAGCGGTCGCTTACCGTTCCGAGAGACTCGTTGTACAGACTGGTCTCGCCAAGGCCTTCACGCAGTTCTTCAGAGAACTGGTGTAACGCTTTCAAATGGTCTGCCGTGGCCGGAATTTCGGCCTTGGTGGTCTTCAGAAACTTCTGATATCCCTTGTCAATCAGGCGAGAGATCTCGCTACCCACCAGGTACCCCGGTTTGGCAAAAAGCCGGACGCCGTCGTCATCGTTCTTTTCGATTGCCGCGGAACAACTGTACTTCTTTACAAAAACGCGGTTCGCGGTTCCGGGGGCCTCAAGAATGTCGAACCCGTGCTCGCGAAGCCAGTTTACTGCCTCTTCGTAGCTGCGGGGTTTAGGTTGCGTTGCCATGTTTCACCTGTAGCCGGATTGGATCATCCGGATCTTTCTGCTGTTGCCCCGTCTTGCCAGGTTCCGAGGCGAACCGATACTCTCGCACATCAGACGCCATTCCGGCAACATTACGGTTGTGCAGCTAGTTACCCCGGACTTTTCGGGTGGCGGGTAACGCAAGCCGGCGTGCTCGCAACCCAAAACAGCGCTTTGCTCTTCTAATCCCTGTCGGGCCTTGCCTGTTGCGGCAAAAGCCGCCGGCAAGGATGCTCTCGGGAGTCCGGGGTGCACCGTTGTCTCATTGTCTTCGCGGCGCTTTGCGCGCTGGCGGCATCCGCCTCCGCGCAACTGGATACCACGCGCCCTTACCGCGCTCTAGCCAACAATGAACCTGCCTACACCAGGCTGCGCCACATCAAGCTGGGGCAAGAATCCGTTACGGTGCAAGACTTCACGCTGCAACGCGATGCCGGCACGTTCGTCTTTCGTAGCGGCGCTTTTTACTTGCTGCAGGCCGTCAACGGGAAGATCACGGGAGCGGTTTTCATCGGTAACGGCCGTTTTCTTCTGAATCCGCCGATCGAGATCGAGCGTCGCAACCTTGCGTTGCTGACCCACGGCCGGCCGTTTGAAGAAGAGTTTGGTGCCGCTGTCTTGCGCTTTACCGATGGAAGTGAACAGGAAATCCGTAAGGCCGCAACCGGCGGAACGGCATCGACCTTCGCTGAAGCCGAACACACGCTGCGACGGGTGCAGCAAGAGCTCCGCGAGGACCTGAGAGAAAACCTCGCGGCCCGCCTCCTGGAAGACGTGATCAGTTCCGAGCCCGGCGGAAAATTCACTGCGTTTGTAAAGGGCGTGAAGTACAGCGACAGGATTGTCTTTGACGTGGACCCTCACGGATCAGGCGAAGCCAGCCCAGAAGAAGTCACACTCTCTTTATGGGACGACCGCCACCTGGGTTTATGGGCGGCCTTTCACCTTGCCCGGGAGTACGAGCGAGGCACTGCCAACAGCAACGAGCACAACAGCACGGTGAGCGTCGGTCATCAGAAACTCAAGACCACAATCGGCAAGAACGCCTATCTGAAGGGAAACGCCGAGACCACGTTCACGGCATTGCGGGACGGAGTGCGCGTGGTGCCATTTGAACTGTACGGCGCCTTGCGGGTCCGTTCCGTGACCGGAGAGAAGGGCGAATCGTTGTTCTTTATTCAGGAAGACCAGGATGAGGATCCGGACTTCGCCGTGATCTTGCCGCGTGAACTGAAAAAGGGGGAAAGCTACACGGTGACGACGCGCTATGGCGGCAAAGACGCCGTGCAAAGCGAAGGCAGCGGAAATTATTATCCGGTTGCCCGGGAAGACTGGTATCCCAGTCAGGGTTTCGGCGCCTACGCAACGTATGAAATGACATTCCGCATTCCCAAGCGAATGACCATGGTGGCCACCGGCATACCAATCAGTAACGTTGACGAGGGAACCGAAAACATTACGCGCTGGATCACGGAAGTGCCACAAGGCGTCGCCGGCTTCAACTTCGGGGGCTTCAAGCGCATGGCGGGCAAGCCATTCAAGGAACCGTATGTGCTGGAAGCATATGCCAATGCCGACCCGCCGGAACTGGTGCGCCAGGCCAAGAACAGCGGTTTGGCCTCCACTCTGGGAAGCATGAGCACACTCCTACTGATGAAGAAGGCTCTGGGGGAAGCCCAGTTATCGATGGACATTTTCACTGACTTCTTCGGCAGCATCCCCTACCAACGCCTGGCCGTGACGCAGCAGACTGCCACGGACTACGGCCAGTCCTGGCCCGGCCTGGTCTATCTTCCCATCAGTTACTTCTTTGACTCGACGGTCCGCCATCAACTTGGCATGCAAGACGCGCACGGCTATTTCAAGGTGGTGGGACCGCATGAAGTGGCGCATCAATGGTGGGGCCACCTGGTCGGATTCAACTCCTACCGCGACCAGTGGATGAGCGAAGGCTTTTCCGATATGGCGGCTTCACTCTTTCTCGAGTACGTTTACACCAAACACGGGTTGGCCGATTATCACCAGTTCTGGGCTGACCAGAGGAACCTACTCCTGAAGCGTAACGAGGAAGGCAAACGCCCGATCGACGTTGGACCGGTTACGCTGGGGACACGGCTCTCCAATGCCCGAAGCGGGTTCGACACGTATCAATGCCTGATTTATCCCAAGGGCGCATACATCCTGCAGATGGTGCGTTTCATGCTCCGCGAGCCGGAAGGAGATCCCGACGCTCGCTTCAAGGCGCTGATGCACGATTTCACCCGCACATTTGCCAACCGCCAGGCGAGCACCGAGGACTTCAAGGCCATGCTGGAGAGATACATGACGCCGGAAATGGACATCGACCACAACCACAAGATGGACTGGTTCTTCGCCGAATACGTGTACGGGACCGAATATCCTTACTACAAGTTTCGGCATTCGTTCTCCCGAGACCAGGACGGCAACGTGGTTCTGAACTTCACGCTCACGCAGGCCAACGTCAGCGAAAGATTCCGCATGCTGGTCCCGGTTTACCTGGATTTAGGTCACGGGCAAACGTTTCGGCTGGGCTCCGAGAGCATGACGGGCAACCAAACCGTGGAAGGCCACATTTTGCTGAGGGGTCTCAAACATAAGCCCAAACGCGCGGTGGCGGCGTATTTTGACGACGTTCTGGGCGGTTTTGATAACAAATAAAAACCGGCGCCTATTCTCCCCCGAGATTTTCAGCGCCGGCTTCTCAAATCCTCCTGCGTTCGCGGGAGGACCGGGCCGCTCATCTATATCGGCCAACTTTGTTCAGACAACGCGGGTTCAACGAAACCCTTTGCATGCATTCCACGATGCCGTGTCGCGCGAGTCGCGGTCAATAGCTAGGCTGGTGCGACATTAACTGAATGGATTACCCATTCCGACGGGCGCGAATGGGCGGCCTGTTGTATACTGTGCCCGGCCTGGTGCGGAGATTCTCATGGCTTCATAATTCCTCCGTGCCACGAAAGCTGTGGGGGCAGCTTGGCTGAGGGTACTGCGAGGAGCTTCTTGCTCTTTTCGCCTAGCCGCCCCCTAGGGTGGGAGGTCCGTATGGACCTGGTTATTATCCGCATTACTTTCATTGCCGTTGTTGCCATCGCCTGCTATTTTCTGCAGCCCTTCGGTCTGGCGCGTTTTTCCCCGTGGTTTGCGGCCCTTGTCGGCATCGTTCTGGGCCTGGTAGTCGTGTTTTTCGAGGCGCGCTTGCGCGTCGTCAGTCTGAAGCGACTGATCGGCGCCGTGATTGGCAGCATCCTGGGCATCCTGGGGGCCTTTCTCTTCAGCACCACGCTGAAAAGCATCCCCCACCAGGAGACGCAGCGGTTTCTGCCCCTGATGATCATGCTGCTGATGTCCTACGTGGGGCTGATCGTGGGCGCGAACAAAGGCGACCTGCTGAACCTGGCGGCGCTGGGTGGAATCTTCGGAGCGGAGAAGCAAGGACGCAAGAGCTTCAAGATCCTGGACACCAGCGTGATCATAGACGGCCGCATCGCCGACATCGGCGAAACCGGCTTTCTTGACGGCATGGTGGTGATTCCGCAGTTCGTCCTGCGCGAGTTGCAACTGGTGGCCGACTCCGCCGATTCCCTCAAGCGCAACCGCGGCCGGCGCGGTCTGGACATTCTGCAGCGCCTGCAAAAGATCGCCACCGTCAACGTGCAGATCGTGGAAGACGATTTCCCCACCATCCGCGAAGTGGATCTGAAGCTGATCGAGCTGGCCAAGGCTTACGAGGCCAAGATCATCACCAATGACTTCAACCTCAATAAGGTGGCGCAACTTCAGGGCGTGGAAGTCCTGAACATCAACGAACTGGCCAACGCGCTGAAACCGATTGTCCTGCCCGGCGAGAGCATGCGGGTCTTTGTCCTCAAGGAGGGAAAAGAATACAACCAGGGCGTGGCTTACCTGGACGATGGAACCATGGTTGTCGTGGACAACGCCCGCAAGTTGATCGGCAAAAACGTGGACATCGCCGTCACTTCGGTGTTACAGACCACGGCCGGCAAAATGATTTTCGGCAAGTTTGACGAGCGCGCCCGCCCGGGAGAGCGCGTTGAAGCTAAAATAGAGGGCAGCAAGCCCGAACTGCGTAAACCGCAGCCCATCATTGTGGAATCGGGCCCGTCCTCTCAGCCGGAATAGAAGCCTTGCGTGGGGTGGCGCTTCCCAGTGTTTTGTCGTTTCCGTTCGGATTGCGGCAGTCTAATGTTGTTTTCAAAAGTAGCGCAATCGTCTCTTTACAGTGTTAACTAAAACTGAATTCCGTTGTCTGGTTTTCTTGTTGTGCGCTGCGCTTGCCGGCGCACAAACCCAGCCCTCTACGCCTTCAGGACACCTTCACATTACAGCGATGGATCCTAACGGCCAGCCCCTTGGCGCTGTCCTGGTCCGGGTTGAACGCGAGGGCAAGACCTTGGCGCAAGACCGCACGGCCCCTTCGGGATATGCTTTTCTTGAACGGCTCATTCCTGGTACCTACAAGGTCGTTCTGGAAAAGCAGGGATTCTATCCAACGACCGTGGAGGACGTGGTCATCGCAACCGGCCAGGCAACGCCGATGGAAGTACGTCTGCAACCGATCCGTGAGTATCGCACGGAAATTGAGGTCACGGCGCAGCCTTCGCCAATCGATCCCGAACAAACCGCCAGTTCGCAGGCGATCACGGCCAGCGAGATTGCCACGATTCCCTATCCCAGCACGCGCGATTACCGCAACGTGCTCGGTTACATTCCCGGCGTCATCGCCGATCAGAACGGACAGATTCACCTTGCCGGTTCCAGCACGCAGCAGATTCAAGACTACGTAGACGGTTTCGTGGTCAGCCAGCCGGCTGGAGGCGCGTTAGCGCTGCGCATGAACCCGGATTCGCTGCGCAAGATCGATGTCGTGAATTCCCGGTATTCAGCCATGTTCGGCCAAGGGTCCGGCGGGCTGACGGATTTCACGATCCAGGACGGCGATAACCATTTCCGCTTCAATGCCACCGACTTCCTTCCCACGGTGCAGAACGTAAAAGGGATTGAGTTCAACAACTGGACGCCGCGAGCTTACATTTCCGGGCCCATCGTCCGCGACAAAGTCTGGTTCAACATCTCCCACGAGGGCGAGCTCGACAACAACATCGTCAAGCAGCTTCCCGACGGCCAGGATACGAACCGGGTATGGCGTTCTTCCGACCTGGCGCGGCTGCGCATGAACCTGACTGACGGCAACGTCCTCACTGCCAGCTTTGTGTGGAATCCGCTCGATTCCGACAATGCGGGCATCACGACGTTTGATCCGGTTTCTGTATCGACCAACGTGCAGAGCAATCTCTACCTGGCGACTTTGAAGGACCAGATCACCATCGCCCAGGGCACGCTGCTGGAGTTCGGTGCCGGCTTTCAATGGAACAACACGGACTCGCTCCCGAAAGGTTTCTCTCCTTATGTATTCACGCCTACCGGGCGGACGGGAAACTTTTTTGAAACTGTAGTCAACGCCTCGCAGCGTACCCAAGGCTTTACCAACTTGTATCTCAAGCCGTGGCGGCGCTGGGGGACGCACCAGATCACCGTCGGCGGGCGCGTGGACCGCGTGATCTTTCACGATCTGGTGCACCGCGGACCTATCGAGTTCGTGGACGCGAGCAACACTCTACTGCGCCAGATAACGTTCCAGAACGTACCCGCATTCGGCCTGAGTACTCTGGAATCGAGCGCTTACGTTCAGGACCGCTGGTCGGCCCTGGAACGCTTGTTGATCGAGGCCGGGGCGCGTTGGGACCGCGACAGCTTTTTGGGGCAGAACATGTTCTCACCGCGTCTGGCGGGGAGTCTTCTTGTCAACCGGAAGACGGAGACCAAGCTGAGCGCGGGGGTCGGCGTGTACTATGACCGGACCAACCTGGCCTTGGTCAGCCAGGCGTCCCAGGGCTCGCTCACCGACGTCTTTTTTGCCCCGGTTCCGATGACGATTCATAGTTCTTTCATCGTGAATCCCAACATCCTGACCATGCCCCGTTATTTGAACTGGAGCACGGGCGTTGAAACGCGCCTGCCGAAGAACATCTATTTCAAAGCCGAATACGTGCGGCGGCATGGCAACGACGGATGGGCCTACGTCAGCCAGCCCAACGGCAGCTTCCTGCTCGAGTCCACGCGCCAGGACCATTTCGATGGCGTCCAGTTCACGATGCGCAAAGAGTTCAAGCGGGGTTATCCGTTCGTGCTTTCGTACATGCGTTCCAACGCCCGTTCGAATCAGACGGTGGATTTTTCATTGGACAATTTCATTGTCGGCAATCAGCAACCGGGCCCGTTGCCCTGGAACGCACCGAATCTGCTGCAGTCCTGGGGCTCGACGCCCTTGTTCTGGAAGTTCAAGAAGTTCGACCTTGCCTACTCCACCATCTGGCGCTCCGGGTTTCCATTCTCAACGGTGAACCAGTTCGGCCAGCTCGTGTCAGGTCCAGGGCAGTTCCGCTTCCCGGACTATTACACTCTGAACATCGCTTTGGAGCGGAAATTCAATTTCAAAGGCTACCGCTGGGCGGCGCGGATCGGCGTGGACAATGTCACCGACAGCCAGAATGCCGTGGCGGTGGACAACAATATCAATTCACCGACGTTCCTGACTTTCTTCGGTCTGGGCCACCGAACCTTGAATGGACGCATCCGCTTTCTGGGCAAGGCAGTGAAGTAAGTTAAGCCGGAGTAATCCCTGGCTCAGCTTTTAAAAAACGTCCAGGTCGTGGGCTGACGCGACCGCACCTTTGTACCCGGCTTTCTTCATCTCTTCGAGTAGCACGGCATCGACATCGTCACCGGCCCTGAACATCTGGTGATAAAGCACCAGCTGTTTCGGTCTGCCGGCGGCGGCGATCCCTGCCAACTGAGTGGTGGAAGTATGAAAAGAGGACAGGTATTTTTGCCAATCAGGCTTTGAGTCTTCAAACCATCGGATCGAATACACCTCGTGCAGCATGAGATCACAGCCTTGGCAGGCCTGGGCTACGCTCTCAGTCGGACCGGTATCGCCTGAGATCACGATGCTGCGGTCGGCGGTATCAAAGCGATAGCCATAGGCGTAGTCCCACGACCCGTGCGGTACGAGGAAGGCCGTCACCTTGACGTTGCCATCCTGGTAGACGACTCCCGGTTTGATTTCGTGAACGTTCATTTGGTACGCCTTGAGATCGCCATGCTCCAAGCCGTTCGTCCGCACTGCAATGTCCTTGGCGTAAGCGGCGCGGATGTGCCGGGCCATATCGTCCAGTCCGGGAGGACCGTAAAGCTCCAGCGGCGCTCCTCGACCCGTTACCGCAGGTGTTAGAAAGAGATCGGAAAGTCCGGCGGTGTGATCGGAATGCAGATGGGTGACGAACGCGGTCTTCAAATTGGCCGGACGTAGCGCGTCGATCTTCTTCTCTCCAGCCGCAAGGGCTGCCCGCCGCACTACACCGGGCCCAAAGTCGACCAGGTACGCAGCGCCGTTTACCACCACCGCGACCGCAGGGCCGGAACGGTCAGGTGTGGGACGTGGATTGCCCGTGCCGAGTATGACCGCTTGCGTCTTGGGTGAAGAGGAAGACCGAGGCTGAGCACTTGCAGACACCAACGACAGAAGCAGCATTGCTGATAGAGCGCAGCGCATGGCCGTCCCCCTTGGGCCCGCAGTCTATCCGAAGCATCTCCGGGCTGCAATCGTCAGGTGGTTCACGAGAGTTTGAATTCCGGCTCGGGCGTGGCTGCCAGCAGGCTTCGGGTGTATTCGTGTGCGGGCGCTGACGTGATCTGTTCGCTGCTTCCGATTTCCACAATTTCGCCGCGGCGCATCACGGCGATGCGATCGCTCAGGTAGCGCACTACCGGCATGGAATGGGAGATGAAGAGAAACGTCAGGCCGAAACGGCGTTGCAGGTCCTGCAGCAGGTTCACGATCTGCGCGCCCACGCTGACGTCCAGCGCAGAGACCGGCTCGTCGCAGACAACGAATTTGGGGCGCAGGACAAGAGCCCGGGCAATGCCAATGCGCTGGCGCTGTCCTCCCGAGAATTCGTGGGGGTAGCGGTCAAGCGCGCCGCCGGCCAGTCCGACGGCGCCGAGCATCTCCTCCGCGGACTTGCGCAGTTCGGACCTTGAAGGACGCGTGCCATTGGCGTGGATCAGCAGCGGCTCGCTGACAATCTCCGCAACCTTCATGCGCGGGTTGAGCGAGGCGAAGGGGTCTTGAAAGATGATCTGCATGTCGCGGCGCAAGCGGCGCAACTCGCTTCCCGACGCAGCGAGGATGTCGCGACCGTTGAAATGGACGCTGCCCGAAGTCGGCTCGACCAGCCTCAGAATCATCCGCCCCAGCGTGGTCTTGCCGCAGCCGGATTCACCCACCAGACCCAGCGTCTCACCGGCGTGAATGTCGAGGGAAACTCCGTTCACGGCGCGAACTTCGCGGCCCGGTTTACTCGAGCCGAACACGCCTTCGCTGGAGGGATAGATCTTCACCAGGTCGCGGACTTCGAGCAGGGGCATGGGACAATTTTAACGTGTGTAGCCACGCTGGGAACGTCTTCCACTGAAATCCCGAGCGAAGGCGAGGGATCCATATCATCATGATGAGGCGAGAACATTCTCGAGCGGTTCTGATCGTTAACCTTAAGGGAGTTGAAGATTATATGAATCTCTCGCTCCGCGAAGGATTTCACCGAAAGGTTGAGTGCTAACTGCCAAAATAAAAAAGGCCCCTGTTCTCCGATTCAGGATCTGATTCACCTGCCCGATGTTCGAATCATCCGGCATCGATCAACGATACGGAGGTCAAAGGCCTTCTTTTGCCGCTCGTGCGTGGTTGAGCAACGGGCGGGTTCCGCGCGGTAAAACTTAAACGTCTTATTCCACTCGAGCGCCTAAGCCCTGTACCTATTGCAACCCGGGATGCGCCGCGTCCAGCACTCCCGTGGCAACGCTTTGTGGCTTGGGCTGCTCTTACCTTGGAAGCCAGCTGTTCTCTTTGGGGTTGCTTTTCTTAGGCCCGACAGGTAGCCTCCTCCGGGCGGTTTTTAGCGCAAGAATTGCTGGCTGGAACGTTCCTGAGTGGTAAGGGGTAGTGTCGCTGCGTAACTGTTTCTAAGGAAGAAGGGTTAAGGTTGTCGGCAGCTCAGAGCGGCGGTTTTGCCCTGCAGTTGAGGTGTTTTGGGGTCTGGAAGCAGCAATTCAGCGTGCTAAAATCGAATCAACTTCACCGAAGAGCACAATACCTTGGTTGAATTAGCGCCTTCCATTTTGTCAGCGGATTTCGCTCACCTGGCGGACAACGTCCAAGCCGTTGCCGAGGGGGGAGCGACCATTGTGCACGTTGACGTGATGGACGGACATTTTGTTCCCAACATCACCATAGGCCCTCCGGTGGTTTCGTGCCTGAGAAAGGTCACGAGGCTGCCGCTCGACGTGCACCTGATGATCGAGAATCCGGATGAGTACATTCCAGCGTTTGTGGACGCCGGTGCCGACTGGATCTCCGTGCATCAGGAAGCCTGCGTGCATCTGCACCGCACGTTGGAGTTGATCACCCACCACGGCGCCAGGGCTGGCGTGGTGATTAATCCCGCCACGCCCGTAGGGATGCTGGAAGACATCTTGGACATGGTGGACCACGTGCTGGTCATGTCAGTGGATCCGGGTTTCGGGGGACAGAAGCTGATCCCCTTCACGCTCGACAAGGTGCGTAAGCTGGCAACGATGCGAGCCGCGCGGCGAGCCGCCTTCCGAATCGAGATTGACGGCGGCATCACCGAGGAAACTATTGCTGACGCCGTGCGTGCCGGGGTGGAAATCCTGGTGGCCGGCAACTCCGTCTTCGGCCAGGGGAATCCCAGGGAGAACACGCAGCGTCTGCTTAAACTGGCAACGGAAGCGACCTTGCAAAGGGTCTAAAGAAACTGCTGCAGGAATTCTTGAGGTAGGAAATGTTACGCGAAACCATCACGTCCGTCGCGCTGGCCGGGGCGCTTCTTCTGGCCGGCTGCCATCATAAAGTCCAAAACCCCATGGCCAACATCGATTCCAAACAGCCGGACAAGACGCTCTACGACCGCGCCATGGACTCGATGAAGCACGGCCACAATCAGGAAGCGCGCTCCCTGCTGGAAACACTGATCAACGCGTACCCTGATTCGGAGTATATCGCTCGCGCCAAACTTGCGATGGGTGACTCCTGGTACAACGAAGGCGGTAGTGCCGCCTTGAAGCAAGCCGAGGTCGAATACAAGGACTTCCAAACGTTCTTCCCTAACATGCCGGAGGCCGCCGAAGCACAAATGAAAGTGGCGACGATCCATTACAAAGAAATGGAAAAGCCCGACCGGGACTACGCCGAAGCTGCGCGCGCGGCCGAGGAGTACAAGACCCTCATTCAGCAGTATCCGGAGAGCCCCCTGGTGCCCGCGGCGAAGCAGAAGCTGCGCGAAGTCCAGGAAATCCTGGCCGACCGGCAGTACCGCATTGCGCATTTCTACTATTTGCGCCAGAACATCGCTGCTTCGCAGGCGCGGTTGAAGTCCTTGATTGATTCCTATCCGTTGTATAGCGGCATTGACGAGGCTTTGTACGAACTGGGCGGGCTTTACGAACGGGAGGCCGCCGCGCTGCGGAAGCAGAACATCAACGCCGCCGCCAGGGAAAAGCTCGCGGGAGAATATCAGCAGAAAGCCATTGAATGCTATTCGCAGATTATCAAGCGTTATCCGGCGATGGACCGGGTGGGTGACGCTCGCCACCGGCTGCAGGCCCTGAACGCGCCGGTGCCGACCCCGACTGCCGAAGCCCTGGCGCAAAGCAAGGCCGAGGAACAGAGCCGGGGATCGATCAGCTTGAGAAAAAAGGCGATGGGGAATTTTAATCGGCATCCCAATGTGGCCATGGCGAGTGGGGTGGGCGATCCCAGCCTGAGCGAAGAAGACATAATCAGTGCGGCCAAGATCGTGCAGGACCTGAACCTGCAACTCCTCCAAGCTACGCAAAGCTCGCAGAAACTGGCCATTGAGTCTGCCAAGGCCGGCTCGGGACCGGTTCCTGGAGCCAACCAGCCAGCTCCCGGCAGCGCTGATGCATCTTCCACTGGAACCAACGGCTCATCGTCGACAACGACTAACGGCTCGTCGGCAACGAGCAGCAACGGCACGTCGCCGGCATCCGACAACGCCGGCAATTCGCCTTCCAGCGACAGCACGCAGCCGGCGGCAGCCCCAGCTCAGATCAATCAAGTGAACTCTTCCAGCGACAACTCTTCTGGGACTCAGTCCACCACGTCGAACTCGAGCGACAGCAAGCAAGACTCGAGCAGCAGTAAGAAGAAAGGCAAAAAAGGGATCCGCAAACTCATTCCTTTCTAGCCGCGTACCCTCAACCGAGAGGGCTAGTACCTTTGAGCGGATAAGAGCTATACCTCACTAGATACTGAGGTGGTCTTTCCATTGACTTCGAGGATAATTGACAGTAAGTTGTCCTCGATTCCTGCCCTAAAAGGTATTGCATAGACGTGTCGCTAAGAATCCTATTCGCCGATGACAGTGTGACCGCCCAGAATATGGGGCGCAAAATCCTCACCGACGCCGGTTACGAAGTTGTGGCGGTGAGCAACGGCGCTGCCGCGGTAAAAAAAATCGCGGAGCAAAAACCGGACATCATCATTCTCGATGTCTACATGCCTGGCTACAGCGGCCTGGAAGTGTGCGAAAAGGTTCGCGGCTCCGTGGCCACATTGAAGACGCCGGTCCTGCTCACGGTCGGCAAGATGGAACCGTACAGGCCGGAGGAAACCAATCGCGTCCGCGCCGACGGCGTGATCGTGAAGCCGTTTGAAGCCAGCGATCTGCTGGCAATCGTCAAGAAATTTGAGGAGCGCATTGGCCAGGCGCCGCCGGTTCCGGAACCGGCACCCGTGGAGCGTTTGTATGAGGAAGCTCCCGAAGAGGCGCCCCTTGAAATCCCTGAGGCCATCGTAACCAAGACGCAAGCCACCGTGGACGTCCCGGACCACATGGCCACCAGTTCCGCGTTCAGCGATCTGCTGGGGACGGATTCCGGGCATTCGATGAACAACTTCCATGTTCCGCCGGCGCCGGCGCCACGCGCAGCGGCTCCTGAGCCCACGCCGATCCGCACCCAGATTCCTGAATACGTTGCTCCGGATTCGTGGCGTGACAAAATTGACGGCCAGGCCGAGCCTTTTTCGGCTGCCGTACCAGCAACTCCCCAAGCCAGCAACACTGGGATGACGGAAACAATCTCGCGGCCGTCGCTGCAGATTCCGGTGTATCAGGAACCCGAAGAAGTTGTGGCCGAAGCCGAGGTCCTTCCCACCGCGGCTCCGCCAACCGGTGAGATAGAGATTCCACGCGAACCCGAGCTCCAGGAGTCCGCGGCTGAGCAGACACGCAACACGGTTGCTGATGCCCGCGAACCGGGCCTCATCTCGACCGTTCACGAGGAAAGCGCGCCGCCAACCACGGAAACCGCGCAGCCGGTAACAACCGAAGATGCGCCCCTTGAGTTGGAACAAAGCCCCGCACCAAGTTTTGCCGAGGCGCTGGCGACCGCTGGCGGCCCCGTGGCCGAGCTGCCGGTCGTCGCACCCGTATCGCACGAGGAGATCGCGCCGGTTGCTGCCGAGGCCCAGCAGAGCGCCGCGCCTGACTCAGATTTCGAGGCGCGAGTCGCGGCTGCCATGGCGGCTTACGGCCAGGCTCCAGAGAGCGACGCGACCGCCGAGCCCATAGCTGTCAGTGCTGAACCTGCATCCGAACCAGCCCGGCCCGCGAGCCAGATGGAAGCTCCATCCGCGGTGACGGGGGCTGCGCCCGCGACCGAAGCCGCACCGGCAGAGAACGTTCATCAACCGGTGGTCTCAACTTCTCAAGCGCCGGCGCCTTCCGTGGATTATTACCCGCCTGCCAGCTATACCGAACCGATTCGAGAGGAAGAGATCACGCCGCAAAGCGTCGCCCATTCACCAGTTGTCCGGCGAGCTCCTTCGCTCGAGAAGGAACCAACGCCCGCGGAAGTTGATTACAACGAACCAGCGCCGGCGGAAGTCGAGCACGTTGTGGCAGCGTCAGTGGAAGCTGCTGTGCCCGTGGTAGCCGCAGCCGCGGCTGGCGCAGGCGCCGGAACAGACCATCACACGATCGCCCAAGCGGTGCATCGCGTGATGGAACGGCTCAAGCCGGAGCTGGTGGAAGAAATCATGCGCGAGCTGAAGCCCAAAGAATAGCGTCCGCACTTTTATCTAACCCTCGCCGACCTTCAGCAATGTCGACGATGAATGTCTCGGGGCCATGGTGCAAGATCCCGGGCGCAAGTGTGGCTCTTGGAGCGCCTACTACGTGGGAATGCCTCAGGCTTGAGCCTCGAGACCATCTTCCGTTGACCTGACTCGATCCGATCCAGCACAACTCAGCTAAACAACGGCGAATCGAACGATCAAGCGTTCAGCCCGAGCCTCGCCTGGGGAACGAGGCTTCGGTCGCCCATGCATGACTTCTTCACCCGCGTTTGGACCGACCTGATCGGCCGGGTCGAAGGGCCGATGAACTTCAGGCTGATTCTGCAGCCGCTAACGGCCTGCGTTCTGGGCATTCGCGCCGGCATGCGCGATGCCCGGACAAACAGACCGCCGTTTCTTTGGGCGCTGATCTTCCTCCCTGAGCATCGGCGCGGCATGCTGAGGGAGGGGTGGAAAGACGCAAGCAAGGTTTTTGTATTTGCCGTAGTCCTGGACTTGGTCTATCAAGTCGTCGTGTTGCGCTTCTTTTACCCGGGCGAGGCGATCATCGTGGCAATGGTGCTGGCTCTGGTCCCGTATTCGGTGGTGCGTCCGCTTGTTAACCGGCTGGCCAGCTGGAGGCTGGCGCGTCCATGAGCGCGAGCGATGACTCAATCCGCGAAAAGTCCGCTGTGCCGTTGGACACCGCCACCAGATTGGCTTTCGAGAACGCCTATCTCGCGCACGAGAACACGCGGATGTCGTGGGTGCGCACGGCGCTGGGAATGATCTCGTTTGGCTTTACCATTGCCAAGTTTTTTGAGGTGGTGCGCGAAAAACAAGGCGCGCACGCGACGTTGCTGGACCCTCCTACCGTGGGCATACTCATGATTATCATCGGGTTGGTGGCCCTGGCGCTCTCCAGCGTACAGCAAGGGCGAGCCGTGAAGGCGCTGCGCCAGCAATGCCCTAGCCTGCCCAGGTTCTCAGTGGCCGGCTCAACAGCAGCGGCGATCTGGGTGCTCGGAATCCTGGCGTTGCTGGGCGCCACACTGCGCTAAGGATATGGAGGGTTCAAGGGATCACATCGTCTTCTGGTGTTTGCTGGCCGTGCAGGCGGTGGGGTCTCTGGTCCTAATCGCGGTCGGCCTCCCCATTTACCAACACCTGAACGCCTCCGAGACCGGGGGAGCCACTCCCAGGGTATTCACGATTGCCCTTGCCGTAGTCGCGGTCATGCAGGCGGCGTATTGGCCGGCGCACGCACTCAAGCAACGCCTGCATTTCCGGTTCCACCGGAATGCCCTCGTGGGTCACCTGCTGATCTGCATGGGAGAGTTCAGTTTGTTCTTTATGGCGGGCCTGGTTTCAGTCGCTCTGTTTGTGCAGTACCGCGGCATTTACCACGCAACGTGGAAATTCGTCGTGCTTGCCCTTGGGCTCTTCGCCGTGAGCTGCTACAAATACCAGCTCATGTCCTTAGGCGAGATTTTGATTCACACACAGCCAAATGGGCCTGCCGAACACCAACCTAGGCCCTGACATCCCGCTCTGTTGCGAGAGCATCCAGAGTAGCAGGGCAGCAGCATCTGCCTGACGTGGGGTCGAAAGTGGAAATCAACTGCAGCAAAAGACTTATCCTCGGCGTTGCCCTCTTCCTGGCCGCCTGTGTAACACCACTCCGCGCTCAATGGGACGACGAGCCCAACGATGACCCCAAGATCAACAGCAATCTTGGCTTCATCGTGGGCGTGCCCTTGGGCTCCACTGGGCAGGTGGTGAATACAGCTTGGGGCATCGACACCGGTGTCGGCGCCAACTTCAACCGCAAGAATGCCTTCGTCGGCGAGTTCCTGTTTAACCGGCTCTATCCCGACGACGGGCAAATATCCCCGCTGCGCGCTGCATCCTTGCAGGCCGCCGGGTTTAGCGCCACCACTGACCTGTTTGCCGTGACCGGAAACTATCGGTTTGAGCTGCGCGGAAAAACGTATGGCGGATATATCATCGGCGGCGGCGGCTGGTATCACCGCAACACGAATTTGTCCAAAGCTGTCGTTTCAGGCAACGCCACCACTTGCACCTCAGTCTGGCTCTGGTGGGGATTTACCTGTAGTTCAGGGGTGGTGGTCTCCAACCAGACCATCATTGACTCTTCGTCCAGCGCCTGGGGTGCGAATGCCGGGCTGGGACTCACCGCCAGGGTGGGTGACGCTCCTTACCGGCTCTATGGCGAGGCGCGCTATCATTACGTCCCTTTCGAAAGAATCAACGCGCGATTTCTCACCGTGACTTTTGGGATCCGGTACTGACCGCAAGTCCCTCGCGCGTACGCAACTCTTGAGCTCTGCTCCGCATCTACTCTGAGCAGAGCACATTCCAATTAAAATCTGTTTGATTCCAGTACCAAGGAGGAGTCTATGCGTGGTTTTTCTATATCTGCGTTGATCGCGGTTCTGTTCGCCGGGACCGTGGGAACAATGAACGCGGCCCAGCCCGGCGCCTTAGGTACAGAAGGGGTCTTCAATGGAGACGGCGGGCGATCGACCCAGTGGCAAGGCAGCGGCCTCCCCTACGGCGATTACCAGCAGACGTGCCGGAACATCCATAACGACGGCCGCCGCCTGGATGCAACCTGCCAGAAAAGAGACGGCAATTGGCGCAATACTTCGCTCAATTACCGCTCTTGCCAGGGTGCCATCGTCAACGACGACGGTCGCCTTCGCTGTTCCAGCAGCGGCAACTACAGCGACCGATGGCATGGCGGCGTCCCTCCGGGAACCTACCAACAGACGTGCCGGAACATCCGCATTGATGGCGACCGGCTCACGGCAACCTGCCAAAAGCGAAATGGCGACTGGCGCGACACCAGCTTGAAGAACTTCGCCTATTGTCGAATCGAAAACGACAACGGCCGCTTGCGCTGCCAATAGGTCTGTCGCAGCGCCCTAAAAGATGTGTGATTTAACAAAGAGGAGTGTCAGGCTACGACACTCCTCCTTTTTCTAGAGGCTGGCTTTGGGAGCCCGCAGTCGCGTCCTCTACGGTTGCCAAGGGGTGTGCTCCAAGGGCGACCCGACCCAACTCAGCACAACCGCCCGGAATCTAAGCGGAGAGATAAACCCTTACAACCCTGACACAAGAAGGGAGAACTTCTATGCGTGGCGCAATCCTGTCAGCGCTGGCTGTGGCTTTCGTGGTTGGAATTCCTACAACAACCTGCATGGCGCAAACCAGCGGACTTCCTCCCGGCGATTACCAGCAAACCTGCCGCAACATGCGCACGAACGGCTCCCAGTTGATCGGCAGTTGCCAGAAAAAGGACGGCCACTGGCAGAACACTTCGATCGATACCAGCTCGTGCGCCGGCAACATTGTGAATGATGATGGGCAGCTGCGTTGCGCCAGTGGCGGGACCTACGGCGGCGGCTGGCAGGGCCCGACGCAGGCCTTACCGCCCGGCGACTACCAGAAGACTTGTCAGAACATCCACATCGACGGCAGCAACCTGGTGGCGAGCTGTCAAAAGAAGGACGGCAGCTGGAAAGACACGACCCTGAAGCACGCGAATTCTTGCGGAGGGCAAATCGTCAACATCGACGGCAACCTTCGCTGCCTGTGATCGCCGAAAGCAGTCCTTTGCAAAAGGGCCTGCCTTTTCGCTGAGGAGACGTGCTCCTCGATTCAGCTCACGTCTCTTGCCTGGTCGTGGGCATTCCAGCCCAACTCAAGAAAACCGCTGGGAATCTAATCAAAAAGATAACCGTGACAACTCTGAGATGGGTGAACTCTGATACCAGAAGGAGAATCTCTATGCGTAACTCAATCCTGCCTCTACTGGCCGTGGCTTTGTTGGTTGGAGTCTTGGGAACAGCGGGCGTGGCGCAGACCGGCGCACTGCCTTCCGGCAACTACCAGGAAACTTGCCGCAGTATCCGCGACAACGGATCGCAGTTGAATGCCCAGTGCCAGGATAGAAACGGCCAGTGGCAGAACACGTCGCTCGATTATCGCAGCTGTCAAGGGTCCATTGTGAACGACAACGGCCAGCTCCGCTGCGCCTCCGCCCGGTCGCAGGCGGGCGGGCAGCAGGCAGGCATTGTCCCGCAGGGTAGCTACCAGCAAACCTGTCGCAATGCCCGCACCAACGGTCCACAGTTGCTTGCCAATTGCCAGAAAAAGGACGGCTCCTGGCAGAACACCTCGATCGATACACGCTCCTGCAATGGAAACATCGTGAACGAGGACGGCAACCTGCGCTGCCAGTGAATACGGTCTGCCGGCTGGACGTTGCAAAGCACAGCCTCGCGAGGGGCTGTTTTTTTTCTGAGCGAAGCTGCTTTTTCTCCGAGCGAACAATTGGAAATTCCACCGTCTTTTGGCCGCGAGCGTCCCCGCCCAACTCAAAAAAATGGCCCGGAATCTAACAACCTAAGCCTCTTCGAAAAACAGTATAGGAGGTAAATATGCGTGGACTGATCTTTTCCGCGCTGGCCGTGGTTCTTGTGGCTGGGGTGGGTCATGCTCAAACCGGAGGACTGCCCCCCGGCGATTACCAGCAGACCTGCCGCGACATCCGCAGCAACAATAACCGCCTGGATGCGAGTTGCCAGCGAAACGACGGGACCTGGGCAAATACCTGGCTCGACACCAGCTCTTGCAGTTCCGTGGTCAATGACAACGGCAACCTTCGCTGCGCTAGCGGCAGCACGTCGCAAGGCCTGCCAGCCGGTGATTACCAGCAGACCTGCCGCGACATCCGCAGCAACGGTAACCGCATTGATGCGAGTTGCCAGCGAAGTGACGGAAGCTGGGCAAATACCTGGATCGATACCAGCTCATGCGGGGGTGGCTCGATCGTGAACGACAATGGGAGTCTTCGCTGCGCCAGCGGCAGCACGGCGCAAGGTGGTGTGCCCTCTGGGACCTACCAGCAGAGTTGCCGTGACATCCGGGGTGACGGAAATACTTTGAGCGCAAGCTGCCAGAAAAAGGATGGTTCCTGGAACAACACAAGCTTGAGTCATTACAACGACTGCCGCGGGCAAATCGAGAACGACGACGGCAATCTGCGCTGTCGTTAACTGCCAAGGAGGAGAAACACCCGCAGATCGGCACAGATCGACGAGAGGTCTGTGCTCATCTGCGAAATCTGCAGCTTATCTCACAACGGGCGCAGCAAAGATTGCCATTGTCCCGTCAAGCAGTCTTTGCTTTCGCCGCAAGCGCGGGTTGCGGTTCCGCCTGGTCCAGATCATCCAAGCTGACATCGCGGGTTTCGCGAATGAAGAGCAACGCCAGCATGGCTGCGACGCAATAAACGCCATACACCACGGGCACGTAGTACCACTTGTGAAGAACGTCTTGGCCGATCAAGCCGGCCAGCAGGGACGGCGCGATCATCCCGCCCAGGATCGCAGACAGACTGTAGGAGATGCCCGTGCCCGAGTATCGGAACTTTGTGGGAAAGCTTTCCGAAGTCAAAATCGGCGCCAGGCCATGTAGCAGCCCCATGCCAAAAAAGGTGATGAGGAATTGCAGGATCATGATCAGCAGAACGCGCTTGCCAAGTATCGCCAGAACCAACGGATACGAGACCAGTGTGGTGAGCGCCACCGCCGCGTAGGCCACAACGCGCCGTTTGCCCAGATCGGCCAGGGGCCCGCTCAAAAACACACCGAGAATGTCTCCGACCCGGCTGAGGAGAATGATGGAGGCTGTGGTGGCCAGCGGGATGCCAGCGAGTTTCATGAAGGAGATGGCATACGTCCCGCTCACGTACCCATCCATCTGCTGGAACGCGCAGACCACGGCCAGCAACAGGACGGGAACGGCGTGCTTCCTGAACACGCTGAAGCTGGGCATCCGGGCAAGCTGTTCGCGCTGTCTAATGCGCTCGAAAAGCGGAGAGTCAGCCAGCTTGTAGCGCGCCACCAGCGCTGGGACCACGATGACGGCGGACAAGAGCATGGCGTAGCGCCAGCCCGTGGTGGCGAAAGTCTTGCTGAACAGCAGCAGGACGGTGCTGGCGGCCATGGCGCCCATGGGGATCCCCAGGTTGGCCAGCGACATCCAGAAAGCGCGCGACTTGCGGCTGGCTCCGAACTCCGCGAGCAATGCCGAAGCGCCTCCAAATTCGCCGCCCAGACCGATTCCCTGGGCGATCCGCAACAGTACCAGCAAGACCGGGGCCGCGATGCCCCACTTCGCGGCCCCAGGCAAGAGCCCGGTCAGGACAGTCGCGCTGCCGACGATGAGAATGTTGATCAGGAACGAATACTTGCGTCCCGCGCGGTCACCGAAGTGGCCGAAGATGAATGCGCCCAGGAGCCGCGCCGGGAACCCCGCCCCGAAAGCCAGGTAGGAGAACACCAGCGCCTGGGTCGGTGGCTGATGGGGGAAGAAGATGGATGGGAACGCGCTGGCAGCAGCGTACCCGTAGAGGAAGAAGTCGTAAAACTCAACCAGCACTCCGGCGGTCGCGGAAAAAGCAAGAATGATGAGCGTGCGCGTGTCGCTGCCGATGCTCTGATTCGATGGCTCCGTCATGATGCCTCTCCCATTCGGGCCTTGGCGTTCTGACTGCGCGAGCGGGAGGCATTGTACAACGAGTCGCGCGACTCCCTATTATCGTTGTTTGGCCGACGGGGCCGGGGACGGAGAACCTTCACGAGGTGGTACGGAAAGCCCGCGGCGAAAGAGAAATACAAGCAGCGCGATGGGCAGAATGAAAGCGGTCAATATAGTTAAAGGCCATAAAAACAGGCCAAACTGTACCCCGCCAAGGGACACAATCGCTAAAACGCACAAACCCGCATAACTCCAGCGCGCCCACTCGCGCATGCGAAGCAACCCGTAACCCAGCGCCACAGCTATACCAGACACAGCCAGATCGAACCAAATACTCACCAGATAGGAATGCATCCAAAAGTGACGCCGCGCCCAGGGCATAGCGAGCCAGCCCTGCAGAAGGTGCGGTGCCGGAAGAAGGCTCAGCAAGAGACGAAAGTTATACCAAATCGCCAGGACCAACAACCCTGCACTCATCCCTGCATTATGCCGCGGGGCCGGGACCAGCGGCTGATTGGGTGGTCGAAGTTGAAAATCCCAAAATAGGTAAAGTTCATAAATTGTCCACAAGAGCATGAGCGCAGCGTCCGCAAACATCCAGACTGCGAGCAATGTCGTAACCCAGTGGCGCTTGGCCATGATTTGCATCATTCCCTGTTCTTGCCCAGCTTGTTTCTTCGAGAGTATAAGTCGGTTGCCACGCCTTCACTGCTTACTGGGGTGCAGGGCCTGATGGGAGATAGCCTGAGTGCCGCATGACCGGCGCAAGCCGCGCTACTTCTCGACGACCGGCTTCCAGCCGTCCAGGACGAAGCTAGGCTTACTGTAATTGGCGATGGTCTCCGCGTCCTGCGGCTGGGTGAGCTGTTTGGAGACGGAATGGCGTTGCGTTACGTCGATAGGATGGCCATCGAGATCGGTGCTGTTGAATTCCCAAAGGCGCAGGTGTGAGGTGTCGTCCTCGATGGGTCCCCATCCAACCGGCGGGATGCCTTGGAGGCGGCAGTGGATCAGAACGGCTTCGGCGAATGGATAGTTGAGGCCATGGTTGTTGGGCAGGCGAGCGATTACTGGTTGAGCGGCTCCTGGCGTCCGGAACTGGGCGGTGGGACGCTCACGGGTAATAAAGGTGCAATCCACAAATACATTTCCGTGGTTGGCTTCGGTGTTGCGGATCCACATGTACGGGCCGATGGACTGAATCTCACAATGGTTGAAGAAAGCCGGGCCGACGCCAAGGATGGTATCGCCGTCGCCGACGATGCGGCTGTCAGTGATGTAGACAGGGCCGCGCAAGTTGAGGGCGTCACCCGAGCCCTTGATGTTCATGTGATCGACGATGATTCTTGAGCCGTAGAGGAGGAGACCTTCCGCCTGCCCGTAGGCATAATTGTTCACCGAGAAGTTGCTGAGCTCGATGTCCGTTGATTCGTAAACCGAAAATGCACAGCGACGGTTGGGCCCGGGCTGAGGCGGATTGAACGCGCTGTTGTTCGCATAGCCGACCTGGACCTTCTCGCGGTCCTCGCCGCGGAAGGTGAGGTTCGATTTGTTGCGGAAGAAGACGATCTCTTCGTAAGTGCCGTTCCTGATGAAGATGGTGAGCCGACGCTGAGGATGATCGGGGACGAAGTCTACGGCGCCCTGGACGGTCGAGAAGTCGCCGCTGCCATCGGCGGCGACAACCACGCGAGTGGTATCCGCCGGTGGAGGATTCGCCTTGGTGCGGAATGTCCAAGCGCGGTCTGTGGCGAAGCCAGCGAAAAAGGCAACGTCGGGAAAGACGCCAGGATCGACCTGCACGATGTATTTGTGGCCATACTGCAAAACACGGTTGTGCGGATAAATGGTCGCCACGTTGCCGTGAATGATCACCGGATAAAAGTGGAAGTTATCAAGACCGCCGATAGTTGTGAGTTGATAGCTATGGAGGTCGGCGGGTGTGATGCGAACGGCAGGAGTTGTCGTGGTCGGAGAAGTGGGAACGGATGCGTCCAGGGGGATTCCCTGAGTGACTGGGATGCGGCGGGAGGGATCGGGGCCCGCGGGTATGCTCAGGTCGAGAGTATCGACGAGCTTGTGGCCGGCGGCATCATAGATCCGGATCTGTCCGGATTTGCCCAGCGTGGGAGTGCTGGGAAATTTGATGACGAGGTGGGTGTCAGGGCTGACCCCGGTAGCGTTGTCTTTGGGAAGGACTTCTACGCCTTGCGCTTCTGCACGCGCAAAGCCGGAAACTAAGATTGCCAACGCGCCCACCGTGCGGACCCAGTGAAGTTTCATTCGGAATATCTCCCAAAGCTGTGGACTTGGCGCTAGCGAGTTTAGCGCGCCACCACGCTGGAATCCGCCGTCGCCGGTCGTCGCCGACTCGCGACGAACCCTCCCGCCGCGCCTCCCAGCAATTTCAGGCCATGAGCCACATAGTAGGCGAAAGGCTCAGGCTGGGCGCGCGTGAGAGCAACATTACAGAAGAGCAGCCACCACTCCGACGAGCAACCCATGCAAGACGAAGTGCGATTCGAGTCGCCTTCCGACCCAGACGGCGAACAAGAAACACATGACCAAAGAGGCCACCGGCGCAACATAGAGCAATGCATGCTGGCCGGAGACCCTGAAAACGGGGAGCACCACAGCGAAGACTGAAGCTTCTGCGAGAAAACCGCCAATCAAAACGCGTATCCAATGCATGCGTCTATCGCTACCGGCGCGTTCAGATGTCCCTTGCGCCGCCGTGAAACGATACCACATTCAGGAACCGGCGATTCCAGCGCGAAAGGCTCGTGAGCCGGACCCTCCACACCGAACATTTACGACTGTCTTTCCGGAAAGGTTGCTGATTGCGGTTCTTCCTCAAGAAAGTCGAACATTGTCTTGAATCGAGGTTATCCATGAGCTTTACGAAGAGAATCTTCTCGATCGTCCAGGTAATGGCCTGCTTCATCGCGCTGA